>CAIOJL010000242.1 GCA_903858595.1 uncultured Spartobacteria bacterium | reverse complement strand
CAAGGACTTCCTTCATCAACCTCATCCCTCCCCATGCCGTCACCTTCTCGCCACTGTACTCAATCTCGTATTGCGGGCTCACCATATAGGTGATGCTCACTACACTGTTATCTTCTGGCTATCGCAAATTTTGGGTTTAAGCCAGTCATGCAAGCCGTGGATAGGAAGCGATAAGGATTATTGGCTCACGTATCCCTGTGAGTCCTAATCTTTCCCCGTCTGCTTTACTTTGGCTTCTTTAGCTGCCTCAAACTGGGCACGCCAAGCCTCCAGACGGTCGGCGATACGGGCCTCGGCGCCATGGCGAGTCGGCTTGTAGTAGGCGCGCCCTTCCGGAAGATAGGCTTGGGGAACATAACCTCCCTCGTAATTGTGAGCGTATTTGTAGCCCTCGCAGTGACCCAGAGACTTGGCCCCTTTGTAGTGGGAATCCCTCAGGTGCGCGGGAACCGCTAGCGTGCGCCCCTGGGCCAGATCCTTTTCCGCATTCCCCAAGGCCGCATAGGCGCTGTTGCTTTTGGGCGCGGTCGCCAGATAGACCGTCGCATGGGCCAGCGTAATCCGTGCCTCGGGCAATCCGACGAACTCAACAGCCTGCTGGGCGGAGATTGCCAGCGGTAGCGCCAAAGGATCGGCAAGCCCCACATCCTCGCTGGCAAAAATGACCAACCGTCGCGTGATCAACCGCAATTCCTCCCCCGCATGGAGCATCTTGGCCAGCCAGTAGAGGGCGGCGTCAGGGTCGCTGCCGCGCAGGCTCTTGATTAAGGCACTGATTGTGTCGTAGTGGTCGTCACCGGTCCCGTCGTAGACAATGGCCTTCTTCTGGATGCTTTCGGAGGCGGCTTCCAGAGTAATATGAATCCTGCCGTCAAGACCGAAAGGGGTCGTTCTGGCTGCGATCTCAAATGCATTCAAACACTTGCGGGCATCGCCATCAGAGACTGTGGCAAGATGGAGGGCCGCATCCACATCGAGCTCAATCGGGAGCGTACCGAGACCGCGCTCGGGGTCAGCAACGGCCCGGAACTGGAGTGCCGTCAGATCATCGACCGTCAGGGGTTGCAGCTGGAAAATCTGCGAGCGGGAGAGCAGCGGGCTATTGATCGAAAAGAAGGGGTTCTGGGTTGTCGCCCCGATCAGGCGGACTATTCCGCGTTCCACATCGGGAAGGAGCGCATCCTGCTGGGCTCTGTTGAAGCGATGAATCTCGTCGATGAAGAGCAGCGTCCGCCCGCCATTCCTTGCTTCAATAGCAGCCATGCCGACTGCCTTCCTGATATCGGCGACCGAACCCTCGACTCCACTGAGCTCGATGAAGCGGCTCTTTGTCCGGCTGGCAATCAGCTTTGCCAGGCTGGTCTTTCCTGTTCCCGGAGGGCCATAGAAGATCACCGAGGAGAGACGGTCTGCTTCGATGGCACGCCGCAGGAGTTTCCCTTCACCCAGAATATGGCTCTGGCCGACATATTCCTCGAGCGTGCGGGGACGCATCCGGGCCGCCAGAGGCGCATCGGCAGGCAGGAAACCCTCCTTACCCAACCGAGGGGAAGCGGCACTGCCGAAAAGATCATCCATTTGCTTACTCTAAAGAAAGCTCATTTGACTGGCAAGGCAACCGCCGCCGTTCCATGCTGCTCCCGTATGAAAACCCTCCTGACAGCACTTGATTTGAGCCCGATCTCCCAGAAAGTCGTGGATAGTGCGGCTGAACTGGCTTCCGCCATGAACGCACACCTTGTACTTCTGAATGTCGCCGAGCCCATCGCCGCGTATGTTCCGGTGGGTGCGGCCATGGATGTGATCACGGCCCCGATTCCGATGAGCCCTGCCGACCTGACTCTGGTCAAGGAGCGCTTGGAGCAGTTCGCAGCCCCACTCCGTGCCAAAGGGCTGACTGTCGAGACCGTGGCCGTCGTCTCACTCCCGGTGGACGAGATCCTGAACCAGGCCGCGTCGACCCAAGCCACGATGATCGTCCTCGGCTCGCATGGCCACGGGGCGGTCTACCAACTCTTCAGCGGAAGCGTGGTGACCTCGGTGCTGCACAAGTCGCGCGTCCCGGTCACCGTGATCCCGGTTCACGCCCTCTAATCAGAGGCAAGAGCAGGCATGCCGATGCGGATTCTTTTCACAAAGCTGCTACATATCGGCGACAACCTTCTGCTCACGCCAACCCTTGTTGCTACCAAGGAAAAATTTCCGAATGCTGAGATCTGGGTTGCTGTACGCCGAGGCACAGAAGGAATCCTGGCCGGCTGCCCCGAGATCGACCGGATCATCACGACGGCCCGACCAGAGGAGGGTCACCGTACCAGGAGTGATTTCGGCAAGGATCTCGTCACGCTTGCAGTGATCGCAGGCACTCGCTTCGACTATGCCTTCGAGTTGGGAGATAACAACAGAGGAAGGGTTCTCTGCACGGCCAGTCGCGCCAAGATCCGCTGCACGAACAGCTACGAAAGGCCTGAGGGAATCCCTCTCTCCACGTCTTGGAAAAAACGCTTTAACCGACTCATCATGACCGGCCACGGTCCGGTGCATCAGGTGCTCCGCGACTACAACGCAGTCCGGGCAACACTGGATCTGCCCGAGGAACCACCCCCGATGCGTTTCGCCCGGGAAGCCATGCGCGCATCACAAATGGAAGGTGCGCTTGAAGGCGCGATCACCGGTTCCTTCGCGACAGTCCATGCCGCCACCCGCTGGTTTTCCAAATCATGGCCTTTGGATCGCTGGAAGCAGGTGGTCGCCGAACTCCTGACAAGATTCCCTCAAGTCGTGATTAGCTGCGGTCCGAACCCACGCGAGATCGCGGAGGCCAAGATATTCTGCGAAGGCTTTGAGGGAAAAGTCCTCTCCACTAAAGGCAAGCTCTCCTGGACACAGCTCGCAGCTCTACTCGGCTCGGCCTCACTCTTTGTCGGCGTCGACACGGCGGCGATGCATCTAGCGGCGGCCGTCCAGTGCCCCTCCGTTGTACTCTTTGCTCACCCGCCTGCCTATCAGTTCCGCCCTTGGAAATGTCCCCATCGGGTTGTCCGATCCAAAGACAGCATGGTCGAGACCGAGCGTTATCAGCTTCCCGGCGAACAGCTCATGCAGGAGATCAGCGTCCCCATGGTCACGGATGCCGTGGATTCGATACTTGCCGAACAGGTTTCGGCCTAAGATTTCTCAGCTAATCGATTATAGAGCTCCGCGAGCTGAAGGCTCAACTTAGGCAGCGAAGGCCTTGGCAGCTTTTCTTGGAACTCGAGCAGCGATTGCCTGAAGGCCTCATCGCTCACAGCCCCCTCCAGCAGATCCGCATAGGTAACATGGTCGGTCGCCTCAAAAAGACCGGGATGTTCACCGGTAAGCAGGGCGGTGTTCCCCTCGATGCGGCTGGCCAGAATGGGGATCCGGCAATCGAGTGCCTGCAGCAGGGCTAGCGGCTGACCCTCCCAGTGGGAGGCCAGAACGAAGAGATCGAGAGACTGGAGCCACGGGGCCACGGGCCGCTTTTTACCGGCCAGAATCAGATTCTCACCCAACTGATGTTGCTCAATTCCCTTCTTCAGAACAGGGCGGTCCTGCCCCTCTCCGAACAGCATAAACTTTGGCAGAACGGCTCCCCGCTTCGTGAGCAAAGCCATCGCTCCGATCGTGGCTTGGTGATTTTTGGTTGGATGAAGGGAGGCCACAGATCCGGCGAGAAATTCCTTCGGATCAAGACCAAGAGCAGAGCGAACCGCAGACCTATCCTTAACCGGACAGAAAATCTCAGGATCGATCGCATTCGGAACGACGGAAACCTCCTCAGGATCAAGACCGAAGGACGCGATCAGATCACGCCGGGTCTCCTCCGAGAGGGCGATCACATGGTCGGCCCAGCGGTAGATGTGTCGCATGAAAAAACCCTTCCTTCCCTTGAGCTCCAGAAAGGTCTTCTGCTGATGCACGATCGATCGGATGCCAGCCAGTTTGGCTGCAATCACGCCGAAGAGTTGATCGTGATAGGACTGGGCATGAATCACCTGGATCCCGTGCTCACGGAACCACCGGGCAAGCCGCAACATGCCGAGAGGATTCATTCGCTTGGTGGGGAAGACCGGAACTACATCGATCGGAAGACCTGCATCTCTGGCCTCCTCGCCGAGCACTCCGAGACTCCGCAAACAGACAAAGCGCGCCTCAATACCCGGCGGAAGGTATTTGCTCGCGGAAAGGAGAAAATCTTCGGCACCGCCGACCGGCATCGAGACAAAAAGAAATGCAATCTTCACCGGTTTAACCGGCGGCAGCGTGGCCTGATTCATAACTGTCCGGCCTTGCCCGCCTGGCCCGTAACTAACAACCCTACCACTGGAGACCGAACAGGATGATGCCCTTGGGTTTCTCGGGATTATCGGGATCCCATGTCACATTGTCATGGCCATCGCCATATTTCCTCGGGGCAAGAGGATTCATCAACTGAAGCGGATGCTTCATTTTGAAAGCCTGGGCCACCACACCGTTGATGTCATAGGGAGCTGGATTCTCGATCGGGTTAGACTCGATCTTGGTTTTTTTGGGCTTTGGAGCCACGAACGAAGCATCCGATGCGGCCTGCTGGGCAAAAGAAGAGGCATCAAGAAGCGCCACTGCGACAAGAAAGATAAAGACGGGTCGGAGGAACGTGCCGTTCATGAAGTAACTTTAGCCCCCTTTCGCAGTAAGGGGCAAGCCTCCCGAGCCAACCTCTTCTCATGAGATTGTGCCTTCAGCGTTGATCATTGGCCACAGAACCATTCAGACTGCTCGGATGGACTCCCTCGGGCGCGCACGGCGTGTTCTCTCAATCGAAATCGATGAACTGCAGCGACTCTCCGAGCGTCTGGACGAGAGCTTTGCTGCAGCGGTGACTCTCCTGCGCGAGGCCATTGAGCGTCGTGGAAAGATCGTCGTCCTTGGCGTCGGCAAGTCAGGTCATATCGGTGAGAAAATCGCGGCAACCCTGACTAGTACCGGTGCGCCCGCCGTGGTGCTTAATTCGCTCAATGCCCTCCATGGCGATCTCGGAATGATCTCCGACGGGGATGTCATCCTGACGCTCAGCTACAGCGGGGAGACGGAGGAACTGCTCCGCATCCTTCCAGCCCTCACTCGATTCGATGTGAAAAAAATCTCGTTAACCGGTGGAAAAACCTCCTCACTTGCGAAAGCCAGTGACGTTGTCATCGATGTCGCCGTCACTCAGGAGGCCTGTCCCCACAACCTTGCTCCTACCTCCAGCACGACTGTGATGCTGGCTATGGGCGATGCGCTTGCCATGGTTCTGCTTGAGGAGAGGGGCTTCACCCGGGAGGATTTCGCGCGATACCACCCGGCCGGTCAACTCGGCCGCTCCCTCCTGCTCAAGGTCCGTGATATCATGCGGGGGGGGGAAGAAGCGGCTGTCGTCAAGACCAGCGACCCAGTCGTCGAGGTCCTGCGTGAACTCACCAAGAAACGTGCCGGCGCCGCCTTGGTCGTGAACGAAGAGGGTCAGCTTGCTGGCATCTTTACCCACGGTGATTTTGCCCGCCGCTTCCCCACCGATCCACAGATCGGAACCAGGCTCGTTGGGGAGGTGATGACCCAAAGCCCGGTAACCATTCATGCCGACAAACTTGCTGCGGAGGTTCTGATGGTGCTAGAACAGCATCGGATAGACGATCTCGTGGTCACGGATACTAAGGGGAACCCCTTGGGCGTGGTCGACTCTCAGGATCTCGCCCGACTCAAACTCATTTAATCCCCACCCCTTGCTCCACGACATCATGGCACTCGCAAACGACCTCCGCAAAGGAATGGCAATCAAGTACAACAGCAACGCTGCCATCGTCCTTGAAGTCACCCACCGCACTCCCGGCAACCTCCGCGCTTTCGTCCAACTTAT
>CAIOJL010000241.1 GCA_903858595.1 uncultured Spartobacteria bacterium | reverse complement strand
GGCATTCCTGCGGCCAAGCCCGATATCCAGGAGGATGCCGACAGCCACGTGAAGAACCGGAAACCACAGGCTCTGGGAGGACTTCAGAAATTCTTCAACTTCCTAGGCGGCGGCCGTTCTGCCGTGCCCAAACAATCAAACTAAGAAACCTGAAACCTGAGACTAGAAACCTGAAAAATTCACCAATCATTAACCCTTAACCCAACCTAAAAACATCCCTCCGAGATCTGTACTCCCAACCTTGCATCGCCGATCTATTCGGCCATTCAGGTTTCAAGTTTCAGGTCTCACCCTTCATCAACCTGACCTAACAGTCTTCAGCCTAAACCCCTAATAACCTAATTCCATGAGCATCATTGAAACCGTCAAACGCCTTCTAGGCGTCAAAAAATCAGGCCCTCGCATCGAGCTAATCGTCAGCTGCGAGAAACTCGAGAAACGTGTCGCCCTCCTCGAGGATGGCAAACTGGAGGAATACTCCATCGAACGCGACAGCGAGCGCAACATCGTCGGCGGCATCTTCAAGGGCAAGGTCCGCAACATCGAGCACGGCCTCAAGGCCATGTTTGTGGACATCGGCTTCGAGAAGAATGCCTTCCTCCACTTCTGGGACGCCATCCCGGCGGCTCTTGATAGCGGCATTGAGACTGTCCAGCGCGCAGGAGGAGGCAACAATCCGAAAAAGAAGCCGCAGATCACCGCCAAGGACATTCCGAATGTCTATCCCGTCGGAAGCGAGATCATGGTTCAGGTATCCAAGGGGCCGATCGGCACCAAGGGCCCCCGGATCACGACCAACATCTCGATGGCTGGCCGTTACATGGTTCTGATGCCCTTCAACGACCAGTGTGGAATTTCCCGCAAGATCGAGGATCCTAAAGAACGCGCGCGTCTTCGTAAGATCCTGACCGAACTTACCCTGCCCGAGGGAATGGGCATCATCATCCGCACTGCGGGAGAGAGCCAAAAGGCCCGTTTCTTCGTCCGTGATCTCGGCTTTCTTCTTGACCAGTGGCGTGAAGTGGAGAGGGGGATGGCAGAGAAGCAGGCCGCCAGCACGCTGATTCTCGAGCCCGACCTCGTCGACCGTACGGTCCGCGATCTCCTGACCGAAAGCGTCGACGCAGTGCATGTCGATGACATCAAGGCCTGCGAACGTATGCAGGAGCTGGTCGGCCAGATTTCCAAGCGCGCCAAGAAGTCGATCCACTTTTACAGTGGCCAGAAGCCGATCTTCGACAACTTCGCAGTCCAGCCCCAGATCGATAATGCCTTCCTGCGTCAGGTCTGGTTGCCGTGCGGCGGGTACCTCGTCATCGACGAGACGGAGGCCATGATCGCCGTCGACGTGAACACAGGGCGCAACAAGGGCAACAAGGACATGGACAAGACCATCTTCCAAACCAACATGGAGGCGACCGACGAGGTCGCCCGCCAGCTCCGTCTCCGCAATATCGGAGGTCTGATCGTGGTCGACTTCATTGACATGAAGAACCGCAAGGACCAGCAGGCCGTCTACCAACGCATGCGCGATCGGCTGCGCCGCGACAAGGCCCGCACCCATGTCCTCCCGATCTCCGCGCTCGGCCTCATGGAGATGACCCGTCAGCGTGCCCAGGAAAGCCTTTCCAGCTCCCTCTACACGAACTGCTCCTACTGCAACGGCAAGGGGGTCGTTAAGAGCCAGATGACCATGAGCGTCGAACTCCAGCGAGCGCTGCACACCCTCATGAAGCGCCACCAGGAGGAGATCCACGAGTTCAAGGTCACCGTCCATCCCGAGCTTCTCAACCGCCTCCGCACCGAGGACGAAGAGCTTCTCATTGATATCGAGCGCAAGTATTCCGGCCGCCTGACCTTCAAGTCCGACCCGACACTGCATGTCGAGAAGTTCACCGTAGCGAATGCGCAGACGAACGAGGAACTGAAAGTCTGACCGGCGGGTGCTTTTTGCGGAGAGCATCGTTGTCGCTCGGTCGGCACAGGATAACTAAGCCCTCCCTCGCGCGCCTTGCTCTCCATCAAAAATCCCTGCGCCTGCAAATTGCATGAGATAGTGTAGTCACGATATGAGATTCTGTGTGTAAGTAGTGGATGGAAGAACCAAAAGCCTATCAACGACATGACATCACCGATCGAGTATGGGAGGTGCTTGTGCCGCGTTTACCGGGTCGGAAAGGAGTCTGGGGAGGCAGGGCATATGATAATCGCAAATTCATTAACGCCGTCTTTTGGATTATACGCACAGGAGCCCCGTGGAGGGATTTGCCGCCACAGTACGGAGGATGGAGCAACACGCACCGGCGATTTATCCGATGGAGGGAT
>CAIOJL010000240.1 GCA_903858595.1 uncultured Spartobacteria bacterium | reverse complement strand
CGGCATCTCGTTGAGAACGCCTTCCTTCACCTCAAACGCTGGCGTGGCGTCGCTACCCGGCACGCAAAGAATGCCTCTTCTTTCCTTGCTGCCATCCACATCCGCTGTATTGCCCTCTGGGCCAATATCTCGTGACTACACTATCTAGATAAAAAATTTCTTTTTTTATTTAAAATACTATATCCACCGTTTCTCTCTTAGATGATTACAGAAAGAAAAGAAGGCGTTTACTCGCTGCTGACCATTGTTCAATGCCTGGGTCTCCTGATCTCCTTGTATGGATGGTTTTTGACTTGGAGACATTGCGGCGACCGATATTCGGGAGCCTGGTATCCCTGGGGGATTTTGGACCTTGAATGGGCCATGGTACTCGCCTTGACCTTCTACAGTATGTTGAACAGGGATGCCGAGGCCACGAACTTCATGGGAAGCCCCTCAAACCGCATCACGCTCAGCCTGCGTCAAGGCACAGCAGCCACCTTGGGAATCATCTTGTTCCTGGTCGGCACCAAGGGAAGGGGCCTCAATGAGAGCCAAGTGCTGTCGCGTATTTTCGTGGTCTCCTTCATTCCTGTCATCTTCATTTCGATAGGTTTGGTGAACGCATTTTTCCCCAAGGTCATCATGAGGCTGTTCTTCTCGGACAGATCCCGGGAAAAGTGCCTGCTGATCACTTGGAACGGAATGTCAAAGAAGCATCTGACTGACGAACAGAAGGATCTGCAGATGCACAAGCTGCACCAATGGCTGAATCGCCAGAAAAGCTATGGAGTGGACATTATTGGTATCCTGACGAATAACCCGAAGATCCCCAAAATCCTCGATATTCCCCATTTGGGAACCCCTGAGGATATCAACAATGCCCTGAAATCGACGCGCGCCACCTCGCTCATCATGATGGAGCGCCCCCCGCAGGCCAATATTTTCAATTACTGCATCGATTGCTGCGAGAAGTTCGGGGCCAGATATGCACTGGTGGAGGACTTGCTCTTAGAGTTCGGCAGGCCCTCCAAGACGATCATTGTGGACGGCGTCAACATGCTTCTCTTCCGCGTGGAGCCCCTCCAGAATCCGCTCAGTCGGATCATCAAACGGTTAACCGACATCATGATTTCCTCGCTGGTCATCCTGTTCATTTTGCCACCTTTAACCCTGTTCGTCTTCCTAGTCCAATGCATCGTCTCGCCGGGCCCTCTTCTTTACCGGCAGCAGCGATGCGGCAGGAACAAGCAGTCCTTCGAGGTATTGAAGTTCCGCACCATGCACGTTCATCAACATGATCAGGCAATGCAGGCGACCAAAGGCGACCCCCGGATTTACCAAGGGGGCGGCTTCTTCAGGAGAAGCTCGATTGACGAGTTTCCCCAATTCATTAACGTTTTCATGGGTCAGATGAGCGTGGTTGGGCCGAGACCGCACATGCTCGAGCACGATGAGCGCTGGGCCAGGGTCCTAAAGAATTACCACGCGAGAACCGCGGTAAAGCCAGGCATCACGGGTCTGGCTCAGGTCAGGGGATTCCGCGGCGAGGCCTTCAGCGACCACGAGATCTTAAAACGCGTGGAATGCGACGTGGAATATATCGTGAAATGGAACATCTATCAGGACTTGCTGATCATTCTGCGCACGGTCAAACAGGTTTTTTTCCCTCTAAAAAACGCCTACTAGCGGGATCTGCTAAGAATTTCGCCAATTTTTCCTTACTTGGCGGAGGAAGCGGATGGCAGCCCTTCCACCGTGCTGCCTGCCATAACATGGTGTTTGGAAAACCAACCCAAGGGCGTTTCGATCGCATAGATGACGGCGCTGGAGGCGCTGGGGATGGGGGTTTCATCGAAGGGCTTCATGTCATGGATTTCGAAGATCATGCCCGAGCGACCCACGTAGGCGATGGAGAGTGGGAGCGGGGTATCCTTCATCCAGAAAGTGACCTGGCGCGGCGACGGGAAGACGAAGACCATCGATTCGTCGGCCCCAAGATTCGTCCGCGACATCAGGCCAAGTTCCCGTGAGGCATCATCGGCCGCGATCTGGGCTTTCAGGGAGTTAGTCCCTAAGGTGAGTGTTGCCTTGGGAAGGTCGAGCTGAGGCTTAGGCGCGGCCTGCAGGACGGATGCTGCGAGGAATAGGGAAAGGAGTATAAGGAATGGCTTTCTCATCGTGGGGCACGGGTTAATGAATGATGATCGTAGTGAAGAGGTGAAAATATGGAATTCATGAAAGAAAAGAATTCTCATACTGCTTCTCTCTGCGTTCTCTGCGGTTGCTTGCCCTGCCGTTGCTGCGCATCCGTTACGGCTGCGCGAGAGCATTCGGCGGTTCTTGATTTTTTGCGGCAAATTTCTTGCCTTCGGCCGCTGACTTTCTACTCTGTTCAGGCCTGAGAATTCCTCCATCCGGGCGTTTCTCTAACACCCGAATGTCGAATTTCTTTCCCAGATGGGCCAATTGGCTTCCGCTCCAGCTGCTTGTCTGCGGCTTGGTGATCGGCGGACCCATCACTCTCGGGATCTGGTACTATTTCACGCCGAAGTACACCCGCGTCGGCTATCAGCCCGACCAACCAGTGCCCTTCTCCCACGCCCTGCACGTGAAGCAGCTCGGGATGGACTGTCGCTATTGCCATAGCTTCGTAGAGGTAGCCGGTCACTCGAACCTTCCTGCCACCCAGACCTGCATCAACTGCCACGGCCAGGGCAAGATCCTGCCGAACAGTCCCCGTCTGGCCGCTGTGCGCGACAGCTGGGAGACAGGCCAGCCAATCCCGTGGGTGCAGATCCACCGCCTGCCCGATTACGCTTACTTCAACCATGCGGTCCACGTGAACCGTGGGGTCAGCTGCTACAGCTGTCATGGTGCAGTAAACGAGATGAGCGTTGTCTACGAGGCCGAGTCACTCAGCATGAAGTGGTGCCTGGACTGCCATCGCGCCCCTGAGAATTTCCTTCGCCCGCCCTCAGAGATCTTTAACATGAACTGGCATCCCGCCTCGCCCGAGGCGCAGCGTGAGCTGGGAACAAAGTTCAAAGAGGAGTGGAAGGTCAATCCACCCGTCAACTGCGGAGGCTGCCACCGATGAAAAAGATTTTCCAACATCCCACGCGTGATCTGAAGCCAGCCCTCTGGAGAAGTCAGGGAGAGCGCGAGAACTCGCCTGCCTTTGCCGAAGATCTCGCCCGCGAGTTCACTCCCGGTGCCGCGGGATCCGATGGTGAGGATAACAATCTCTCCCGCCGCGACTTTGTCCGTCTGATGGGAGCAGCTACCGCGCTGACCGGCGTCGGGCTCACTGGTTGCCGCCGTCCCGAGGCTCATCTCGTTCCCTTCGCGAAGAGCGCCGAGTGGACGATCCCCGGCAAGTTCCTCTACTACGCCAGCTCCATGCCTACCCCGGCGGGAGCCGTACCGCTTACTGTCACGACCTCGGATGGTCGCCCCACCAAGATCGAGGGCAACCCGCTTCATCCCGTCAGCAACGGCTCGACCGACGTCTTTGCCCAGGCCTCTATCTTGGGCCTCTACGACCCTTACAGATCCAAGGAGATCACCCGTGACTCCGCCAAGGCCTCCCGCTCCGACCTGAACTCTTTAATCTCCAAGATCCGCGCTGCTGCGGGAACCAATGGCGGTGACGGGCTTGCGATCGTGGTCGGTAAGGAGAACTCTCCGACCGTCGAGCGCCTCCGGACGGAACTCACCTCCCAGTTCCCCAAGCTTCTATGGGTGCAGGATGAGGCGATCCAGTCGGATGAAGCCGCCTTCGACTCTCTGCTAGGTACGGGCGCTCGGCCTGTTTATGATTTCAAGAAGGCCGACGTGATCCTCTCACTAGGCAGTGATTTCCTGAATCCCTCCGAGAGCGGACTTGGATTCGCGAAGGGCTTTGCAAAGCGGCGCAATCCTAATGGTTCCAATGGGAGAACCATGAATCGTCTTTATGTGGTCGAGAATCACTTCTCGCTCACAGGCGGAATGGCCGACCATCGCCTCCGTGTGCGAGCCAGTGAAATCGGTGACTTCACTGCTGCGTTAGCCAAGGTCATCGCCACGAAGTCGGGCAACACATCCCTCTCCTCGCTGGCGGCGGCATATCCCGCGTCGGGTGTCTCTTTTGACCCTGCATGGGTAAACGGCGTGGCTGATGACCTCATCTCAGCCAAGGGTAAGGGAGTTGTGATACTGGGAGCCGGTCAGTCCGTCGCGGTGCAGGCGATGGCCCTAGGCATCAACAACACGCTCGGCAATCTTGGTTCGACTATCAATGTGGTCCAGACCGGAGTGAAGCCTGCCGCAACGCTTGCCGATCTCGCAAAGGCCATGGGTTCAGGTTCGGTCAAGACCCTGCTCATCCTAGAGGGCAACCCAGTGCTCACCGCCCCTGCTGAATTGAATTTTCCGAACCTGCTGTCCAGAGTTGCCGAGACCTTGCATCTCTCCCAGTTTGTTGATGAGACCAGCAAGGTGACCCATTGGCAGGTGCCTGCCGCCCACTATCTGGAGCGCTGGGGCGATGCCCGATCGATCGACGGAACAATCTGCTCCGTCCAACCGATGATCCTGCCGCTCTGGAATGGCATTTCGTCCCTCGAGATCCTTGCCGCCTTGGCCGGAGAGAAAGTCGACGGGCCTTCCGTAGTCCGAACCACCTTTTCATCAGTGACCAAGGATGGCTCCGATGCATCTTGGAATGAGTTCCTGAGAAACGGGTTTGCGGCCAGAACCGCATGGCCGGTCTCCAACCCTTCCTTTAGTGCCTCCGCCGCGCTTGCTGCGGTTCAGTCGGCTCCGAAGTTGGATTCCAAAGATTTCGAAGTGGTCTTCCTACGCAGTTCCAGCGTCGATGATGGGCGCTACGCGAATAATTCCTGGCTTCAGGAAACCCCTGACTATGTCACTAAGCTAGTCTGGGATAATGCAGCTCTTGTCAGCTCGGCCGACGCCCGCATGCTCGGCATCAAAGATGGTGATTGGCTGAAGATAACTGCAGGCGTCCGCTCGATCGAGGCCGCGGCGATCGTTGCTCCCGGCCATGTCGACAAGTCGCTGAGCATCGCCCTCGGCTACGGCCGCAAGGGCGTCTCCCATGTGATGGAGAACGTTGGATTTGACGCTTACCCACTGCGTCATTCCTCAAGCCTTTGCTTCCGATTGGGCGTCAAGGTGCAGGCTCTGCCCAAGGATTCCTACGTCTTTGCCCGCACCCAGGAGCACCAGAACATGGAAGGGCGCAACCTCGCCCGTACGGGAACTCTTGCTACCCTCCAGAAGCAGCCCGAATTCGCCCGAGAAATGGATGGCGAGCTGCCGGAGCCGATCTCCATCTACCCGAATCCCCCCCTTACCTCCGATCTCCAGTGGGGGCTCTCGGTCGATCTCAACTCCTGCATCGGTTGCAATGCCTGCATCGTTGCCTGCCAGGCTGAGAACAACATTCCGGTCGTCGGCAAGGATCAGGTCCGCCGCGGCCGTGATATGGCCTGGATCCGCATCGACCGCTGGTTCGCGAGCGCGGATCATAAGGAGGAAAGCCTCGAGATGATCCCGATGGCCATCATGTGTCAGCAGTGCGAGAGCGCACCCTGCGAGGCGGTCTGCCCAGCGAACGCAACCGTCCACAGCGAGGAGGGTCTGAACTTGATGGCCTACAATCGCTGCATCGGTACCCGCTACTGCGCGAACAACTGCCCCTGGAAGGTCCGCCGCTTCAACTGGTTCGACTACAACGAGCGTCCGCTGGATGAGCTCTACTACGGACCGCTTGCACCGAAGGGAATGGCCGACAGCCTCAAGATGTCGAAGAACCCTAACGTGACTGTCCGTATGCGCGGTGTCATGGAGAAGTGCACCTTCTGCATCCAGCGCATCGAGGAGGCGAAGATCGCCCGCTCAGTCAAGGCCGGTGCCAGTGATGTCACCAAGACCCCTCTCCCAGTCTTCAAGAGCGCCTGCCAGCAGGCCTGCCCATCCGAGTCGATCGTCTTTGGCAACATCAACGATCCCAAGAGCGCCGTCTCACAGGCCAAGGCCGACCCACGCACCTATTCCTCACTTGCCTATCTGAACACGCGTCCCCGCGTGACCTACATGGCAAGGATCCGCAATCCCAACCCTGCGATGCCGGGAGCCGATCTCGTCGGCGCCGCGAATCGTGGCGCTGAACAGGCAGACCATTCCTAAGAGCGAGCATGTCCATGTCAACTCCTTCGATCATCACTGCCGCCGAGACTGAGACGCCTGATCTTCATGTCTTGGAGCGTCCGCCGCAGGTGCTCAACAACCGCGGCCCCCTCTGGGTGACCGACGCGGTCTGTTCAATTGTTGAAGGGAAAACCCCGCTCTGGTGGTATGCAGCGATCGCCTTCACGGGCACCTTCGCTGCGATTGGCGGAGCCTGCATCCTTTACATGATCTGCACCGGTGTGGGTGTCTGGGGATCAAACAGCCCTTGCTTCTGGGCTTGGGATATCACCAATTTCATCTTCTGGGTTTCTATGGCGCATGCCGGGTCCCTCATCTCGGCCCTGCTCTTTCTGACACGTCAGAAGTGGAGTCTTTCGATCTCCCGAGCGGCCGAAGCAATGACGGTCTTTGCGATTGTCTGTGCCGGCGTCTATCCCGCGATCCATATCGGCCGCGTCTGGTTTGTCTGGTTCCTCTTCCCTGTGCCGAACAGCTATGGCATGTGGCCGAATTTCTTGAGCCCTCTTCTCTGGGATGTCTTCGCAGTGACGAGTTACCTGACTGTCTCCTCGCTCTTCTGGTTCGCCGGCATGATTCCCGATCTGGCCGTCCTTCGAGACCGCGCCACGACAAAAGTTCGCAAGTTCGCCTACGGTATCGTCTCCCTAGGATGGCTTGGTACGGCGCGTCAATGGCGCCATTACGAGATGATGTATGTCCTGCTAGCCGGGCTTACCTCTGTGTTGGTGGTGACCGTCACTACGATTGTGGCCAGCGATTGCGCTACCTCGGTGATTCCTGGATGGCATGCCACGATCTTCCCCTTCTACTTCATGGTCGGCGCGGTTTACAGCGGCAGTGCGGCGATCCTGACGCTGCTGCTTCCGTTGCGCTTGATCTATCCTCAGCTCAGGGATCTGATTACCCCGTCCCAACTCGACAAGGTCTGCAAACTCCTCCTGATGATGGGTTCCTGCGTGGCTTATGTCTATGTGTTCGAGCTCTTCAATGCCTGGTATAGCGCGAATCCTTTCGAGCGCGGGGCTTTCTGGGAGCGCTTCACCGGCAGCTGCAGCTGGTACGCCATCACCTGCCTCTCGATCAACCTGACGGTGCCGCAACTCTTCTGGTTCAAGGCGGTCCGCCGCTGCCTTCCGCTGGTCTTCATTCTCGCGATCCTCTGCAATGTCGGCATGTGGTTCGAGCGTTTCATGATTGTTACCTCGACGCTCACGCACGATTTCCTTCCTTCTTCCTGGGGGAACTTCCACCCGACAATCGTCGATATCCTGACGGCTACCGGAACACTTGGCATTTTCTTCACCCTCTTCCTGCTCTTCATCCGGTTTGTGCCAATCATGAGCATGAACGAGTTGAAAGCTGTCCTGCCAGGCACCCAGCCTCATGCTGGCGCGGGTCATTCCAATAATTCCACGGAGGAAACACACTGAGATGAGCAATCATTTTCAAGGTCATCACCTGCCGATTGCTGGTTCCAAAGAGGAGCCGCTCTATGCTCTTGGAGCCCGATTCGAGACGCCTGAGGCCCTTGTCCATGCCGTCGATCGCCTCCGCGACGAGGGAGTTTCACTCTACGAGTGCTTGACTCCCTACCCTATTCACGGACTTGCCGAGGCGATGAAGCTCCCCAAATCAATCCTGAGCTTACTCGTCCTGGGTGGGGGTGTTTCCGCAGTCCTGATTGCTCTCTCAATGCAACTGATCCCCAGCTGCATCATCTATCCGCTGGTGGTTGATGGGAAGCCTCTCAATCTTCTGGCGCTGCCCCAGTACGTTCCTATCGTGGTGGCCCTGACCCTCATGATCGGCGCGATCACGGCCGTTACAGGGATGATCCTGCTGGGGGGGATGCCCCGATGGAATAATCCGATGTTTGCCTGGGATCTCTTTGCCAAGGATGCTTCGCGCGGTTTCTTCATTGCCATAGAAGCCCGCGACCGGAAATTCTCAACCTCGGCCCTGACCGAGCTACTCCATGAACTCGGTGCCGGTGACATCACCGCCATCCATCAGGAGGCCTCAGAAGAGAAATAATTGCCATGGTACGCTATTTCCTTTTCCTTCTTGTCCTCATCACCATCCTGGTGGTCTCCATTGCCGGATTGCGCGACTACTCCTTTCTGCCGCACAAGACCAAGCGTCCTCCGATCGAGATCTTCCCCGATATGGTCCGTCAGGACAAAGTCAAGGCGCAGGCCCCGAGCGACTTCTATGACGATGGACGCGGCGCTCGTGCGAATGTAGCCGGGACTGTTCCTGTTGGGTACTCGGCTCCAGAGTCCAGTGCTCAGGCCTCTGAGGGAGTCGCGACCATGGGAAGTCCCTACAGCGTTGTTGTTTTCTCCGGCAAGCAGGACTATGCCGACACGGGCAAGATCGGAACGAACTGGGGCAATGGCATTCCCTTCTCCGCGACCATGGCTACTCTGGAACGGGGACGCGAGCGTTACCAGATTCAGTGTGCCGTCTGTCATGGTGCCACGGGAGCCGGCAATGGTATCGCTACAAAATATGGTTTGGTCGGCGTCGCCAACCTACAGCAACAGCGCATTCGCGATATGAGTGATGGCGAGATCTACAACACGATCGTGAACGGCAAGAATACGATGATGGGCTACGGTTCGGTGATCCAGGTGCCAGACCGCTGGGCCATCGTTGCCTACATGCGCGCGCTGCAGCGTTCGCAGAATGCGACGATCAACGACGTGCCCACGGCTAATCGTGCCGCACTCACCGGCACCAACGCGGCTTCCGCCACAACCGGCGCCGCCAAGCCATGATCGCTGAACATAAATCATTCCCTGCACAGCAAGCACGATCGGCATCCGGAATCCTTCCGCCCGCCGAGACCTTCGACTACAAGCATGTCGGCGGACGTTTTGTCGGGCTCTGTGTGACTGCCCTGATCGGGCTTTTGCTCTCGCTGATCCTAGGGCTAGCTAATCCCCACCAGTTCGCTTTCTCGTGGATGTTTGCAGGGTGTTTCTTCTTCACGATCCTGATCGGATCGCTCTTCTGGATCGTCGTTCATCATGCAGTGGATGCGGCCTGGAGCGTCGGGATCCGACGACAACTGGAGAATATCTCCTGTCTGCTGCCGCTTCTCACGCTGCTGCTGGTGCCGCTTCTTTTTGTGGCTTCGGATCTCTGGACTTGGATGGCTTTGTCACCCTCCACCAACCATGAGCTGGCAGAAAAATCCGCCTTCCTGAATGTGAATTTCTTCTGGGTTCGCACGGCCTTTTACTTCCTGCTCTTCGGAGCTGGAGCACTGTTGCTTCGTCGGAATTCCTTGGCTCAGGACAAGGATGGCGATGCCATCCACACCATCCGCAATCGCAGGGTCGCCTTCTTCCTGGTGCCGGTTGGTGCCATCTCACTCACTTTCTGGTCGATCGATTGGATCATGGGTCTGAACTGGAAGTGGAACTCAACGATCTGGGGACTCTACATCTTCGCCGGATCAGTCCTATCGGCACTCTGCGTCATCATACTGCTCTCGAATGCACTTCGCTCCGCCGGCTATCTTAAGAAAGTGCTGACTGCTCAGCATAACTTTGCCTTTGGTAAGTTGCTGCTTGGTTTTACGCTTTTCTGGTCCTGGATTGCCTTCGTCCAGTACATGCTCATTTGGTATGCGAACATCCCCGAAGAGAGCGTTTACTACGTCCTGCGCTCCTCCACGTCCTGGAATGTTCTGGGGATCATTCTAGTGGTCGGCCACTTCCTGGTTCCCTTTGTCCTACTGCTCTTCCGTGGTCCCAAGGCCAGCTCCGGATTCCTAGGTCTGGTCGCCGGCTGGATTCTTTGCATGCACCTGCTGGACGTTTATACAATGATCCTGCCCGTGTTGCATCCGGAAGGTTTCCACCCTGCCGTCCTGGACGTCGTCTCGCTGCTTGCGATCGGTTGCACGCTGAGCGCCTTCTTCCTGAAGCGCCTCGGCGATTCACCACTCTGGCCCTCGCGGGATCCCCGTCTAGCTGAGGCCGTCAACTACATCGACTGATGAGCCACGATCATACGTCCAATTCTGAAAACCCGCGGTTATCGACCGGCATTCTGCTCTGGATCGGAGTTCTGATTCTACTGCTCGCGGCTGTGCTCGGAGCTCTCTGGCTCAACCGCTCTAACACCGCCACGGAAACCGAAGATGCAGACCGGGCTGCCGTCCGTACGAAGAATCTCGTGGAGCTTCAGGCCGCCGATTCGAACGCCCTCACCACCTATGGCTGGAATGATCAAGCCAAGGGAATCGTCCATATTCCGATCGGCAGGGCACTGGAACTGGTCCTTCCGACCCTGCAAAACTCTGCGAACAAAGCTCCCAAGGAGGGCCAACCATAGCCTTGCCATTGCCATGAGCCATCACAACCTTCCCCATCATCATCCCGCGCCGGGTCATGAACCCGTCGACAACAAGGCCATCGACGCCTCGGTCCGCTTGCCGGTGATCATCCTCTTCGGAAACGCTATCCACTGGCTTGTGATCGCCTGTTTACTCTCTCTTGTTGTTTCCATCAAGTTGATCGCTCCCGGATTCCTTGGAGGTATCAGCTTCCTGAACTACGGTCGCCTTGCTCCGATGGCCCGCGATCTCATGCTCTACGGATGGGCTTCTCAAGCTGCGATTGGCGCCGGCGTCTGGCTAATGGCCCGCCTCTGTGGTCGTCCTCTCGGTGGCGGAGATGGCCAAGGCATGGGTGGCATGCTGCTCAGGACGTTGATCATCAGCGCAACGGTGCTTTGGAACCTGGCTGTTCTACTAGGAACGCTCGCGATCTTCGCAGGCTACAGCACGGGCGTCGAATGGCTCGAGTATCCCAACTGGGCTTCCGCGATGCTCCTGCTCTCATTCCTGCTGATTGGAATATGGGCGGTTCTGCTTTTTGATCGCCGGAGCAACCCTCGCGCCGAGGTGGCCCAGTGGTATCTTGTCGCTGCCTTCTGCTGGTTCCCATGGGTTTACGGAACGGCCAATCTCCTCCTCACCTGGAAGCCTGTTCAGGCCTCGGCTCAAGGCCCAATCCAGTCATGGTATTGCGGCAGCCTGCTGGCCCTCTGGCTCTTACCAGTGGCGCTTGCATCGGCCTATGCGCTGCTTCCCCGACTTCTGGGATGCCACATGAACCGTCGCCATCTTTCTACTCTCGGATTCTGGATGCTTCTTCTCCTTGGAGGATGGAATGGCATGGACCGCCTCATCGGAGGACCCGTTCCAGCCTGGATGACTTCTGCCGGCGTGGTCGCCGGAGTCCTTTTCCTGATTCCGATCATCATGATCTCGATCAATCTCCTCGGGATGCCTCGCAATGAAGTCATTGTTTCTGCAAGTCTTCCTGGTCGCTTTCTGCTGATGGGGCTCTACGCGCTTGTCATCGTTGGCGTGATCGGAGCGCTCGCCTCCTTGCCGGATGTCAGCGGAGCTGTCCGGTTCACCGCCTTCACTGAGGCTAAGACCCAGCTCTGGATCCTAGGAGCCATCTCCCTGCCGCTTTTCGGCGTGCTTTACGAGTCGCTGCCCCAACTCCTCGGGCGCGATTGCTGGTGTCCGGTGCTCTCGGGACGCCACTACATCCTGACCTTGGTGGGGCTCGGTATGCTGGTCGTCTTGATGCTTCTCGGAGGTCTCTTTACTGGGCTTGCTCTTGCCGACCCCACGGTCTCCTTCCTCAACATCACCTCCTACTCCTACCCCTTTCACTTGATGGAATGTGTTGCGCAGTTGCTGCTCCTTATAGCCATGCTGACTCTTGGCGCGAACATCACGTTTGCTCTGGCGGGTGATTATCTCCTTAACAAGCACAACGGGAAATAACATGCATCGTCTCCCTACATTGCTGAGCGGTATCTTCTTGGTCTTCCTGACTTCGTGGCTCGGCCTCGTCGCTTATCCGGCTCTCCAGCTTGGTCGTCTCACGCCAGTAGCCGATGCCGATAACGGGGGCTCCCTTCCCCCTACCTATGGAGGTCAAGCCATTGCAGGACAGCGCATCTACGCGACCGAGGGTTGCATTTCCTGCCATAGCCAGCAAGTGCGCCAGACCAGCATTACCTCGTCGGATGTTGATCGGGGTTGGGGTGCTCGTCCCTCTGTAGCCCGTGACTATCTGCGTGACTCAACGGCCTTCCTGGGATCACGCCGCCTTGGGCAGGATCTCACGAACGTCGGTGTGCGTCGTCCCGATGCCAAGTGGCACTTAATCCACCTCTACCATCCCTCCGCCGTCTGCGAGGGGTCGCTCATGCCCTGCTTCAGTGATCTTTACCTTATCCGCAAGATCCAGGGCCAGCGATCCAACGAGGCTCTTGCCCTGACGGGGGACGATGCTCCGCAGGAGGGCTATGAAGTAGTTCCCACAGCCGACGCCAAAAACCTCGTCGCCTATCTCCTTTCCCTGCGCCATGATTACCCGTTGCCGGAGGCTCCCGTGAAGAAGATCGGGGCTGCAAAATAAGACGATAAGACGACCAGCCGTGAATAACGATCACCACAACCAACATCCCAAGCAAGTAACTGAGGAGACGAATAGGCCGCTGTCTCCTTGGCTTGTCGGAGCCTTCATGCTGGCGCTGATTTGGGGTGGCCTCTACCTCGGCTTTAACAGCGGTGGATTTCGTCAGGATGTCTATGAGAGCAATGCCGTGAACTGGGTCGGCGGTGGTGCTACTGCTGCGGCTCCCGTGGATCCCAAGGTCGTTGGCAAGCGCCTCTACACGCAGAACTGCGTTGTCTGCCATCAGCCGAACGGCATGGGGGTGGCGGGCCAGTTCCCTCCGCTTGCTGGCAGCGAGTGGGTGCTTACCGAGGGGAACCACGCGGAAAATCATCTGGTGATGCTTGTCCTGAACGGCCTGCAGGGGACCTTCGAAGTAAAGGGGCAGCAATACAACAACGCCATGGTGCCATGGAAGCAACTCTCGGATGAGCAGATCGCAGACATCCTCACCTACATTCGTTCGGATTGGGGCAATAATACGCCCGCTATTTCTCCGGAATTTGTTACTCAAATCCGTAAGACTGACGCCGCCCAGAGCGATTCCTGGACCCAGGAGCAACTGCTGGCCGTTCCTCCAGTAAAACCCAATGTAACATCGGGAGCCACTCCGGCCATGAAATGACCACCACCATGCTTTCTCAGCTCTTCACCAAACGAATAGCTTCACGCTTGCTGACAAGCGGCATTTTCTTGGCCTCTTTAGTCATGGCTGGCGGGGCCTTCGCCGAGCAGCGCAGTGGAAATGTCTACGGACTCCCCCCTTGCGTGACGACCACGGGTGTGCAGATTGACTCGATCATCAAGATGATCTTCTGGCTGACGGCCGTGGTCTTCGTTGTTACCCAGGGGGTCTACATTTACTGTCTGATTGTTTATCGTCGTCGAACAGGAGTTCCGGCCCATTACAGCCATGGCAACAATACGCTGGAGATCATCTGGACCACGGCCCCAACCATCATCTTCCTTGCCCTCGCCATCTATAGCAACCGTGTCTGGGAGGAAATTCATCGTCCGGCACCCGACAACGCCCTGACCATCGATGTCTCCAGCTATCAGTTTGGGTGGCAGATGCGGTATCCGGGAATTAGCGGCAAGCTCGCCCCGATGGATGTACGCAACATAACCCCGCTGAATCCTTTCGGCACCGATCCCGAGAACCCCAAGACGGCCCAGGATGTCATTACCACGGATCTCGTGATTCCAGTTGGCCGTCCTGTCCATGTTCTTCTTCACTCCCGCGATGTGATCCACTCTTTCTACGTTCCTGAGTTCCGTCTTTATCAAGATTGTGTCCCGGGCCGGACCATCGGCTGGGTTTGGTTCCAAGCAACACAGACCGGTGACTTCCAGTTAGCCTGCAACCAACTTTGCGGAACGGGTCATTATAATATGAAGGCTCCGATCAAGATTGTCTCTGAGGAGGAATTTCAGAAGTGGTTGATCCCCCGGCAGCAGAAGAATGCGGGGATCATACCCGCGACTACGTCTGTTCCTGTTGCGCCACCGAGTCCTGCAAAGGCGGCCTCCTTGACTGCTCCAGCGGCTGGGAATAAACTATAATTTTATGAGTGCATCAATCACCCACGACAGCATTGCGACCGTGGAGACTCACAGCGGGAGTCATCATAATGACCATGGGCATGGGCATGGACAGGGGAAGCCCGGCATCATGCACTACCTCTGGAACACCGATCACAAGATGATTGCGCTCCAGTTCCTCTGGTCCGCCACGTTTTTCCTGATTTTTGGTGGAGCAATGGCCTTGGCGATGCGCTGGCAGTTGGCCTTTCCGGGCCATCCTATACCCGTGATTGGCCACCTCCTTCCCCACAGTGTTGTGAATGACGAGGGCGCCATCATTCCCAGCGGTTACAATGTGCTGGTCACCATGCACGGGACAATCTTGGTCTTTTTCGTGGCAATGCCGCTGCTGATCGGCGTATTCGGAAATTTCCTTATTCCTCTCAAAATCGGGGCTGGCGACATGGCCTTTCCGGCACTGAACGAGTTGAGCTACTGGCTCTTCGCTCTTTCCGGGATCATCATGTTGAGCTCCTTCTGGGTGCCAGGAGGCGCTCCAGGTACCGGATGGACGGCCTATGCTCCGCTCAGCAGTGTTGCTGCTTACAACCAGACGCCCATGGGTCAGAGCCTCTGGTGCGCTGCTCTCTTTATCAACGGTCTCTCCTCGATCACTGGCGCGGTCAACTACATCACCACCGTGATCACGATGAGGGCTCCCGGAATGACAATGTTTCGGATGCCTCTTCCCGTCTGGGCGATCTTTCTGACAGCGATCCTACTTATTCTGGCGATCCCCGTTCTTTCGGCGGCGGCCGCCCTGATCATCTTCGATTTGAATTTCGGCACCACTTTCTACCGCCCCTCCGGCTACGGACAGCCTCTTCTCTGGCAACATCTCTTTTGGTTCTTCGGCCACCCGGAGGTTTACATCCTTATCCTGCCTGCGTTCGGTCTCACGTCTGAAATTCTCTCGGTTTTCTCCCGCAAGCCCGTCTTCGGCTACAAGGCCATGGTCTGGGCAATGATCTCGATCGGCTTCCTCGGATTCATCGTCTGGGGACACCATATGTATGTCAGCGGCATGAACCTCACGTTGAGTGCGGCTTTCTCCGTCTCGACGATGGTCATCGCGGTTCCTAGTGCTATCAAGACCTTCAACTGGATGGGCACGATCTGGCGCGGGTCGATCCACTACACGGTGCCGATGGCCTTTGCTGTCTCCTTTGTCTCAATGTTCGTGATCGGGGGGCTGAGCGGCATCTTCATGGCTTCTACTCCTGTGGATCTCTTCGTTCACCACACCTACTTCATCGTCGCCCACTTCCACTACGTCCTCTTCGGAGGTAGCATGTTCGCGATCTTCGGGGCAGTCTATTTTTGGTTTCCAAAGATGTCGGGCAGAATGTTCAATAACACGCTTGGGTGGATCCATTTCTGGATGACCTTCGTCTTCTTCAACCTGACCTTCTTCCCGATGCATAATCTGGGCCTTGGAGGCATGATGCGCCGCATTGCCGATCCGACAGTCTATGACTGCCTCAAGCAACTCCAACCCCTGAATGTTGTCTGCACGATCGGGGCGATGGGCCTCGGACTCGCCACCATTCCCTTTGTCGTGAATATCGTATGGAGCATGTTGAATGGTCCCAAGGCCCCTGCGAATCCCTGGAACTCCACCACCCTGGAGTGGACGGTTTCCCATCCGATCCCTCACGGAAACTTTGCAGTGACGCCGACTGTCTATCACGGTCCCTACGAGTATAGCGTTCCCGGTCTGGCAAGGGATTTCCTGCCTCAGAATGAGAAGGCCCCCGCCCACATCACTTTGGAAGCCCACTAGGGTCAGCCTGTGGGAACAGGGGGAACTGTGGAAACGGCTAGAATAAGGCCTTCGGGCATCGCTTCTGCTTCATCCGCAGGATCATCCGGGGCGGTTCACCGAATTGCTCTGATCGCCTCGGTGGCTACATTCCTTTTGATTGTTGTGGGAGGCCTTGTCACATCGAAGGGGGCCGGCATGTCGGTTCCGGACTGGCCGACCACCTACGGGTACAACATGTTCCGCTTTCCTTACTCGAAGTGGGTGGGAGGTATCTTCTGGGAGCACTCGCATCGTTTGCTGGCCAGTGGAATCGGCCTGATCACACTCGTGCTTGCCGGTGTAACACTTTGGAAAGAACAACGAACCTGGGTCAAATGGCTGGCCGTGGCGGCCGTGATCGGCGTGATAGCACAGGGCGTGCTGGGTGGTCTCCGCGTGACCCTCTACAAGGACCAGATCGGCATCTTCCATGCGGCGCTTGCCCAGAGCTTCTTCGGCCTGCTGCTGGTGATCACCGCCGTGACGGGGAGGGGATTCCTTTCGGGAGTCTGGTTTGCCGACAGCGCGGCAGCCTCCCTTCGTTGGCTCGTGCTAGCCGGCCTTGTGCTGACCTATTTCCAGCTGGGTATCGCCGCGACCATCCGCCACCAACACGCGCCGCTTGCGATCCGTGATTTCCCAACCGCCTACGGCACGCTGATTCCTGATACCTCGGAGGGCGCCCTGACGCGCATCAATGAAGAGAGGGCCAATGACAAAATGGCTCCTGTTTCCGTCGCTCAAATCCACTTGCAGTTAACCCACCGTGCCGGAGCCTTTGTACTGTTGCTTATCGTGATCGCCACCGCCGCGCTGGCCGTGGCCCGGACGCCTCTAGGACATTGGCTCCGCGTTTGGAGTCTTCTCTGGGTGGGCGCTATACTGCTTCAGATCCTGCTTGGGGCTGTGACAATCTGGACGAATAAGGCGGCAGATGTCGCCACCTCCCACATGGCGCTCGGTGCGCTGCTGACAGCCTTCGGTATTCTCTTCACCTTCCGCCTCTTCTGCGCCGGTTCGGAATCCCCCGGTACATCTCACTCTCGGGAGGCACTCTCATGAGCGCTTCCGAGGGAACCGTGAAATCCGAGCTCAAGGTGGGACTACTCTCCAATCTGAGCGAGCTTTCAAAGGCGCGTCTCTCCTTCCTGGTCCTGATGACCACTCTGGTCGGATTTCTGCTCGGATGGAGGGGCCCGATGGATTATACGCTGCTTGTAGCCACGCTACTCGGTACGGCCCTGAGTGCCGCCGGAGCCTCGGCCCTCAACCAGTGGCTGGAGCGTGATCTCGATGCACTGATGCCGAGGACCTCGGACCGTCCCTTGCCTGCCCGCAGGATGCACCCTTCCGACGCCCTACTCTTCGGTTTGCTTTGCAGTGGTTGTGGGGTTGCGATCCTTGCCTTCTTCGCCAATCCCTTGACCGCGTTGCTGGCGGGATTAACTATTCTCATTTACGCCGCCCTCTACACCCCGCTCAAGCGTTTCACGGAGCTGAATACCCTTGTTGGGGCCATTCCGGGGGCGCTTCCTCCGTTGCTGGGATGGACCGCCGCTACAGATCATCTAGGTGTGGGTGGATGGGTCCTCTTCCTAATCCTCTGGTTCTGGCAGATGCCTCACTTCCTGGCCATCGCTTGGCTCTATCGTGACCAGTATGCGGCGGCTGGATTCAAGATGCTCAGCACCCGCGACCCGGATGGATGGTCCACGGCGTGGCAGGCCCTCATCTATTCCGTGGCTCTTCTCGGCGTCTCTCTCCTGCCGGGTATCCTCGGGATGGCCTCCCCCTACTATTTCTTTGCAGCACTGGCCCTTGGTGCCGCAATGATTTATCTCTCGGTGGCCTTTATCAGGAACAGGACCAACGCTTCGGCTCGCCGTCTTTTCTTCGCCTCAATCATCTATCTCCCGCTGTTGCTTGGGGTGCTGATCGCCTTCGCTCGCCAATAACCGATCTTTCCATGACTACGCCTCGTCAACGCAAAACCCAGTTCACAATTCTTGCGGGTCTGGTCATTTTTGCGCTCGCCCTCTGTGGGCTCGTCGTGTTCATGATGTTACGTCGCGGTCCAGCCGTGGCCTACTGAAGCTTTACCGATGAATAACGCAGCCTATAACGACTCCGCCCTCTTTCACGCGCCCATGGTCGCAGAGGTTTCCGAGCATGACCATCATGCAGCTCCGCCCACCTCACCCGCGACCTGCAAGCTGGGCATGTGCATTTTCCTCTGCTCCGAGGCAATGCTCTTCGGCGGACTAATCGCAACCTATCTCGTGCTTCGGCAGGCGGCTGGTTCTTGGCCCCCGAACTTCGGAGATGGCATCGAGCTTCCTCCGATGCCAAAGCTCCTGACCGGCATCAACACGGTGATCCTAGTCTCCAGTTCCTTTGTCTATCACTTTGCCGAAGTGGCGGTGAAGAAAGGGAAATCCGGTGCTGGGTGGATGCTCCTCTCCGCGCTGATGGGAGCAACGTTTGTCGGCATCCAGTGCATCGAGTGGACGGAGCTCTACCATGAGGGCCTCTGGTTCAACAAAGGCGGTGTCTACGGCTCCACTTTCTTCACGCTCACGGGATTCCACGGCGCCCATGTCTGCATTGGCGTCCTCCTGATCCTCTGGTGCTTCTTCCTTCAGGTCACCAAGGGGACCTTCACTCCGAAACGCCATGTCGCGCTTGAGAATGTCGGCCTCTACTGGCACTTCGTCGACGTTGTCTGGGTACTCCTTTACACGATCCTCTACCTGCTCTGATCCGACTTGATTCGTATTTGATCAGGAACTCATTGTGAACGAACCATCTTTGGAACCGCCCCCCCCGAAGCGGCTCCCCCTCATGGCTTGGGTCATGACTTTTTTGGTTGTGATGGTGCTGATTTCGGGAGCGGTACGGATGTTCCGAAGCTCGGAGCACCGAGGTTATGATGAGACGCCAGCGATAGGAACAGTTCCTGATTTCCACTTCATTACCCAGGAGGGGAATCCTTTTACGCGTGCGGACCTGCTGGGCAAGGTCTGGGTAATCGACTTCTTCTTCACCCGATGCCCGGGTCCTTGCCCGATGATGTCTTCGCGATTGGCCGAGATCTCCGAGGAACTTAAAAAAGCTAAGGACGTGCGCCTGGTTTCCCTCTCGATCGATCCGGAGCATGACACGCCGGCGGTCCTGAAGGAGTACGCCAGGCGCTTTAATGTCGATCCGAATCGGTGGATTTTCCTGACCGGTCCCACTAATCAGGTGCATGAGTTCACCACCAAGGGAATGCTCCAGGCCCTCTCCACGGCCGATCCGGCCGCGCCGGTTCATTCGACCCGATTCTTGGTGATCGATCGTCAGGGGCAGATCCGCATTGCCCGCAAGCTTGATGAACCGGAGTTGGTTCAAAAGCTTTTGATCGACATCGGGAACCTCCTGAGGGAACCTTGTAGTAAGCCCACGGCACCATGAAGTTACTTACCTTCCTTCCGGTTCTGATCCTGTCACTGGTGAATGCCATGGCCTGTCCCGACTGTGCCCTCCAAGGGACAGGGGGTCAGATTGAACCTCTCACGATTGTTTCCAAGTTGGCTTTCTCTTCCAGTACCCTCTTCATGATCGGCGTGGTTTTTTCCGTAGTCGGTTTCATGAGTTGGATCATGGTGAAGACGTGCCGTGAAATCAGTCGGGAGCGCTCCCTCTCTTCTTCACTGGAAGCTTGAGGCCCGGGAGGAAATGACTGTTCACCAACTTCCGGCGGTCAACGCCTCGCTGAATGGGATCAGCACCCTGCTGATCATCACGGGGTGGATTATGATTCGTAATGAGCACAAAATGGCTCATGCGGCCTGCATGCTCGGAGCCATCGTTACATCTGCCGCATTCCTTGCCTGTTACCTCTACTACCACTTTCATGTTGGCCATGTTGTCTTCACGCATCTCGGATGGCCGAGGACGCTCTACTTTGTGATCCTGTTAACCCACCTTCCGTTGGCTCTGGCGATCGTTCCCCTGATAGCGCTTACCATCATCCCGGCTCTTCGTCAGCGCTTTGATGCCCATAAGAGGATTGCACGCTGGACCCTCCCTATCTGGCTCTATGTTTCGGTTACGGGTGTGCTTGTTTACATGATGCTCTACGTATGGTTTCCCTCCGCGAAGATCTAACCGGCACGAATTCCCCTCCGCCCGGTTCGGGGATCGAGCGGGCCGGTATGCTGGACGCCTTTGCCCACGACACCCGCGAGGATGTCCTGGTGCTTGCGATGTTCGAGACCCGTTCCTGGGAGCATGGAGAGCGACAGCTCTTCCAACTCCAGGAAAAGCTGAATGCCTATGTCTCCTTCATCCTGGACGGCGAGATGAAGGAAAATTTTCCCCATCTTCAGGGAAAACCCGTGCGGATCGAACTCCGTACTTGCGAGGAACCTTCCGAGAAAGCAATGGGCTTCCTTGGACGGGCCCGCGACCAACTCGCACTCCAGCAGATCAGCCTTGAGGTTGTCGTGATCGGCGAGGTGGCTGCAGACAGCGGGGGTTGCTGTGGGGGGAGCGGTGAGAGCGGTTGCTGCGGCGGCTCTCAGTCTGTTGAGCCGCAGACTCATGGCTCCTGTGGTTGCGCCCATTAATTTCGCCATCTTTTCATCCCATGCTTGAATCCAACACAACGACGCGTCCCCGCAATGTTGATTGGAAGAGGGCCGCCGCGATCCTCTACGGCGACTGGGGCACCAGCAAGGCCTATGTCATCGGTCTGGCCTTTGCGGTAGCGGGTTACGGCTCACCATGGCTCATAGGAGCCATGTGTCTGCTCACGGCGCTCGTGGGCGTCAATTACATGGTCATCTGCCGGCATTATCCGAACGGCGGCGGCGTCTACGCCAGCGTCCGGCATCGCTCCGAGATCATCTCGATCGTGGGCGCATTTCTGCTGATTGCCGACTATATCGTGACGGCAGCTGTCAGCGCCCTCTCCGCTTTCCTATACCTTGGAGTGCCTCACCCCGAGTTGTTTGCCGCCGGCTCCATCGCGATTATAGGGGCATTGAATTACTTCGGCCCCAAGCATACCGGCGGTGCCGCTATCCTTGTTGCTATTCCCACGGTCATCGTGGTTGTTCTGCTCGGTCTCCTAGCTATTCCCCATCTGGGAGACGCAGTGATTCACACGCAACCTCTTCACGGCGGTTTTCCTCATAATTGGAATGCCTTCGTAGCTATTGTTCTGGCGCTTTCGGGTGTCGAGGCGATCGCCAACTCGACGGGTGTGATGAAGCTCAATCCAGGCAGCACGCTTGAAAACCCGAATGTTTCCAAGACCGCCAACAAGGCCATTATCGTCGTCATGCTGGAGGTCTGTCTCCTTACGGCCCTGTTGGGCCTCGCCATGGCGGCGCTTCCGGGAATGGTTGTCGTCAATGGTGATGTCAACGCCCCCGGTGCCGAGGGGGTTCGCGACTACATGCTCCGCTACATGGCCCAGATCTTTGCAGGCAACCTCTTTGGGCCTGTTCTCGGACACATCGCGGCCTGGACTGTCAGCATCGTTTTCGGTGTCCTTCTGCTAAGTGCCGTGAACACGGCGATCGTGGCGCTGAGCGGAATTTCCTTCCTGATGGCCCGCGACCAGGAGATGCCGCCGATCTTTGCAAAGCTGAACTCCTTCGGCGTCCCCAATGCCGGCCTTTTCTTCGCCGTGCTTGTTCCTGCGGGTTTGGTGATCGCCGTTAGCGATATGTCCGGTCTGGCCGATCTCTATGCTGTCGGCGTGGTGGGAGCCATTGCAGTGAACTTGGGTGCGACCAGCACAGACTGGAAGCTTCAACTTAAGTCGTCCGAACGCGCCCTTATGTTCGTGACCTTCGTGATCATGGCAGTGATTGAGATCTCTCTGTTCATCGATAAGCCGAATGCCAGGATCTTTGCCTTCACGGTGCTGGCCATTGGGCTGGTTCTCCGTGGGCTTGCCAAGGAAAGCTCGGAACGAAAAGCCAAGGCAGCTCAGGAAGCAGCCCTGGAGGCAGCCGTTCTGGCCATGGAGAGCACCGGCAAGATTTCCACAACATCCAGCGAATCCGTTCCTGCTTCTTCACCAAGAATTCCTATCGCTACAGGAACGGCCGCGGCACCCGTGCCTGTGCCCAAGGTCTATAACGGCCCTGTCCTCGTTGCCGTGAGGGGTAAGGGGCGCACGCTCGATTTTGCAGTGAAAGAAGCTGCTGAGAACGGCCAGCCTCTCTATGTGCTCTTCGTCCGCGAGCAACCGGTCATTGCACCGGGTGACCGTAAAAAGAAATGGACCGATGACAAGCAGGCCCGTGAGACTTTCGAGTCACTCAGAGACAAAGGGCTCGGTGAGACCATTATCCCTTGCTACGCCGTCAGCGATGCACCGGCCCATACTATTGCCGACCTTGCCTCCACGATCGGTGCCGAGCGGGTTCTTCTCGGTGCTCCGCAGCGGAATACTCTGCTGCACGTGCTGAGGGGGAATATCATCCGCGAGGTGGCCTCACTTCTTCCGGATGATATTTATCTGCTCGTCTGCGTTTGATTTGCCTCCTCTCAGCAGCCTGAAGAGGGGAACGCTAGCAATCGCCCCAAGCACCGGAGCGATCAAATAGATCCACAGGTGCTCCAGGTGACCGGAGACGAGGGCGGGGGCGAGTGAACGGGCGGGATTCATCGACGCTCCGCAGATCGGACCGGCAAAGAGGGCTTCGAGTCCGATGGTTGCGCCTATGGCAATGCCAGCGGTGATGCCCTTCTCCTTGGCTCCATGAGAGACATTCAGGATCACGATCATCAGTATCAGGGTCAGTAGGAATTCCAGAATGAAGGACTGGAGACTGCTGCCTGCAGGCAAGGTGGAACCAAGCAGACTATTCTTTGGAAAGAGCAGATGGATGGTTTCGCTGGCAGCTAGGGCACCTGTTAATTGGGCAATAAGATAGGGGGGCAATTCCCGGAGAGGGAATCTTCCCGCCACGGTGAAGCCGATGCTCACAGCGGGATTGAGATGGGCTCCGGAGAGGTCGCCAAAAGTGTAGATCATCACCATGACGATCAGTCCCCAGGTGAGAGCCACGCCCAGATGGGTGATCGCACCGCCGGAGACCTGATCGACCACGATCGCACCTATTCCGGCAAAGATCATCGCATAGGTTCCGAGGAACTCGGCCAGGAGTTTACGTGAAAGAGCGGGGTTCAAAATGAAAGCTCCTTCCCTCGCTTGAGACCCGCGGCGTACGCCTCGAACACGAGCTTGATCTGGTCGCGGACTCGGCGGAACTCGTTGAGAATCTCCTCTTCACTACCCGTTGCATGGGCAGGATCCTCGAAGCCCCAATGGAAGCGGTTCACCTGACCTGGGAACATCGGGCAGGACTGGTCGGCATTCCCGCAGACTGTGATCACTGTATCGACGGAACGATTCAGAAACTCATCAAGGTGTTTGGAATGATGTCCGGAAATATTGATGCCGATCTCCTTCATCACTTCGATGGACTTCGGGTGGACGTATCCGGCAGGTTTGGAGCCCGCGCTGGCGACTTCGATGAGATGACCGGCGGCGGCACGGAGGGTTCCTTCCGCAAGGTGACTGCGGCAGGAATTGCCCGTGCAGAGGATAAGGACGAGAGGTTTGTTGCTCATGGTTTTTGGTTTGTTGGGTGATTATTGAAGGGAAGCGAGATAGCGTTCGGCATCGATGGCGGCTGAACATCCCATTCCGGATGCGGTAATGGCCTGGCGGTAAACGGAGTCAGCGCAGTCTCCTGCGGCAAAGACACCCGGGATACTGGTCCGACTCCCTTCTCCGAGAGTGATGTACCCAGCATCGTTTATTTCCAATTGGCTCTTGAAGATCTGGGTGTTTGGAGTGTGACCAATCGCAACAAAGACTCCGGCGCAGTCCAGAGTGCTGGTTTCTCCGGTCTCGATATTCTTGAGACGAACGCCCGTCACTTTGTCCTGGGTGACATCGAGGACTTCCTCGACGACGGAGTCCCATACCATCGTGATCTTGGGGTTGGCTAGTGTGCGCTCAGCCATGATCTTGGAGGCTCGCAGGGTGTCCCTGCGGTGGATCAAATAGACCTGTGATGCAAAGCGGGTGAGGTAGCTGGCTTCCTCACAGGCGGAATCCCCACCACCAACCACCACGAGAGGCTTATTGCGGAAGATGGGAAGTGCTCCGTCACAGGTGGCGCAATAGGTCACGCCCTTATTCTCCAGTTCATGCTCCCCGCCAACTCCAAGATGCCGATGCCCGGCACCTACGGAAACGATGACGCTCTTGGCCTCAATGACTTTGCCCTCAACGGATAGCTTGAACGGTGAAGATAAAAAATCGACCGAATCCACCTTGCTCAGATACTCAATACGGGTGCCGAAGCGGGTTGCCTGCTCCTGCATTTCCAACATCAGAGCAGTCCCCTCGATGCCATTGCTGAAGCCGGGAAAGTTCTCGACGCTAGAGGTCGTTGTGAGGAGTCCTCCGGGTTGTTGTCCGGTAATTAACAGGGGAGAGAGGTTTGCCCTAGCCGTATAAATGGCGGCAGTCCATCCAGCGCATCCGGATCCAATGATGACGACTTGTTCCATGGATGAGTTCCCAAGGCTTTTGAAATCAGCAGCATCCGGTGCTGCTGCAGCAGGAATCACCCTCTTCTTCTTTCACCAAGGGTTTGCCGTCGATGATTACCCTCTTGATGGTTGCTCCCGTATCGGGATGTTGGCTCAGGGGCTGTGAGTTCTCACTCTGGTCGATCTCGCAATACGTCGGGTCTGAGCAGCAGCTCGCGGATACGTTTTCAATCACAGTTTCGTAGATGTAGGTTGGCATAGTGTGCTTGGATTTTTGGATTATTAGGGTTTGGCGTTGGGAGGATGGTGAAGGAGGTAGCCTAGCGCGGTAGGGCCTGTAGGCTCTTCCCCCAGCCAGCGCAGGAGATAGGCCCTGGAAGCGAGCTTTTGGCTGACCTCTAGAAGGTAGGGGATCTCGTTCTTGGCCCTTCTTTTCAGCAGAGGATTCTCGGTATGGAGGCAGTAGAAACTTTGGTTTACCACCCATCCGAAGGGTTCGATTCCCGCACGCCTTAAATCAGACTGGAGGGCAGCAGCTTCGTGAACAGGAGTTGCCTCCGGGAGCGTAACCAGAAGAACTCTGGTATAGTTGGGATCTCGGAGACGGGGCAGCAGCTTGCTGACTTCCTCCGGAATGCTCTCTCGTGCCTGACGTCCCAACTCGCGGTGATAGGCTTCTGTGGCGTCGAGGAGGAGCAGGGTATGTCCCGTAGGAGCGGTATCCAGAATCACAAAAGATCCTTCAGCCTGGGCCACCGTTCGGGCAAAGGCTTTGAAGACGGCGATCTCCTCAGTGCAAGGTGAACGGAGATCTTCCTCCAGCAAGGCGCGACCATCGGAATCAAGATTTGCCCCCTGAGCCTCCATGACCTGAGCGACATAGGCTTCGGTTTCCTTGGCAGGGTCGATACGGCTGATGGTCAGCCCGTCAACAGCAGCCCCCAGGGTCTCACCAACATGGGCGGCGGGATCGGTTGTCGAGAGATGAACGGGATGTCCTCGCCGGGCAAGTTCCATGGCAAGGGCGGCGGCAACGGTGGTCTTCCCTACCCCCCCCTTGCCCATCGTCATGATGACGCCTCGTCCCGTTGAGATAAGGGATTCAATCAGACTCTCGATAGAAAGAAATTCCGGGGTAACAAGGCTATTTTCCTGTGATTGGGATGGATTCTCCAATGTTGATTCTGAAACAATCGCCCGAAGTGCATCAAGTCCCAGGAGATTGTTGGCATGAAGTGGAACCGAATAAACCGGAAGCTGAGTCAGAAAATCCTTAAACTGGGCAATGGCCTTTAGTTCTCGGACTTCCAAGGCATCGGCCACGGGATCTCCAGGTTCTGAAGTCTTGAAGAGACCAGTAAGGACAAGTCGCTGATTGATGACTCCAAGTTGAGAAAGCTCCTTGAATGTACGTTCTGCCTCCCTGAGTGGCGGAACTTGGGCTCGGCTGACCAGAACCAGAGTCGTTTGTTCGGCATTGGCGAGGGCATTCAGGGCACCCTCGTAAACAGCCCTCTGTTGTTCCAATCCGGCCAGTGGTCCGAGGCAGGAAGTCCCTGAAGTATTGGTCTGAAAATAGCCAGTCCAGGCTTTCGGAAGAGTGAGCAGGCGCAGCGTATGACCCGTGGGGGCCGTGTCAAAAACCACATGATCGTATTCCTTGGTAATGGAGGGATCTCCAAGTAGCCGAGCGAACTCATCAAACGCCGCAATCTCCATCGTGCAGGCACCGGAGAGTTGTTCTTCCATGCTGCGGAGGGCAGCCTCGGGAAGGATGCCCCGCATGGGGCCGACAATCTTTTCCCGATAGGCATGAGCTGCCTGCGCGGGGTCGATATTCAAGGCAAAGAGATTGTGAACTCCCGGTAGAGGCCTGGGCTGGTTGCTGAGTTGGACTCCCAATACCTCATCCAGGTTGGAAGCAGGATCGGTACTGACAAGAAGAACCCTCTTTCCTAGATCTGCGAGGGCCACGGCTGTGGAACAGGCAAGGGACGTTTTTCCAACACCCCCTTTGCCGGTGAAAAAAAGAAACCGTGTCGCACTCCCAACAAGGCTGGAAAGGTGAAGATACATCACTGGGTGGCCTGCAGTTTGTGAGCGATCAGCCACTCCTTGCGCTTGTCGTGATCGGGATAAGCACCCTTGAGAGCGAGCTTTCCGTCGATGAAGAAGAGGGGTAGGGCTTCGGTTCCCTCGGATTGAAGGAGGTTCTTCACCTCAGCGTTCTGCACAAAGGCCAGCGGCTGTTGAGAGAGATTGAATCGATCTACCGCCACCCCATGTTCCTTCAACTGATGAAGGAAGGCCGCCACCTGGGGAAGGATCGGGTCGATGTCAGGACCGCAGGCCCCGGAGGAGCAGCACATGGCCGGGTCGTAGACTTGGATGGTTTTCATAAAAAATCAGCAGGCGCACCGAAGCCTGCGGTTGTTGGAGCTGGAGATGAGGTCGATGCAGCGAAAGAACTCCGTGAAGCAGGGGCAGGCGATCTGGTAAAAGACCTGAAGGCCGCGCTTCTCGCAGATAAGGAGTCCGGCCTTTTTCATTACTGCCAGGTGCTTGGAGAGAGTCGTCACGTCGCAACCTACCATTTCCGTGAGATCGTTCACGCAGTGCTCGCCCTGCATCAGGGCCTCCATGATCAGGAGGCGCGAGGGATGGGCCATCGCCTTCACGATGGAGGCGCGGACCGTCGCGTTGGATTTGAGCTTCTGAAGTTTTGGAGGCATCTATTTGGCAAATATACCAAATAGTAACTCCGGGTCAAGGGACGAATTTTTCGACGTCTCCTATTCCTAGAATATCTTAAGAAAAGATTTAGCCACAAAAGTTACAAAAAAACACAAAAAGGGGGAATGTGCGGATGCCCCTATGAGTCTCTTCCTGTGCATTTTGTGGCCATGACTCAGTCCAAATCGCGCGAGATGTCAATTCTGCTCTCCCCGAAGACCGCGTGATGGGCTTCGGCTTCCTTGCAGAGGGAGGAATAGAGTCCGCCCGCGGCAAGGAGCGTCTCGTGATTGCCCCTCTCGACGATGCGTCCCCTCTCCAGCACCAGAATCTGGTCGGCATGGCGGACGGTTGAGAGTCGGTGGGCGATCACGAAGCTGGTACGACCCTCCAGCAAGTGGGCTAGTGCCTCCTGGATCAGACGTTCCGTCGTGTTGTCCACGCTGGCAGTCGCCTCGTCGAGGACAAGGATCGGCGGGTTCTTCAGCAGGGCGCGCGCGATGGAGAGACGCTGTTTCTCACCGACGCTCAGCTTGACGCCGCGTTCGCCGAGTTGCGTGTGGAGCCCCTTAGGAAGACGGCGTATGAAGGCTTCTGCATTCGCGGCGGCTAGTACCCTCCACATCTCCTCCTCAGTGGCATCGGGTTTTGCAATGAGCAGATTGTCGGCCGTGGTGCCGTTGAAGAGGAAGCTCTCCTGCGTCACCATGGCGACGGAGCGGCGGAGTTCGCTCAGGGGGATCTCATGGATCAGGCGCCCATCCAGCAGGATCTCTCCGGAGCTGAGCTCGTAGAATCTGCTGAGCAGGTGGACGAGCGAGGTCTTTCCTGCACCGGTCGATCCCACCAGCGCGATCATCTCGCCCGGCTTGGCATGGAGAGAGATGTCATGGAGTACAGCAGTCCCGGCTTGATACTCGAATCCCACGGACTCGTAACGGACGTCACCCTTCAGGGAGATAGCCTCGGCGCTCGCAGCGGGATTCCTCCAGCCCTCCTCCAACGGGGCATCCAGAATCGAGAAGACCCGTTCGCTTGCGGCTCGGCCCGCCTGAAGCAACTGGTTGAGGGAATGGAGGCGTCCGACCGGTTCATAGAGATAGCGTGCCAGCAGGAGGAAGGCGACCAGGACACTAAGCTCCATCGTTCCATGCAGTACCTGCATCCCCCCCACGGCAAGGATGAGGATCATTCCCGCGTTCCCAAGGAGGTTCATTGTCGGGCTGTAGATCGCCCAATAGCGCATCACGATGAGAGAGGCTTTCTTGAGAGCTTCGCTTGATGCATTGAATCGGGCGTGTTCCCTCTCCTCGGTGGCGTAGGTCTTGATCTGGCGGATCCCGTCGAGGTTATCATGGAGAAGGGAGTTCAGGGCCGAGGTAGCCTTGCGGGTGGCCCGGTAGCGCTTTCCGGCAGTCAGCGTGTAGAAGAGTGCCCCGAGAGCCAGGAAGGGAACGGGCGTCAAGGCAGCCAGCATCAGGACCATGCTGTAATGGGCCATGAGGACAAGGACGATAGCGATCTGCAGCAGAGCTACCGTTCCCTGCTCGATGCCGTCGATCAGGACTCGCTCCACGTTGGTCACATCCTCCACGAGCCGGGTCATGATGTCGCCCGTCGCGCGGTTGTCGAACCACGGGAGGGGCAGCATCTGGATCCGGGCATAGAGATCACTCCGGAGGTCAAAGATCACCCGCTGCTCAAAGTGATTGTTCACCAGAATACGGAGGCAGTTCAGGAGATCCTGGGCGAAGAAGGCTGCAAAACCCATTGCGATCAGAGGAACCAGCTTTTCCGGATGATGCTGTAAGAGAACGACCTCAATGACCTTCTGGGTGACGGCAGGAAAAACCGCTACCATCAGCGTGCCGACGATCGCACAGAACATCGTGGCTGCCGCCATCCAAGGATAGCGCGCCGTGTAACCGAAAACTCGCAGCAAAATTCGCATGGGCTTTTATAGCAGAGGGGGCAACCCCTGGATGAGAGCACTCAAGATATGGCTAAAAACAGCCAATTCTTACCCGCGACGGCTTCGGGGATCAAAAATCGCCAGAAACTCAAATTTTACTGCAAAGACCCTGATTTTGAATGGAGTGCAATGAGGTTAAACGCAGCTGAACGCCAAAATCAGGGTCTTTCGAAAGTTGGCACGGGGGTTGCTTATCAGCCTTTAGCGCCCCTAAAGGGGTAAAACAACACCACCACCCTATGATAAAAACAACAACCTCCATGGTCCGATTGCTCGCAGCTATCGCCTCACTGGCGCTGCTCGGTGCCGTCACCTCCACCCTCCACGCCGAAGACTCCCCTGCGGCGGCAGTTGCCGCCACTCCGGCGCCGACGCCCGTTGCCTTTACCAATGCGCCTGTGGCAGCCCAGACGGCCTACCTGCAGGCGGCCCTCACAAACGGCGACCCTACAGCGACCAATATCGCGCCAACTGCCATCGCCGGCCATAATGCTTGGATGATGGTCTCCTCGGCCTTCGTGCTGATGATGACCCTGCCGGGTCTGGCCCTCTTCTACGGAGGTCTGGTCCGATCGAAGAACATCCTCTCCATCATCGCAATGTGCTTCGGCATTACCGCCATGGTCTCCGTGATCTGGTGGGCTGTAGGATACAGCCTTGTCTTCGGCAGTAACTTCGCCAGCCCCTTTTTGGGAGGCACCGAGAACTTCTTCTTTAAAGGCATCACCTCCGATCCCAACACCAGCTATGCTTACTGGGTTTCGCAGAATGTCTTCGCGATTTTCCAGCTGACTTTCGCGATCATCACGCCGGCATTGATCTTCGGCGCCACTGCTGAGCGCATGAAGTTCTCAGCTATCATGGCCTTTGTCTTTGGATGGATGTTTATCGTCTACTTCCCTCTCGCCCACATGGTATGGGGCTCGACCGGTCTCATGAACGGCGTCTGGAACGCAACGGCCAAGATCCCCGCGATCGATTTCGCCGGTGGCACCGTGGTGCACATGTCCTCAGGCTGGTCCGCGCTTATCCTCTGCCTGATCCTTGGCAAGCGTGTCGGACACGGCAAGGAGCCAATGCCTCCACACAGTCTGGTCCTCACCTTTATCGGAACTGCCCTCTTGTGGATCGGCTGGTACGGGTTCAATGCCGGTAGCGCCGTGGCAGCTGATGGTGTAGCCGCCAACGCCTTCACCACCACCACGCTTGCGACCGCCGTCGGCGCATTCACTTGGCCCCTCATGGAGTGGGTCTTCAGGGGTAAGCCCAGCGTGCTTGGCTTCTGCTCGGGAGCTGTCGCGGGTCTTGTCGTCATCACTCCTGCCTGCGGTTTCGTGAACTCCATGGGCGCGGTCATCATCGGGGTCCTTGCCGGAGTCATCCCTTATCTGGCATGCACCGTGGTGAAGAACATCTTCAAGTATGACGATGCGCTTGACACCTTCGGCGTTCATGGTGTCGGTGGAACCGTCGGAGCCCTGATCACAGGCGTTCTCGTTGATCCTACCGTGAATGCGAATCTCGGCGGCGCAGCCGCCACTGCTAACGGTCTTGCTAAGGCAATCGCGGACCACACGCTGGTTGTTGCCCAGGCTAAGGCTGCGGGCATCACGATCGCTATGGCGGTTGTAGGAACACTGATCCTTGGCTTCCTCGTGAAGCTTGTTATCGGTCTCCGTCCATCGGTCGAGGCGGAACACCAGGGTCTCGACATCACCGATCACGGTGAAGAGGGCTACAACCACTAATTCAAGAAACCAAGAAGGTTTAAACCCAACATCATCAACACCTATGAAAAAAATCGAAGCAATCATCAAGCCCTTCAAACTCGAGGAAGTCAAAGACGCCCTTAGCGATCTCGGCATCGAGGGAATGACTGTGACCGAGGTCAAGGGATTCGGCCGCCAGAAGGGACACACCGAGATCTACCGCGGCAGCGAGTACACGGTGGATTTCCTTCCCAAGATCAAGATCGAGATCGTCGTTGCCGACGGTGCACTGGAGGGAGCCGTCGCGGCGATCGTCAAGACGGCCAAAACCGGCAAGATCGGCGACGGTAAGGTCTTCGTTCTCCCTGTGGAAAACGCGGTCCGTATCCGCACCGATGAGACCGGCGACAAAGCAGTCTAAGACTCTTTAGATCGTTACCAAGGAAAGGCGGAGGCTTCGGTCTCTGCCTTTTTTCGTATCCGGTTTCAATAAGCTGAAGGAGACGATCTGTCAAAAGATCGCGAATAATTATGAAATACTCGCTTATGGAAAATGATTTGGGTAAAAACCCGCAACTTCTTCTCCATCGTGCACCATTCTCTCCCCCGTTTCTTTGTCGCCTGCCTGCTTCTCGCATCCCCGTTCTCCGTGAAGGCCGCAGCAACCTCCGCGGTTCCCTCCCCAAGCGCCAGCCCTAGCCTCGAGCAGCGCATGGACTACGCCGATGCGGAACGGAGCAACTCCGACCCATCGCCAACTGGGATCGCCCCTGCAGCCTCCCCCTCGCACACCGCGTGGATGATGGTCTCCGCGGGGCTGGTTCTCTTCATGACCCTCCCGGGCCTTGTGCTCTTCTACGGCGGCCTGGTCCGTCAGAAGAACGTCCTCTCCATGGCCGCCCTCTGTCTTGGCATCACCGCCCTCATCACTGTGATCTGGTGGGCCGTCGGCTACAGTCTCGTCTTCGGGAGGAGCTTTGCTGCTGATGGAGCCTCCGGCTTCGCCCATGCCGTCAGTCCTTTCCTTGGGGGAACTGAGTTCTTTTTCCTGAAGGGAGTGAACGGCTTGCCGAATACCGACTACGCATTCTGGATTCCGCAGAATGTTTTCTGCATTTTCCAACTCACCTTCGCGATCATCACGCCGGTCCTGATTTTCGGGGCCTCGGCGGAGCGGATGAAATTCACCGCGGTCATTGTCTTTGCCTTTCTCTGGTTTTTCTTCGTCTACATCCCGCTCACCCACATGGTCTGGGGTGCCACAGGCCTCATGAACGGCGTCTGGAATCCGAAGGCGGCCATCCCGGCGATCGACTTCGCGGGCGGCATGGTAGTTGAGATGGCCTGCGGTTGGTCAGCTCTCGTCCTCTGTCTCGTCCTCGGAAAACGCCGTGGCTACGGCCGTGAACCGATGATGCCTCATAGCATGGTGCTCGCCTCGGTCGGCACAGGCATTCTCTGGGTCGGCTGGTACGGGTTCAATGCCGGAAGCGCCCTCGCCGCCGATGGCATCGCCGCCAATGCCTTTCTCACCACCACGCTTGCGGCAGCCACCGCCTCTCTTGTCTGGCCCCTTGCGGAGTTTCTTCAGCGAGGCAAGCCCAGCGTCCTGGGCTTCTGTTCCGGCGCGGTGGCCGGTCTGGTCGGGATCACTCCGGCCTGCGGCTTTGTGGATGCTGGAGGCGCGGTGCTTGTCGGGGCTGCCGCAGGCCTGATCTCTTATCTGGCCTGCACGACGCTCAAGCGGGCGTTTCGCTACGACGACACGCTCGATGTCTTCGGCGTCCATGGTGTCTCAGGAACGGTCGGTCTGGTCCTCACGGGCATCCTGGCTACCTCCGTCGCCAATCCTAATCTCCTTGGAGGCGCCGCCTCTACCAATGGCTTAAAGGCCGCCCTGAAAGGTCATACCCTCTGGCTTGTCCAGTTGGAGGCGATCGGCATCACCCTCCTTCTCCTCATTCCCGCGACGCTGCTCATCACTCTCATCGTCCGCGCACTGGTTGGACTCCGACCCGGTGGAGAAATCGAATCACAAGGACTCGACATCCATGACCATGGCGAGGAAGGATACACTCTGAACGGTTAAACTGCCTTCGCCCTCTTTTAAAAAAACACCCAGAAACCGAACTATGAAAAAAATCGAAGCCATCATCAAGCCCTTCAAGATCGAAGAAGTCAAAGACGCCCTCAGCGAGCTCGGCATCGAGGGAATGACTGTTACCGAGGTCAAGGGCTTCGGCCGCCAGAAGGGACACACCGAGATCTACCGCGGCAGCGAGTACACGGTCGACTTCCTGCCCAAGATCAAGCTGGAGCTTGTGGTCGCTGACGACGCGGTCGAGGCGGCGATCAAGGCGATTGTGGAAGCAGCCAAGACCGGCAAGATCGGCGACGGCAAAGTCTTCGTTCTCCCTGTGGAGAACGCGATCCGCATTCGCACCGGCGAGACAGGCAATCAGGCGGTCTAACTGCCAGCCTCTCCTGGAGGCGCAGTCCACTCAGAGTCTCGTCCGTGGAAAGAGGTAAAATCTAGGGGGTTTCCCCTGGTAGAAGTTCGGTGGCTGTGATGCTCACTTCATGGCTTAAGCATTCCCCTTCGGCTCCCAGATAAGTCCCTTCCACGGGAGGGATCTCTCCAGGCGTCACTGCCGTCGCCACCGGTACATGATGGGCACCTGTGAGGATGCCATTGGTCGGATCGAATCCCAGCCAACCCGCTCCCGGAAGATAGAGCTCACACCAGCCATGAGTGTCGGACTCCACCACCGCCGTCCCGACGGAGGTGCAGAGATAACCGCTCACATAGCGTGCCGCTATTCCCAGAGAGCGGGCTGCTTCCATCATGAGGCAGGCGAAATCCCGGCAAGTGCCCTCACTGCTGCGGAGTGTTTCGGAGGGAGGTTGCACGCCGTGTTCGTGCCGCCGGCTGTATCGAAACTGGGCGGAGATTGTTCTGTTGATAGCGAGCAATAATCCGAGTGTCGTCGAAGACCCCATCGAGACTTCTTGGGTATTCCTGATTAAGGGATCCAACCACTCGCTCAGGATGAAAAGGGATGTCTCGGTAACTCCCAGGTAGGGAGCCAACAGGCTTATCTCCCCGGCTGTGTAGGTCATGGGGAGCTGCAGCGAGTGCTGCTCAAGGACGAAGTCGAAGGGATTAGTGAATCGTTGCTCAAGCACCATGCTGCTCTCGATCAGCAATCGGTCGGATTTCCCGGTGATCGTGGCTATCCCGACGATGTTTTCCTCCGCGTTGAGTCTCCAGCGGATCGTGGCTTGAGGGCTTACCGTGACCGAAGAGTTCACCAGATGAAGGCCGGGAGATCCCTTGGGCATCAACCTCAGCAGGTGAGGGGTGAACTCCACTGGCTTGCTGTACCGATAGGAGGTGGAGTGTTCGATTCGAAGAAACATGAAAGGTGGATGATTTGGAGGAAGAGAGTCTGCTCTCTGTGAGGAAACTTACGAGGCTATCGGAAAAGAAAGCTCAACAAGACATAGAGGCGTGGCCGCGAGAGGATGGAGAGCACGACGTATTGTGCTCTGACCAACCTGAGGCTCCAACCGGAATGCGTCGGGTACTTGTGAATGTTCTTTGTTCAAGCAAACGCCGTACCAATCCCTTCTGGGGTACAGTTGTTTATGATTTTCAGCGTCTGACTGACAATCTAGCCTGATCCCATGAAAACTATCCTAGTTACGGGCGGAGCCGGTTATATCGGCAGCATCTGCGTCGAGGAGCTTCTGAATGCCGGCTACACGGTGGCCGTCTTTGACAACCTGAGCGAGGGTCATAAGCTTGCCATCGATTCCCGCGCTCATTTCTTCCAAGGTGATCTTGCTGACATCGAGTCGATCAAGCTGGCTCTCCGTGAATCCAAGGCCGAAGCCGTCATGCACTTCGCAGCCAATGCACTGGTCGGCGAGTCGATGACAAATCCCGGCAAGTACTTCCGCAACAATGTGGCCAATGGCGTGAACCTCCTGGAAGCGATGGTGGCCGAGGGGGTGAAGCGCTTTGTCTTCTCATCCACCTGTGCGACATTCGGCGTGCCCGAGTCGATGCCGATCGACGAGACGCTTCCCCAGAAGCCGATCAATCCCTACGGCGAGTCGAAGTTGATGTTCGAGAAGGTGCTTCGCTGGTACGGCGAACTGCACGGCATCACCTTTGTGGCGCTGCGTTACTTCAATGCCGCCGGCGCCAGCACGATCTTCGGCGAGGATCACCGGATCGAGACACATCTCATTCCCAATGTCCTGAAGGTCGCCCTCGGCCAGAAGGAATCGGTCGACATCTACGGCACGGATTACCCGACGCCTGACGGCAGCTGCATCCGCGACTACATCCACATCATCGATTTGGCGCAGGCCCACATCCTTGCGCTGAGCGCCAAGGAGAGCGCCTTCTATAACCTCGGTACCGGTGGAGGAACCTCCGTGAAGGAGATCATCGATTGCTGTCGAGCTGTCACAGGTAAGGAGATCAAGGCCGAGGAGAAACCACGCCGCGCCGGTGATCCGCCCCACCTCATTGCTGGCTCCGATAAGGTCCGCCGCGAACTCGGCTGGCAGCCGAAGTATCAGGACATCCGAACGATTATCGAGAGCGCTTGGGCCTGGCATGTGAAGCACCCGAACGGCTACGGAGACTAGGAGGAAAGGCTGAAGGCTGAAGGCTGAAGGAAAATTCCTGCTGCCGGATTTTCGTTCCCCAACTTTTCATTTTTCATTCTGCCTTTTTCCTCATGGAGCTGATCGATACTCACGCCCACCTCGACTATCCCGATTTCGAACTGGACCTCGACGGGATCGTCGCACGGGCTTGTGAAGAGGGCGTCAAGCGGATCATTACGATTGGGACGGGGATCGAGAGCAGTCGCCGCGCGGTTGCCCTTACGGAGCGTTTCCCAAATGTCTACGCCGCGATTGGGATCCATCCGACGAATGTCATTGAGGAGGGGGGCGATTTTCTCCCGGCACTCCGGGAATTGGCTCTCCATCCGAAGGTCGTTGCGATCGGCGAGACCGGGATCGACTACCATCATCTTCCGGAGGAATTGCAGGTGCCCAAGGTTGCGGCAGTCGACTCCGCTCTGCTGGCCCAGAGTACAGGGGATCAGGAGCGCTTGATCGCCGAGGAAGCATGGAAGGCCGATCAGGCCGATGCCTTCCGAATGCAGCTCGATCTGGCAGTGGAGCTGGGACTCAATGTCGTGATCCATCAGCGCTCCTCCTGGGTTGACACCCTCGATGTGCTCCGTGACTACACCGGGAAAGTCCGCGGTGTCTTCCACTGCTTCGGAGGCACTTCTCAAGAGGGCGCCGAGTTGGCTACGCTCGGCCATCTGGTTTCCTTCACCGGCATCATCACCTTCAAGAATGCGGAGCAGGTGCGTGAGACGGCTGCGGCAGTTCCTGCCGACGGCTACATGGTCGAGACCGATTGCCCCTATCTGGCCCCGGTGCCACATCGAGGAAAGCGTGCCGAGCCAGCCCATACCCGGCTTGTTGCCGAAACGGTTGCGCAGGTTCGTGGAACCACCCTTGAGCAGGTGGCCGCAGAGACCACCCGAACGGCGGGGGATTTCTTCAGGTTTGCGCGGCAGTCCTAATGAATCTCCTCTCTCTCCTTATTGAGCCGGCGGGGAGAAAGGCACCTGTTTGGATCCGCGTGATGTGGATGCTTTTGCTGGCAACCCTCCTCTGCTTCGGCGTGATGAGTTGGGCTGCCGGTTTCTCCCGCGGCTCTTGGGAATCTGTCTGGAAATACCGGGATGTCTTCTGGAAGGGATGGTTACTGACGATCATCATTTCCCTGCTCTCTCTCTGTCTGAGTACGCTAATCGGCATCGTTGCCGCTCTTGCCCGACGTTCGCGCATTTTGCCCCTGCGGTCCGTGGCGCTTCTTTATATCGATGTGGTGAGGGGCATGCCTCTCCTTGTCCTTATCCTTTTTCTCTACTACGTAGTCGCCAACGGCATGGGACTTCAGGACAGGTTGGTTGCCGGAATCCTGATCCTCTCCCTATTCGGCGGAGCTTATCTAGCTGAGATGATCCGTGCCGGGATCGAGTCCATTTCCGCTTCTCAGTTGGAGTCGGCACGGGCCATCGGATTCACACCATGGCAGACCTACCGGATCGTGATTGTTCCGCAGGCGCTAAGGCAGATCCTCCCTCCGCTGACTGGGCAGTTCGCCTCGTTGATCAAGGACTCTTCGCTCCTCTCGATTATTGCGATCGGTGAGTTCACGCTCGCCGCCCAGCAGGTGAACTCCGGTACCTACCGCACCTTGGAGAGCTATCTTCCCTTGGCTCTCGGTTATCTGGCCCTGACACTGCCGATCTCCCTGCTCTCCAAGTTTCTGGAACAGCGTCTGCGTTATGAATCCTAGACTAACGCAGATGAATTTGAGTCATGGCCACAAGATGCACAGAATGCACAGGGAATGGAGTAATCCGGAGAGGCGCTCCCAGCAGAGATACATGGTTTCGATGGAGATTTTCCCTCTTGTGTCCTTTGTGCCTTTTGTGGCTACACTTTTACTAAAAGCGCTCTAAGCAATGAATCTAACTGTTCACGGTCTTTCCAAATCATTTGGCTCCGGAGTTGAGCGACGTACTGTGCTCGACGACCTCTGCCTGAGTGTGGAGTTTCCCCATGTGCTCGCTCTTCTGGGGTCTAGCGGCAGTGGAAAGTCGACACTTCTTCGCGTCATCGCCGGCTTGGAACGGCCAGATGCGGGATCGTTGCTCCTGAACGGAGACGTGGCACCCCTTTGCGAAAAAGAGACGGTCCTTCGGGACTACCGTCGCAAGCTCGGCGTGGTCTTCCAGGCTTTCAACCTCTTTCCCCACATGACGGCTTTCGCGAACGTGATGGTGCCTTTGACTGAGGTTCACGGTCTTGATGAGCAGAAGGCCACCCGTCGAACCCTGGAAGTGATGGAGCGTCTTGGCATGGCAGAACATGGTCTGAAGTTTCCAGCTCAGCTTTCCGGTGGGCAGCGCCAGAGGATCGCGATTGCGCGCGCGCTGGCATCCAAGGCCCGCTTTCTCCTTTTCGACGAGCCGACCTCTTCACTTGATCCTGAGATGACAGCTGAGGTCTTAATGCTCATCGCCGAGTTGAAGGATGCCGGGACTCCCATGCTGCTGGTCACCCACGAGATGGGATTTGCTCGCAAGATCGCCGATCAGGTGGCGTTCCTGGCCGAGGGGCGTGTCGTGGAGCAGGGGCCGGCGGGAGAGTTCTTCAACAATCCTCAGTCACTCGTGGTTCAGCGTTTCTTGGCCAAGGTCCTAGCTTACTAATTTTTGTTTTCCCGCAGTGGCGCAGAGACGCAGAGGGAAAATGCCGACAGAGAGATTCTGAATATTGGGCAGTCAGAAAAATCTAATTCTTTCCTTAAAAGGACTCCGAGGTGATCAGAGTATTCATAAAATCTCAGCGCCTCGGCGCCTCTGCGGGAGAAAATCTACTGGCGCGTGATTCCAGGACACAAAAGAGCCCCGGAGTTTCCTCCGGGGCTTTCATTGTCAGTTAACCACTAAATCTTAGAAGGAAGCACCGATGCTGCAACCTGCCCAGCCAAGGCTGGAGGCTGTCTGCGAATTAACACCCGTGAGGCCGAGCCCCTGATAGGAATAAGCCCAGTAACCGGTGACGGACCAGACCTTGGTGACCTGCCAGGTCACTGGGAGTTGGAACTGCCAGTTGTTGGCGCCGGAGACGTAATCTGTGGCACCGTTGTTCTGGCCAGTGTTGTACACAAAGGAGAAGTTGTACTGGGTGTTCGGATTGAAGGTCACAGATCCATCCTTCTTCATGAAGTTGAGAGGAATCGAGGCGCCCAGAGAAGGAGTCAGGAAGCTCGATCCGGGATTGATGGATCCGTAGGTATACTGATTGGCGGTTCCAAGCTCATAGTAGTAGGTCAGCGAGCTATTCAGCGTGACGTCGCCAACCTTTTTGGTGTAGCCACCAGTTACATTGACTTCGTTCTGAATGCCCGTGCCGCTAGGACGCTTGCCGCCGGGGAGATTGAAGTAGTTGTAGAGGGTGTATCCCGCACCGAGCGAAAAGCCGCTGTCGAAGGTGTGCAGATAGTTGATCGGCACATCGAGTTCCCTGTACTGTGAGGCATTCTTGTTGCTCTTAACAGCAGTTGCGTACCAGAGGGGTACGGTGATTGCATCGTTGGCCGTGATGTGCCAGGTCGGAGCGAAGGTGGTGGACAGGAGTCCCGTTCCAGCAAGAACGTCGACGCCACGGAACATGTAGCGGCTGTCGTAGTTCTCGCTCACCAAACAGGTGAAGGTCGGGGTCGTTGTTGCTGCGACGGGTACCACGGGAGCCTTCACATCCTTGCCTGTGGCAACGGCGTTCGTGGTGGAATAGTCCTTCTTGGCTGCTGCTTCCTGCTGGGCATCTTCCTGCTGGGCGGCGTTGTTTTCCGCATGAAGTGCGGAGGTGCCGACAACCGCCGTAAGGGCGAACGCGGCAATGCGTGAGACGAGTTTCATGGTAGGTTTGGTTTGGTTTGGTTTTTGGACTGGTTGAAGTGGTTTTGATAATAACTGACACTCTGTGTGCCAAGTTCTTTTTCGAATTCATAGTAAGCACACGGCGTGCCAAGTTCTTTTTTGATTTCTACAGAGAAGATAATTTTTTCTCTAAGCAATATGCTTAGATTGCGCATGGTTGGTGAGAAAAAATCACCAGCGAGGCATGTGCACCTCGAAGCTTTGCGGTTGTAAAAGCTTTTAACTCCGCGGCTTCCAGAGTGCGGCGTCGAGGCAAGCCCAGAGATGGATGATTCAGCCCAGTAGGAAAACCCAGAGAATCCCCGTGAAGACAAAGAAGAGGATGGCGGGCAGCAGGCGCCCCTGAAGGAGTTGTCCCAGTCCAGGGATGAAGAAGCTCGCCAAAGAAGCGATTACGTTACCGGCGGTGCCTTGTCCATCGCTCATGACTGAATTCTTCAATAACAAGGCCAACGCTGTCGAGCTTCTCTCTTGCCTGATGCGGTCCCTCGGTGAAGCCTCTCTCAATATCAACTTATGGAGACTCTCTTAACCCCCGCACACATCCATCTGGCGATCAACCATGTCCCGATCATTGGCCTAGCTGTCGCCTGCCTGCCTGTCCTGATCGGTATTCTCTTCCACAGCCGTGGAGCCCTTGCTTCCGGTCTACTCGCCGTGATTCTGTGTGCTGGAGCCATGCCCTTCATCATGGAGACGGGGGAGGAGGCTTATGAATCCTTTACCGATGGATCGATCAGTCCCGGGATGGATGTTGCGGGCAAAGCTGCCTTCCGGGAGCACGGCCATCGTGCCAAGTTCACCGCCCCTGTGGTCTACGCAGCGGGAATCCTGTCTCTGGTGGCGCTTCTTGCCCTGATCAAGTTTCCCCGTCAGGCCGCCTGGATCGGCTGGGCAGTGCTTGTGGGAAGCACTCTCTCCATCGCCCTGAGCGTCTGGACGGCCGAGGCCGGAGGCCGGATCCGCCATCCGGAGTTCCGACCCGAGCCGAAACCTACTGCTCAACCACAACTTCAACCTCAACAACAAGGACAACAACAAGGACAAGGACAAGGACAAGGACAAGGACAAGGACAAGGACAAGGACAAGGACAAGGCGCTCCCTCGGTGCCAGAACTTGTGCCAACTCCTTCACCCTCAGCCAGCATGACTCCACTGCCCCCCTTGCCCATGCCGCCGCTCTATGTTGTGCCGGGTTCCTTGCTTGCGCCTGCAGGATCAGGGGCCACCCCCACGACGAACTAAGTGAGCGCTCGGGATGATTGCCTGACTATTCGGTCTTCGTCTCAGGTGACAGGTGTTTAGACTGAGGGCTGAAGGCTGAAAGGCTGAAAGGCTGAAAGGCTTGGACTTCAGCAAACGGGAGGGTTATCCTGAATACATGGAATCGACCGCCTCCGCACTGAAAACGCGCATCGCCCAATGGGCGTCTGCGGCGCCGATACTTCGGGAGGTGCGGGATGCGGATATCCGTTCCGCAAGCACGTCCACTGCCCTGAAAAACCTGCAGGGAGCCATT
>CAIOJL010000239.1 GCA_903858595.1 uncultured Spartobacteria bacterium | reverse complement strand
GTGAAACAGTTCGTGATCTCTCGGTTGAAGCAGTATTCCTTCTCCGGGGCGAGCTATCCAGGTATGTCGGTTAATCTTGATGTGCGCGCTGCCGCTCTGGAGCACAAATAATTGGATGTCTCGCTGGCGGCGTAGTCCAAGGACGCCTCCAGGGGCATAAATGGCTCTTCCAAACATATAGACATCATTCCCTCGGAATTCAGAATGGCTGCTGGGAGATTCGTTGAGAGAGGTTTTTTGTGCCACTGTTTCAAGATGCTTAAACCGTAATAATTGGCAATCAAGATATGTTATTCGACAATCGTGACATGGCTCCTGGTTGGTTTGTTGTTACCATTAAACCTGACATCGACAAAGCAATGAACGAACAAATCAAGATCAACTGGTATCGGACGAAGGTGGACAGGCAGCTCATGAGTGCCCTGATGAAGCGGAGTGACTTCAAGGCCCTGCGGCAGTCGCTGCTCCAGCTTGGGCTTTTTGCTCTCACGGCCACGCTCAGCTATCTTGCGTTTAGGCACATCACTGCGGCCAACTGGTACGTGAGCGTGCCACTCCTGTTTTTTTGTCTTTTTCTTCACGGTACATTCTCCCAATTTATGGGCCTCGTTGCGGTGCATGAACTCTGCCACAAGACCCCCTTTCGCACTCAGTGGCTGAACGATTTCTTCATGTATCTCTTCTCATTTCTGAGTTGGAGCGATCCGATCACTTTCCGCGTCAGCCATGTAAAACATCATCAGGTGACTGTTCACAAGGATCACGACGGCGAGGTAATCCTTCCGGCGATCTTCGACGCCGCCGCTCTGAAATTCTGGGTTTGGGCTTTTGCTCCGCTTCCGAAACCAGACTTCGACACCACCGCTCTGAAGTTCTGGTTCTGGGCTTTTGCTCCACTTCCGAAACCAGAGATGATTTGGGGTATCCTCAAGAGATGGACAAAATATGCCCGCGGCGACCTCAGGGGGGAGTGCCTCTTTTCCGGCGGGGAAGAATGGATGCAGAAAGTCCTTCCTGAAAACAATCTCCAGCTTCGTCTTCGCCACAGGAACTGGGGACGCGTCGTTCTGCTGGGGCACCTCGCCCTAGCAACCCTCTTCATTGTCACCGGTCATTGGTTTCTGATCGTGCTTATCAATATGCCTACCTTCTATTCCGGTTGGCTGGGAATGCTTGCCGGGACGCCGCAGCATATCGGACTGATGCCTGATACGCCCGATTTCCGGCTTTGCTGCCGCACCTACACCTGCGGCCCTTTCATCGGGTTTCTTTATTGGAACATGCAGTATCATGTGGAACACCACATGTTCCCCGCGGTTCCGTTCTACAACCTTCCCGCACTGCGCAAAGTGATCCAGTATGACCTTCCTCCTGCCCCGCATGGTCTTCTGGCCACGTGGAGGGAACTCCTTCCGATCTTGAAAAAGCAGCGCGAGGATCCCGATTACACCTTCATTCCCGAGCTGCCGAAGGCGGCGTAAAGCTTCCAGCTTCTTTCCGGAACGCCAGTGGGCTTTTTCCATTGATCTCGCGGAAGAGGCGACTGAAGTAAAGAGGATCGCGGAAGCCGACGGCGTGTGCTATTTCATTGATGCGAAGCGCCGTGCCCCGGAGCAATCCGCAACTCTGACGAACCCGCAGTTTACGCAAATACTGCATCGGGCTCATTCCCATGGTTTCACGGAAAGTGCGGCCGAAGTGATAGATACTCAGCCCTGCGGCCGACGCCACGGCATCGAGGGTAATCTCCGGGTCGTGCGAATGCGCTCCCATCCATCCGATGGCCCGAGTGACCGGTGCCGGCCTGTTCAGATTTTGAGGAGGGGTCCGGGTGAACTCTCTCCTGGCAACCGCGAAAAGCTCTAGCAACGATGCCTTGAGTAAGAGCGGATCGGTATAGAGCGGGTCTGAGAACCGGATCCCCGTCTTTTCAAATGCGGCCGTGAGTCCTCCGGGATTGCTGGTCAGCGTTGTTTGGCGAACCGGATTCTCCCAGAGAAAGTCGAAGGCGGAAATCCCTTCCAAATTCAAGGCAACAGCCCAGAGCTCGACTGGTTTCCTCGGCACCGGGGAGGAACTTCCCCGATGGGTGCATCCGATAGCGAGATGGCTTTCGGGTAGGCACCACGGCTTGCCGTCCACGCACCACTCGCCGAAATCACCTCGGGACTGAAATAGCAGACCCGCCAGCGGGGAAGGGTTGTTGAAACTGCGTGCCCGCTGAAGTGATGCATGGCAGAGGGGGGGGGCAGGACTGCAACTCACAAAATCAGCAAGCATGTCCAGAAAAACGCAGTTTTTGTCCATACAAGTCAACTCGTAATTTAAACTCATAATTCACATTATCAATCTCATACTCGGCTCTCACATGAGAGGCGACTGCTAGCCAGAAGAAAAAAATACGCCACATCAATCCCTAGCCATCATGAACAAAGATCCTATTCAATTTAACGGCTGGACCTCCCACGCGACCCGGTTTGTGTGGGCCCCAATATTCACCTGGACGTATCCATCGAACGCAGCGCGATTTCGCCTTCAGATTGCCTGGACGGCGGACAAGGCGGAAACGATCTGGCTGACCGAACCCCAGTTCGATCTGACGCCTCTCTGGCCGGGAATCCCTCTGGGACAGGTGGATGTGATGCTGACGGCGGTGGACGCCGCCGAGCAGACAGTCGCCAACACTTGGCACAAGCGGTTCTACAAAGTCCCCGGACCCGAGGCCGCCCAGTTGCGGCAGGATCCGTTGGATTATCTGACGTCGGTGCGGCGCAACCTGGATTACCTCCTGGCGCCGGCGCGCGACAAGGTCGCGCCGTACGAAGTGGGCTGGCCCCGGTCGTGTTGGGCGGCATTCGAGGACAACGAAACCGGACAACGGACGCGTCTGGGTTACCCGGCGTTGCACCACCCCAGTTTCATTTTCGCCTATCTGACGTTTGCCGAGGCATTCCCGGATGATCCCCGGGCGGATGAAGCGCGCCGGCAGGCACGGCAGTACGGGCAATGGTTGCTGGACTATCGGCTGCCGGCGGATTGGACTTGCAGCTTGTTTCCCTACAGCACCATTCACGAGGGCAAATTCGAAGGCGGCAACGAAGAGCAGGCGATTACGCTCTTTCGCGCCGCACGTGTCGGCGAGGCCATGCTTACCCTCTACCGGGTGACGGGGGAGAACGATTGGCTCGAGTACGCCCGGCACATCGCCGAGATGTTCGTGCGCCTACAACGGCCCGACGGCACGTGGCCCTACCGGGTCAATCCGCGCAACGCGACCGTGACAGAGGATTATACTTCGAACGTGGTCTCGCCGGCGTGTTTGATTGCATTGTTGGAAGAAATCCAGCCCGACCCGCGTTACGCCGCCGCACGGCACAAGGCGATCGCATGGCTCAAGGAGAATCCGGTCAAGACCCGCCGCTGGCAAGGGATGTACGAGGACGTCGGCGAACAGCCACCGTTTGCCAATCTCCAGCACTTCGACGTGGATGAGGCGATCCTCTATCTGACTCATTTTCGCACCGCCGATCCGGCCTTTGT
>CAIOJL010000238.1 GCA_903858595.1 uncultured Spartobacteria bacterium | reverse complement strand
CAACCTCTCCCTCTGGATGAGGAAGATCCTCTCTGCTCTCGTTCAAATCCTATCCCAAATACCTCTCCACAACCCACTCACCAACTTCCCTGCTCTCCAAAGGGCTTTTTAAGGGCCGACTAGATACTTCGATGCCTCAGGTTATGTTTACACCTAATTCAAAAACGCTCTAAAAACCTACGACTGGCGGGTGTAGGTTGAAGTGCCATAGGCGACCCGAAGCGAGTGGCGTGGGCACGCCCGAGTCCAATCCCGGCCACCCCAATTACTTGAGGTCGAAGCGGTCAAGTTCCATGACCTTCGTCCAAGCCGCAACGAACTCTTTCACGAAGAGTCCTTGCGAATCGGAGCAGGCATAGACTTCGGCCAGGGCCCGGAGTTGGGAATTCGATCCGAAGACCAGATCGGCGATTGTACCGATCCACTTCAGCTCACCCGTCTTCCGGTCGCGTCCCTCCAGCACACTGGGGAGAGCGACGGACTTTGTCCATTTCGTCCCCATATCCAGGAGATTCACGAAAAAATCGTTGCTCAAGGTTTCGGGACGCTTGGTAAAGATGCCATGCTCGGAGTGATTGAAGTTGGCATTCAGGGCTCGAAGGCCACCGATAAGCACTGTTGTTTCTGGAGCGGTGAGCGTCAGAATGTTTGCTTTGTCGATCAGGAGGTCAGCCGTGAATTTCTCAGCCCCCTTCCTGACGTAGTTGCGGAAACCATCAGCAACGGGTTCCAGAACGGCGAAGGAATGCATATCCGTCTGCTCTTGAGAGGCATCCATACGACCGGGGGTGAAGGGAACCTTCACGTCTAGGCCTGCATTATTTGCCGCTGCTTCGATGGCCGCACCCCCTGCGAGGACGATCAGATCGGCCAGCGAAACCTTTTTGCCGCCCGTCTGATCAGCGTTAAATTCGGCCTTAACCGTTTCAAGTGCCTTGAGAACCTTGGCCAGTTGGGCCGGTTGATTGACTTCCCAATTCTTCTGGGGTGACAGGCGGATACGGGCACCGTTGGCGCCGCCCCGCTTGTCACTGCCGCGGAAAGTGGAGGCGGAAGCCCAGGCGGTGGTAACCAGTTCCGAAATCTTCAGGCCAGAAGCAAGGAGCCGGCTTTTGAGATCGGCGATCTCGGCTTCACCGATGAGCGGGTGGTCGAGCGCCGGAATGGGATCCTGCCAGATTAGCACCTCGGCAGGAACATCCTCTCCCAGATAGCGTGCCCTCGGACCCATGTCGCGGTGGGTAAGCTTGAACCAGGAGCGCGCGAAGGCATCGGCGAACTGGTCGGGATTCTCAAGGAAGCGGCGGGAGATCTTCTCGTAGGCAGGGTCAAACCTGAGCGAGAGATCGGTGGTGAGCATGGTGGGCAGCTGTTTTTTTGCGGAGTTAAACGCATCGGGAATGCTCGCTTCCGCATTCTTGGCGACCCACTGGTGAGCTCCGGCAGGACTCTTGATCAGCTCCCAGTCGTAGTTGAGGAGGTTCTCAAAATAGTAATTGCTCCATTGGGTCGGGGTCTGCGTCCAGGTGACCTCGAGTCCGCTTGAGATTGCATCGGGCCCCTTACCGCTACGGAAGTCGCTGATCCAGCCGAATCCCTGCGCATCGATTCCAGCCGCCTCTGGCTCGGGGCCGACATGACTGGCAGGGCCGGCTCCGTGGGTCTTACCGAAGGTGTGTCCACCGGCGATGAGGGCCACCGTCTCCTCGTCATTCATCGCCATGCGGGCGAAGGTTTCGCGGATATCACGCGCGGCAGCCACCGGGTCGGGATTGCCATTGGGCCCTTCGGGATTCACATAAATAAGACCCATCTGGACGGCGGCGAGGGGGTTCTCGAGCTCACGGTCTCCGCTGTAGCGCTGATCTGCAAGCCACTCCTGTTCGGCACCCCAGTAGATCTCTTCGGGTTCCCAGATATCCTCGCGCCCTCCGGCGAAACCGAAGGTCTTGAAGCCCATGGACTCGAGGGCAACATTCCCGGTGAGGATCATCAGATCGGCCCAAGAGAGTTTCTTTCCGTACTTTTGCTTGATCGGCCAGAGCAGACGGCGCGCCTTGTCGAGATTGACGTTGTCGGGCCAGCTGTTGAGAGGTGCAAAGCGCTGGCTGCCGTTGCCGCCACCGCCACGACCGTCGGCAATGCGGTAGGTGCCCGTGCTGTGCCAGGCCATGCGGACGAAGAGCGGACCGTAGTGACCAAAGTCTGCAGGCCACCACTCCTGCGAATCCGTCATTAAGGCGGTGAGATCTTTTTTCACGGCCTCCAGATCGAGGCTCTGGAACTCCTTGGCATAATCGAAGTCTTTTCCCATCGGATCGAAGAGCGGGGAATTCTGGTTAAGCAGCTTCAGGTTGAGCTGGTCAGGCCACCAATCGTTGTTCATGGAGGCTCCTGAGATAGCTTTCTTACTGCCGGTAAAGGGGCACATGGATTCAGTCGTCATGGAGATGGTCTGTTTTTAAAAATCAGTTGGCCTGAAGCGCTAAGAATAAAGCCGCCGAGCTATTGTTAAAATACTTGTTTCCTGTGATTATCATAGGATCACCCTATGGAAATGCACCAACTTCGCTACGCCGTCGCGGTTGCACGGATGGGGAATTTTTCGCGGGCGGCAGAGCATTGCCATGTCTCCCAGCCATCGCTCAGCCAGCAGATCCTAAAGCTGGAGGAGGAGCTGGGGGAGAGGCTCTTCGACCGAACAAAACGCGAGGCCCGCCCCACGCCGCACGGAGAGATCTTCCTGAGTCGGGCGCTTCGTATCCTTGAAGAGGTCGATGCGGCGAAGCGCGAGGCGGAGGATGCCAAAGATCTTCTAGCCGGAACAGTGACGATCGGCGTAATCCCCACCGTGGCTCCCTACCTTCTCCCCAAAGCGATCGCCGCCTTCATGAAGCAATTTCCCGGCATCGAGATTGTTGTCCAGGAAGAGCCGACCGCGCGCCTTCTCAAGCTCCTGCATGGCTACGAGGTGGATCTCGCCCTGTTGAGCCCGCCGTTCCCGATGGAGAAGCTCGAGACCCACCCGCTTGTCAACGAGGAGCTATTCCTCGCGCTGCCTCCCTCCCATCCGCTTGTCACGAAGCGCTCGATCAGGGCGGAGAATCTGAGAAGCGAGCGTCTCATCGTGATGCAGGAGGGTCATTGCCTCGGCGATCAGGTTCTGGGCTTCTGCTCACGTCGGGAGAAGCATCCATGGATCAGCTTTCGGAGCGCCCAACTGGAGACTATCCAGTCGTTGGTGGCCTCAGGCATGGGCATCTCCCTCATCCCTGCCATGGCCACCCGCCGCGGCCATACGGAGACGCCGGTTTACCGTTCCCTTTCAGGAAAGAAACCCGGTCGCTCCATCGTGGCGGCCTGGCCGAAACAACGCCCTCCCGGCTGCGCCGCATCGGAATTCCTGAATATCCTCCGCGCGAATGTTGCGGCCAAACCCGGCTGGTAGTGTTCGTTTCCGCCCTTGCTTTTCTTTCCCATAGAACGCCCCGACAACCCTCAGCGACCGGTGCCTATTCTTGGAAAAGCGATGTCCTGATCTCCGTCTTTCAGGTGACAATAATTGATGATCTCCCGATTCCTCCCGGAATCCCCAAGAAAGCAAGTGCCTGATAGAGGATCATCCGCATCACTGAAGACCAGCGACCTCCCGCGGGCCCCACCAAGGCGGCCGAAGAAAGGATACCCAAGGCAAGCAGGGTCGAAACGAAGAGGGAGGCGAGGCTGACGAGGAAAATCCCGACACCGATCAGGACAAGAAGTGCGACGAGGGTAAGAAGCGAGAAAGCCTAGATAGTGTAGTCACGAGATATTGGCCCAGAGGGCAATACAGTGGATTTGGATGGCAGCAAGGAAAGAAGAGGCATTCTTTGCGTGCCGGGT
>CAIOJL010000237.1 GCA_903858595.1 uncultured Spartobacteria bacterium | reverse complement strand
TTTCATCACGGTTATCTGGTCCATGGAGGGGGGAAATCCGTGCCGTTCGAATCGAACCTAACGGCCCTGCCCCTCTCCGCGCTTTTCAATGGTGTAGTGAACTCCCCAAGCACCTTCGGACTCGTGTAGGATTCGGCCTTTTATACCAATCACAGGAAGAAATGGTACTCTAGAGGCGAAGAAGTTTTGGTGGGTGGCGCGGAGGAAGCGTGATGGCTACCTTCAGATAACCAGAGCGATGACGAGAAATGCTACACGCCAAAAGAACCAGCCATAAAGTGTCATTTCTGGTGGTGATTGGTTTAAGGCACATAGATATAGCCAGCCTGCAACAAAAGCAGTGTGGTGAGAATGCGGCTCAGGCGTCCGTTGCCTTCCTGAAAAGGAAGGGGCTTTCTCCTTGCATTCCTTTTGTGGTGTGGCGATTTTTAACCACTTATCCGGACTCTGACCCGGTTTTTTAGCTTCAATACCATGTCAAACACCATTCTTGTAGGTTCCCAGTGGGGAGATGAGGGCAAAGGAAAAATCATCGATGTCCTGACCGGCGATATGGATATCGTGGTTCGAAGCCAGGGAGGGAACAATGCTGGCCACACGATCGTCGACGGCGATAAAAAGTATGTCCTCCATCTGATTCCCTCCGGAATCCTGCGCAAAGGAAAGATCTGCGTGATCGGCAACGGCGTCGTGATCGATCCGGTAGCCCTGGTGAGCGAGATCAAGGGGCTTCAGGAGCGGGGAATCAAGGTGGGGAAGAATTTGCTCATCAGTGACAGCGCCCATCTTGTGATGCCCTATCACAGGTCCATTGACGAACGCCGGGAAGCCCTCAAAGGGAAGAACAAGATCGGCACCACCAAGAGAGGAATCGGTCCCGCCTATGGTGACAAAGCCGCCCGCACCGGCCTTCGCATGGCTGATCTGATCAGGCCCGAGGTCTTCAAAAAGAAGCTTGCCCAGCGCATCAGGGAAAACAATGCCGTGATCAAGGGCTTGGGTGGCAAGCCGATCAATGGAGCCAAGGTGCTAGTCGAGTACACCGCTGCCGCCAAGATCCTGAAGCCCTTTGTTACGAACACTGTCACCTATCTCCACAAGGCGATGGATGCTAAGAAGGAGATCCTGTTCGAGGGGGCCCAGGGGACCTTCCTGGATATCGATCACGGCACCTATCCCTTCGTCACCAGTTCCAATACCACCTCCGGCGGCGCCTGCACCGGATCCGGGATTGCCCCGAACCGCATCGACACCGTGATCGGCGTCGTGAAAGCCTACACCACACGGGTGGGCGAGGGGCCGCTACCCACGGAAGAGGATGTCCTCGGAGAGATGCTCCACGGGATGGGGAGGGAGTTCGGGGCCACTACGGGACGTGCTCGACGCTGCGGATGGTTTGATGCCGTGGCCACGCGCTACGCGACGATGGTGAACGGGGTCGATCAGCTGGCCATTACCAATTTGGACGGCCTTGACAATGTGGCTGAAATCCTTGTCTGCACAGGCTACCGGATCGATAACAAGGGCCCCGTGCTCGACACGCCCCCCACCGACGCGGGTGAGCTTGCCCGCTGCCGTCCCGTCTACATGACCATGCCCGGATGGCTCACACCTACCGATTCCATTCGCAAGTACAAGGATCTTCCAGCCAAGGCCCGCCGTTACGCGGAGACCCTGGCCAAGCTGAGCGGAGCCAAGCTTTTCATCGTCAGTGTCGGTCCCGGTCGTGCGCAAACCATCCAACTCTAGCAAAAGAGGTCCGACTCGAATTCAATTCAGTGAGTATCGCCTCCTCATCCAAGGTGCCGCGTCACACCGCCATCATCATGGATGGCAACGGCCGGTGGGCGAAGGAAAGGGGTTGGCCCCGCCTCAAGGGGCACGAGCAGGGAGCTCTCAACGTCGAAACGATCTGCGAGGCTTGCATTCATGAAGGGGTTGAGTATCTGACTCTTTACGCCTTCTCGACCGAGAACTGGAAGCGTCCCGCTCTCGAGGTGGCCGGACTCATGCTACTGCTGGAGCGATTCCTTTCGGAAAAGGTCGCCATGATGAACAAGAACGGGGTGCGTCTGGCCGCCATTGGTCGGATGGCAGACTTGCCGGAAGCCGCCAGGAAGCGTCTGGAACGTGCCATCGAGGAGACGTCTCGCAATACACGCCTCACCCTGACCCTGGCTCTGAATTATGGCGGTCGTGACGAGATCGTGGATGCCGTGCGTTCCATCGCCGCAGAGGTGGGAGAGGGCAAACTAAAACCCGACCAGATCACCGCGGAAACAATTTCCAGTCATCTCTACACCCGGACGATGCCCGATCCCGATCTTCTGATCAGGACGTCGGGGGAAATGAGGATCTCCAATTTCCTGCTCTGGCAGCTCAGCTATACGGAGATTCATGTCACCTCCAAGCTGTGGCCCGATTTTGGAGCAGATGATCTCCATGCGGCCATCGTGGACTATGGCTCCCGGGAACGGCGTTACGGCGCCTCCGTTGAGAATCTCACCAACTCGGCGAATGCCTCCTGACACTTATGAGCAGCGCACCGATCGATCAAACAGTGCTGGTCGTCGATAGCGAGACGGACTTCCTCGACTGGGCGCGCCAGCAACTGAAGGCCTCGGGAGTCCGCGTGATCACGGAGACGAATTCTGCAAACGCATACAAGATTTTCTGTCTCGAGAAGCCCGATCTAGTGATCGCGGAGATGCATTTGCGGCCAGCCGGAGGACTGGACCTGCTTGCCAAGATCCGAGCCGAATCCCCGAACGCCATGGTGATCATCATGAGTGCCTACGGCACAACTCAGGCGGTGATCGAGTCGATGAAACTCGGAGCCTTTGACTTCCTGCGCAAGGAGTCTCTCCCCTTCACCATGAAGGTTGTGGTCGACACGGCCCTGAAGGCTGCTGCGGAGCTTCGCTCGGCTGCACCTGTCAAACCGGCGCTCACCGTCGAGCAATACCACGACGACATTGTCGGCCAATCCGAGGCGATGCAGTCCGTCTTTAAAATGGTGGGTCGCGTGGCCATGAGTGATGCGCCCGTCCTGATCACCGGCGAGAGCGGCTGCGGCAAGGAACTCGTCGCGCGCGCCATTCACAATTACAGCGAGAGAAACAAGAAGCCTCTCATCGCGATCAACTGTGCCGCCATTCCTGAGAACCTTCTGGAAAGCGAACTCTTCGGTCATGAAAAGGGTTCCTTCACCGGCGCCGCTACCCAGCGTATCGGACGCTTCGAGCAGTGCAACGGAGGCACTCTCTTCCTGGATGAGATTGGCGAGATGCCCCTGCCGGTGCAGAGCAAGCTTCTCCGCGTCCTTCAGGAGGGGGAGTTTTCGCGGGTCGGAGGCAATGCCACTCTCAAGTCGAACGTCCGGATCGTCGCCGCGACAAACAGGAATCTGGAGGAAGCCATTACCAAGAAGGAATTCCGAGAGGATCTGTATTACCGTCTCAATGTCGTCGGCATCCACTTGCCTCCTCTTCGCGCTCGTTCAGAGGACATTCCCTTGCTGGCCGAGTATTTTCTCTCCCGCATCGCCCAGAAGCAGCACCGCCCGCTTCTCCAACTCTCCGGGGAGTCAATCAAGGTCATGCAGGCCTATCCCTGGCCCGGTAATGTCCGCGAGTTGCAGAACACCCTGCAGCGTGCCTGCGTATTGGCAACAAGCGATGTGCTTTTGCCGAAGGATCTTCCCCTTGGCCAAGTTGTAAGCGCTTCAGAAAACGTCAACCCATCTGTCGGTCCAGAAACCCAAGGAACTCAAGAATTCCGAGACAACGCATCGACTTCACTGACCGACCTGACAGTCGAAGAGGCAGCCGGTTTACTCTTTAAGGCGCTGACCCGTGAAGGCGGTGATCGGGAACTGCTTCCTTGGGTCGAAGAAGACTTCACCCGCAGGGCGATGGAGTTGAGTAACAATAATCAGGTTAAGTCATCCAAGCTTCTCGGCATCACCCGGGCGACCCTCCGCAAGCGGCTCGAGAGAATGGGAATCCGGGGAGCCTCGTCATTGGGCGACTAATGATCCTCTTGTGATCCTGTGATGAGGAAGCAGACCGTTCCGGATTTCCGATCCTGGCATTGGAATGGCAGGTCGATCCTCCCGCACGAGGGTGGCGTGTCGTTGACGGACCGGGGATTCCGTTACGGGCAGCATCTCTTTGAAAGCATTGCGATCCGGAACGGAAAGGCTCTCCTGCTTAGCGAGCATCTTGAGCTCCTGACCGATGCCTCGAAGCGAAACGGCTTTCCCTTTGCCCGGGCGCTGGCTTCAAGCCTACAACGTTTTGTTGAAAGCGTCTCTCTTTCCGACGGCATGCTGCGGATTTATCTGACAGCGGGTGAGGGGGCTCCCGCCTCCCCGATCCGTGCAGCTGGATGCTATATCACTTGGGAACCGGTACATTTTCCGACCGAAGCGGAACTTGAGAAAGGTTTCCGACTGGCTGTTTTGACCAAGCCATTTCTTGGCGAAGCCTGGGGGGAGAAGTCTGGAAATTATGCGGCGCATTTGGAGATGCTCGCCGCCGCCCGTGCCAACGACGTCGCCGACGAGGGGATCGTGCTCGATGCCAAGGGATATGCTCTCTCCTGCGCTATGGGCAACCTGCTGGTCTGGATGCGTGCAAAGCAAGGGATCGTCCTTTGCACCCCCCGCGTTTCACGCGGTGCTCGCTCCGGGGCAGTGCTTGGCTGGGTGAAGAAGAGTGTCCCGGTGATGGAACGTGATTTTCGTCCTGCCGATCTGAGAAAAGCACTCGCTATGGTTGTCACGAATTCTCGCCTCGGGGTGATGCCTGTTGCCTCCCTGAATGGGATATCTCTTCGCGATACCACTCTATCCCAGGCGCTCGCTCACTCCTATCTGGAATCTCATGGTCTACTCCGGCGCTCATAACGATCTGCTGGATGCCGTGGGAGAGCACCCGCGCCTGCATGCACTGCTCGCCGGTGTAAGTGCCCACGCAGGCTCTGCCGTCATGGAACTCCGGGATGCCTCCGAACAGGCCTGGCCTTTTCTGGCTGCTGTGGCGGCACGCAGGATGCCTGCTGGATCACGCATCTGGTTTGTCTGTCGTGATGTGCGTTCCCAGGAAGAGTTCGCCTCGGAGCTTTCGGTCTGGATCAATCAGGCAACCCTTTTTCCCGACCTGGAGGTGCCGGCGGCCGGCCTTGGCCTCCCCGATCCGGAAACGGCCTCGGAAAGGATATCCCTTCTTGGCCGGTTAGCAGTCGGCGAGGTCTTGGCTCCCGTCATCAATGTCTCCCAATGGGAGGAGCTGGTTCCCTCGGTCACTGATCTCACAGGCCATCTCCTTTCCCTTCCGAAGGGATGGAAAGGATCGCCCGGAAGTGTGATTGCTCCCCTGGAGGATGCCGGTTACGAGAGGGCAGCCCAAGTCACGAGGCGCGGTGAATTTGCCCTGAGGGGTGGCATTCTGGATCTTTTTTCCTGGCAGCAGTCGATGCCTTGCCGGCTCGAGTTTGATGAGGATGGAATCGTCTCGATTCGGGAGTTTGATCTCGATACGCAGACCTCGGTGGGGGAGGTGGATGAATGTCCTATCCAGCTTGGCGACACGGATCGCCCGAGTGTCAGGCTGGCTGATTATCTGAAGCCCGACGACTTGGTCGTGGAGATCGGATGGGAAGTGACAGAGGAAGCGGGAGAGGGAGCGCAAGAAGGGGAAAGTTCCACCGATCAGTTCATCCCTCCGGTGAAGCGCCTGCTGATCTCCTCAGCCCCAACGCTCAAGACTTTGGATGAAGGAGAAGAACGCGGGCTGACACACGAATTAATAGATTTTGATCCGATCCCCTTTGCCTCCTTCGGTGCCGGTGATTTCGTGATTGATGAGGCCCGTCGCCAGGAATTCTTCCGGCAGCTGGCTTCCTGGCGGAAAGAAGATTGGAGTATTCTTCTCCTGAGTGCGACGGAAGGCGAAGCGGAGCGCTTCCGGGAACTCGCCTCGACATTGCCGGATTTCTCCTCGGAAAAGAATCTCCCGGAAATGCGTCTCGGCGCCATCTCACGCGGTTTCTGTTTTCCAGCGGGCAAATTGGCGGTTCTTGCTGATGCGGAGCTCTTTGGCCGATCGGCCAGCCAGCGTCTCAGGAGGCTTCACCTCCGCCGGGAGAAGCAACGGTCCTCCCGATCCGCGATCGATTTTACTGAATTTGAGGAGGGTCAGCTTGTCGTCCATACGGAGCATGGCATCGGGCGCTATCTCGGCTTGCAGCGTCTCTCTGCCGCTGACGGCACGGAGGGGGAGGTGCTGGCGTTGGAATTTGCGAATGATTCGCGGCTCTTTGTCCCGATCGATCAAGCCTGGCAGGTTTCGCGCTATGTCGGTGTGGGAAAGCAGTCCCCTCATCTCTCGTCGCTCGGCGACGACAAGTGGTCGAAGGCGAGGAAGGCTGCGGAAAAATCGGTTTTTCTCTATGCAGGGCGTCTCCTGAAACTCCAGGCCGAGAGGGAAACGGGACAGGGGCACGCCTATGGGCCAGACACGCCGTGGCAGCGGGAGCTGGAGATGAGCTTCCCTTACAAGGAAACCGCGGATCAGCTCCGTTCCATTTCAGAGATCAAGCAGGACATGGAATCCCGGCGACCGATGGATCGTCTCCTCTGCGGAGATGTCGGTTTCGGAAAGACCGAGGTGGCTCTGCGCGCCGCCTTCAAGGCCTTGATGGGAGGAAAGCAGGTCGTCTTCTTGGCGCCGACCACGGTTCTGGCCCAGCAACATCTGAGGACTCTCCGGGAGCGGATGAGCGAATATCCGGTGAAGATCGAGCTGCTAAGCCGTTACCGCACGGCCGCCGAGCAGCGCGAGGTGGTCAAGGGACTTGCCGATGGATCGGTCGATCTGGTCGTGGGAACGCATCGCCTGCTTTCTCCCGATGTCATCTTCAAAGACATCGGCATGGTGATTGTCGATGAAGAGCAGCGCTTCGGCGTGAAGCACAAGGAGGCTCTAAAAGAGCGCTTCCGGCTGATCGATGTGCTGACTCTCTCGGCGACACCGATTCCCAGAACTCTCTATCTTTCGCTGATGGGGGCTCGCGACATGTCCGTGATCGAGACGCCGCCGCCCGACCGTCAGCCGGTGGAGACCGTGATCTGTGCCTATGATGAGCGTGTGATCCGGGATGCGATCCAGCGGGAACGCGCCCGGGGCGGTCAGGTTTACCTGCTGCATAACCGGATCGGGTCGATCGAGAAGGTCGCGTCGCGGATCTGTGAACTCTGTCTCGGAGCACGTGTTCTTGTCGGTCACGGGCAGATGGAGGAGGGGGAGTTGGAGGGAGTGATGAAGCGTTTTGTGGAGGGGGAGGCCGATGTGCTGGTTTCCACAACAATCATCGAAAGCGGTCTTGATATCCCCAATGCCAACACGATCATCATCGACCGCGCCGACCGTTTCGGACTTGCCGATCTCTACCAGCTCCGGGGGCGTGTCGGACGTGGTCGTCAGAAGGCCTATGCCTATCTGATGCTTCCACGCGACATGATGATGGTTGGGGAGGCTCGTCGCCGGGTACAGGCGATCCGTCAATACTCGCAGCTTGGCGCAGGTTTCCGGATTGCCATGCGCGATCTGGAGATCAGGGGCGCAGGCAACCTGCTCGGGACTGCCCAGAGCGGTCAGATCGCCGCCGTCGGGTTCGACCTGTACTGCAGGATGCTTCGTCAGGCTGTTGCCCGGATGAAGGGTGAGTCTTCGGGGTCAGGCGAACTAGACCCCGGGAACCAGTCGCTCTTGAGGCTCGATTTTGTGGCGATAACTCCCGAGGAATTCTCCCAGTCAGTTCTCAAACCGGAGAGTAAGTCGAAAATCAGCCTTTGCGGGGCTTTCATTCCCACCACATACCTTCCCGAGTCAAAACTCCGGATCGAGGCCCACCGATCCCTTGCAGCGGCTCCGGATGTCGCGGCGCTCGAGATGATCGCCTCCGCCTGGCGCGATCGCTTTGGGCCGTTGCCACAGGAGATTAGTCATCTTTTCGTCACCGAGAGGATCCGGCGGGCGGCTGCTGCCAAAGGAATTACCAAAGTTGAGACACGGGGAGAACGGTTGATGCTGACCCGCCGCGGTGACTTCCTGCTTATGGGTCATCGGTTTCCACGCTTGACGGCCTCCAAGCCCGCTTCCAAGCTTTCCGAGATTTTGCGCTTTCTGGAGGCGTTGAGGGTATAGAAACAGTTTTGTTCCTGTGTTCCCTCGCTGACTCTCTTCATCATGATCTCCATCAGATTCACACCATTTTTTCTCTCTGTAGCTGCTTTGGCCTTACTGGCTGCTGTGGCGACACTTCCTGCTGCCGAAGAGGTGATCAACGGGATCGCCGCCATTGTGAACGGGGATGTCGTTACCTTTTCCCAGGTCCGTGAACTGGTGGCTGCCCAGGAGAAATCAGCCTCGGAGATTTATCATGGAGAGGAGCTGCAGGCTAAGATCAAGGAGATGCGCGAGCATGCGGTCAGGGATCTCATCGACCGGGATCTGATCCTTCAGGAGTTCAAGAAAAAGGAGTTCAACATTCCCGCCTACATCGTCGACGACAGCATCCAACACATTATCCGCCAGGAGTTCGGAGGGGACCGCACGGCTTTTGTGAAAACGCTTCAAGCGCAGGGCTACACCATGGCGCGTTTTCGTGACAACGAGAAAGACAAGATCACGGTTCAGGCTATGCGTCAGTCGAAGACCAGCGAGAACGTCATCGTTTCTCCGGTGCAGATACGGAAATTCTACGAACAACATCGTACTTCCTATTCCACTCCGTCACAGGTCAAGCTGCGCATGATCGTGCTCAAGGAGGGGGCTGCCTCGGGAGGAGGTGATGCTTCCACTGCCTCATCCATCAGCAAGAAGCAAATGGCTGCAGAAATCAGGGAAAAGCTAACCGGGGGCGCCGAGTTCGACCGTTTGGCCCAGATGTACTCGGAGGATTCGACCAATGAATCGGGCGGGGACTGGGGATGGGTCGAGCGCAAGACGCTCAATGAGGAGCTTGCGAAGGTTGCCTTCTCCCTGAAGCCCTCGGAGATTAGCCCCGTCATTCCCCTCGATAACGCTTACTACATCCTGATGGTTGAGGCCGAGAAACCGGCCGTCACGAAGCCCCTTTCTGAGGTTCAGCAGGAGATCGTCCAGAAACTCGTCCAGGAAGAAAAGCTGAAGACCCAGGATCGCTGGCTCAAGGAGCTTCGCAAAAAGGCCTACATCAAGATCCTTTAAGATCTTGTAGGGCAAACGCTTATTAAGAAGACCCTCTCTTCATACTCCTCGAGATGGCATTGGGAATTGCAGCAATGAAAGAAGCGATAATCGGACTTGTGGCGGGTGATCCGGCCGGTATTGGCCCCGAACTGCTGGCTGCTGCTCTATCATCTTTCCTTGGTCAACCTCTGCCCGGAGTGCGTCTCGAAGTCATCGGGGATCCTGCGCCCCTCGATCCCGGCCATCCTTCCCCAGCGGGATCCTTGCGTTCAATCGCGAGCTTAGAGGAGGCTGCCAGGAGGGCTCTCTCGGGCGAACTTGCTGCCGTGGTGACAGGACCTGTTAGCAAAAAGCATCTTCATGAAGCCGGTTTTGAGTTTCCCGGGCAGACGGAATTCTTCGCCGCTCGCGCCCAGGTCTCGAACTTCGCCATGCTGCTAACTGGAGGCCCTCTCACCGTGGCCCTGGTCACAGCTCATGTGCCCCTGAAAGATGTGGCCACTCTTCTCAGCACTGCCGAGATCGTCCGGGCGGGAGGATTGCTGGCGGGATTCCTGAATCAACGGGGGATAACTGCACCACACATCGCTGTGGCCGGTCTCAATCCCCATGCCGGCGAGCAGGGAGATCTGGGCGACGAAGAGCAGCGTCTGATCGAGCCTGCCTTGCCGCTGCTCTGCTCCGCGAATCCGGGTGTTTCCTTCGCCGGTCCTTTCAGTCCCGATACGGTTTTCTGGCGTGCTGCCAATGGGGAGTTTGACGGAGTGCTCTGCATGTACCATGACCAGGGACTGATCCCGCTCAAGCTGCTCGGCTTCCATGATGGGGTGAACGTTACGCTGGGTCTCCCCTTTGTCAGGACCAGCCCTGACCATGGCACGGCCTATGAGCTTGCTGGAACTGGAAAGGCCAGTCCCGAGAGCTTCCTCTCCGCCATCCGACTTGCCGCGGAGTTGGTAAGGGTTGAAGGGTTGAAGGGTTGAAGGGTTGAAGGGTTGAAGGGTTGAAGGGTTGAA
>CAIOJL010000236.1 GCA_903858595.1 uncultured Spartobacteria bacterium | reverse complement strand
TTCAACCCTTCTACTCTCCAACTCTTCAACGTTCTAACCCTTCAACCCTTCAACCCTTCAACCCTTCAACCCTTCAACCCATGGATCCCCACGACCCCGCCTTCTGGCAGAACTGGCAACCGACAATGAGGGCGTCCCTCTGCTTTGTACGACGGGATAAGCAGATCCTCATGATCCGAAAGAAAAGAGGCCTTGGCGCAGGAAAGATCAATGGACCGGGCGGTCGACTCGAACCCGGCGAGAACGCTCTGGAAGCCGCAATTCGCGAGACTCAAGAGGAGCTCTGTATCACGCCGCTGAATCTCTCCGAGCGTGGAGAGCTCCACTTCCAGTTTGTCGACGGACTAGCTCTTCATTGTGTCGTTTTCACAGCCGAGGGATGCCTAGGCGAACCGGTTGAAACCGATGAAGCGATCCCACATTGGATGGAACCCGCAACCATTCCTTACCCCGAGATGTGGCAGGATGATCAGTATTGGTTGCCGGGAATGCTTGAGGGAAAGCGGTTCCGTGGATATTTCCACTTTCATGGGGATCTGATGCTCTCCCAGCACCTCGTCTGGCTTTAAGGTCGAGCACTTTTAGCGCTCCATTAAATCTACGACTGCCGATCGTTCGGGAAGGCAATCCACTCCCCTTCGTTACCTTCAAATGGTTCACAGGTGTAATCCAACTCGCGCAGGAACTGCTGTGCTTCATCAGGCTTTATGCCAAGCGATTTCATACGATGCTCAAGCTGTTCAAAAAAAATGGTTCCTATCTTTTTTTCTTTGAGCAGTTGCTCGCAGCCGTACAGCATCCAGGTATCGGCCCCTTCAACATCAATCTTCAGCACCTCAATTTTTCTTCCGGATAACTCCCGGTCGAGTCTCACTATGGACACCCTTATGTTGTTTGATGAGGGCCAGGTGACAATCCCTCCCCAACCCGTTTCGTGATCGGGCCCTAGGTCGAAGTCAATGAATCCTGATTCCTTACCCGCGGCTTTGGGGACAAGCGTGATTCGGCCGTTCAACCCATTCTTCACAATGTTGTTCTCGAACGTGGAGATGTTGCGCGGGGATGCCTCAAAAGCGACCGCACTGGCGCTCGGACTCCCCGCGACCCACATGAGTGAGAAGTATCCCATGATTGCCCCCACATCCACAAAAAGCCCCCCCTGCTCGGCCAGCTGAGCCAGACGGATTGATAATGCCGGCTCATAAAGGCCAAGGAAGGCGAGCGGGCCTGAAACACCGCATCCCGGAATCAAACCATGCATTGAAATATGAGGAGCAAAGGCCAGATTGGCTGTTTCAAAAAGGGGCAACCATTGTTCATGCCGTGTACGGTAGAACCGGTAGTAGAGGGATTGCCGCAAGCGGCTTGGAAGCATTCGTAGAAGGAAGGGGCGTTTCATTTTCGCCGTTGAGCATCGAAAGTTTTCTGATGATTGAAACATCTTGTCCACGCGCTTACGGGCAACGCATCCATAACCAGACATTTCCCTTAGAACGCCGCTCATCCATGGCTCTCAGGAGCAGGGTCCTTCCGAGGCGTTTCTCCAGTTCCTCCCCCTGAAGCTGCATCCAGTCGAAACGACTTTCTTCTGTAATCCTGATGATCCGATGGGATGCTTGAAACCGGTTCGCAAGCAAAGATTCCACGTATCGGGAGGTTTCGTCATCCTCATGAACCTCAACGAGGATATCGCTTTTGAGGAGCGCAGTGGCAAGCGTCGGATTCAGCAAATCCGCTTCACCTCCCTCAATATCACAAACCACCAGCGTGCGACCGGATGCAAGGCGATTGATATCTTCATGGCGGCAGCGAGCGCCGAGATGAAGCCGCTGATCCACCCCGTTCAGCCGCCCTAGTCTTCTTGTCTGTCCACGGGAGATGAAATCCGTGTCGAATGCAAAAATGCGGGCCCGTTGCTGAAGCAGTGCCAACCCCACCGCATAATATCCTTCCGCACTGCCGATATCGATAATCGTGTCGTAGGGAATGGAATGAGCCTCGGCGATCACCCCATGAAGTTCCGACTCGTAGGATCCAAGCCATTTTGGCGTGATCGATCCCCAGACCGGCTCATCAAAATATCTCATCCCATGGAAGGGACCTTTTTGAACCGTAATGGGGGTGGTGCTTGGAAAAAGATTTCCCCTCACCTCGGACTGGAGGGACGAAAACTGTCGGTGAAAATACTGCCTGTTCCGGATAGCGCGTATGGTTTCAAAAATCCCGGGAGCATGGCGCTCCAGAAGCCGGCGCACGTGACGTCGCATGGGGCGGATAGTGCTACTCCCTTACGAGGATGGCAAGAGGGATACTCGAGAGGATGCTGACAGGCACAGCTTACTGGCCCATCATCTTCACCTCGGCTTCGTCCTTGAATACGAGCGCGGCGGAGTTGAGGCAGTAGCGGAGGCCGGTCGGGGGTGGGCCATCGTCAAAGACATGGCCCAGATGCCCCCCGCATCGTGCGCAGAGGATCTCGGTACGAACCATGCCGAGGGAAGCATCGCTGATCTCCGTGATGTTTCCCGTTGCGAAGGGGCGGTAGAAACTGGGCCACCCTGTACCAGAGTTGAACTTCGAGCTGGATGCAAAGAGCGGCAAGCCGCAGCCGGCACAGAAATAGACGCCATCCTTGTGGTTATCGAGCAGGTTGCCGCAGAAGGGAGCCTCGGTCCCCTTGGCCCTCAGAACGCGGTAGGCAGCAGGGCCAAGCTGCTTCTCCCAC
>CAIOJL010000235.1 GCA_903858595.1 uncultured Spartobacteria bacterium | reverse complement strand
ATTACCTCCCGTTCCGCGAGGCCAGTGCGCTCCTTGATTTCCTCAAAACTAGTCCGATCCTCCCACGCAAGTCGGATCACTACCGAGATCTGATCGGCATGGATTTTGATCTTCACCTTGTCATCTGATTTTCGCATCCCGCCTAGATTCGGGTTCAATGGAATATCCAGTCATTCAAAAAGCACCCCGATAAATTACTCTGGTCATGCCCCCTGGGTAAAATCCGTCGGCAGTCCTTTTTCCTTCCAAGCATTCATCTCGGCCTCCATTGAGGAGATTTTTTGGGCAAAAGTGCTATTGGCATATGCCCCGATCACAAACCGGAAGGGGGGCTTCTCCTCATTTAGGAGATCGAGAATCGCGGCGGCTGCTTTGTCGGGATCTCCGGGCTGCCTGCCATCCATCTTGGAGAGAAATCCCCCGAATTTTCCCACGCTTGCCTCGTAGTCAGGCAATCGAGGCGATTGATCGAGCGAACGTCCTATGAAATCGGTGCGAAATGGCCCAGGGATCACCTGCGTGAGCTTGATGCCCAGCGTAGCCACCTCCTGCGCTGCAGCGGCGGAATGGGATGAAAAACTGTTGTCTTGGCCGGAGAAAGGGAGATGTCGGTGGCGTTGAGTCGTTCAATCTTGGATAAGAGGTCGCGTGCCTCTCCGGGAGTTGCAAGTGAGGCTAGGAAGGAGTCAGCATGCCTCATTCAGACCCTGTTTAAGGTTGGCCAGACGAAGAGTGCCAAAAAGCACCATGTCGTCATGATAGCAGCTCCACTCAATCCTGCCTGTACCGGATTAACGCTGGGCAGGAGCAATGCCAACAGGATTTCCAGCAGCGTCCAAACCGCTACGATGGCCATGATCAGGATCCACGCCCCCGATTTGCGATAATATTCCTCCCGCGCTACAAGAAGAGCCGCCTCCCGCGGAGTGAGCCATTGGGCAACTGTCGTGGAGAGGGAAAGGAATCCCCTGGGGGTGATGCAGCCGTTCACGGTTTCGGAATCACCGTGATCGAACCAGCGAACGGGTCGCAGGGTCATCTGTAGCGCTTTCAATTCTAGCTGGAGAGTGTTCTCAAAAGCCTTCTCGGAGCAGCCTGTAGCTGAAGGACGGCCAGCTGGGACGAACAGAAAAAGGAGCAGGATGAATGCTCCCGCGGCAAGAAGCATAGGCACGACCCATTGCCGGGGGACTTGATGAAACGCTGCGAAGAAAAGGAACCCTGTCCAGAGACCCAGCAGTGTGAATAAGCGGTTTCGAAACCAATCCTGGAGCCAACTGGTCGAGGATTGCCCGATGCGATTTGCAGCACTCTCCAGTGCATTTCCCGTCAGAAGATCAAAAGGGAAGTTTGCTAAAGTCACCAGCATGGCCACCGCGAGTAAAACCACCGAAATCGCTAAAGGAGCGGAGAAACCACTCGCCCACCACGACGCACTGATGGCTAGCACCCAGATCAACGCAAGATTGCTGCCGATCGATGTAATGCCCGCCCAAAGGCGAACGCGTTGGTAATTGCTCGGGTCAACCGGAATAGTTTGTGAAAAAGATCAGGCCGGGTCAATGACCCGGCCTGATCGTTGAAGTTAAGCTCCGGGGGGAGCTTGGAAGACTATTTTCCCTCGGCGTACCGCGCGATACGGTTCGAGAGGATCAGGAAGGTCGGGGCCCAGAGGCCGACGAAGATCCCGAAGAGTTCGCCGTGGGTACGGACCTCAAAACTCACATCCTTGCCGCCGGCATAATACCAGATGGCGATGGAGGCGAGAACCGAGGCGAGTCCGAGGACGAAACAGATATGACTGAGTTGTTTCATAGACTCCTAATTGATCCTCATCGCGGAAAGAAGCGAGGAGAATCGACTAAGCAAAAAGATTAGTTGCAGAGGACATAAATTCCTTTTCAGCAAGAACCCCTCGGGTAATATAAGGAAGTAGTTAATCTCCTTAACTAAAATCAACCCGCCCAAACCATGATCCTACCGATTGCCCAGCAAATCGCAGCCCGTTCCTTTCCTCCCTTTAGCCTGGAGCGCCTTCTTAAAACGACTTTCGCCCCGAAAGAGGGCCAACGACTTTGTATCCTGATCGATCTCGAAAATCCCGCCGATATCAAGGATTTTGCCTTCCTCAATAACCCAGCCCTCACCATTCAGAAGCATGCCGTAGAGTCCTTCCTCAAGCCTCTCAACGCAGAGATTCTGGCTAACATGGGCCTTAAGGGCGGTGAGATTTTTGCCTACAAGCTCACAGGCGGCAGTAACCTAGATCTGCCAGATGAGGCTTTCGACCCCTCAGGCAAGCAGGTCAGTCTCTCCAAAGATGTCTATCCCAACTATGACATCATCCTTTGCATCTCAACCTACTCAGCAACTGCCCCTCTGACCGCCTTTGCCAAGCAGTACGGCTTCTGTGGAGCGACCCTGCACGGAGTAAACGAGATCATCCTCGCGAGCGGACTCGCTGTTGATTACGACGAAGTCAGTGTCGAGGCCGAGAAGCTCCGTCTTGGTGTCACCAAGGCCGACTGGGTCGAGATCGAGTTCGGCTGCGAAGATAAGAACTATACTCTCCGCCTCATCCTCAATGGTCAGGAAGCCCAGAAGAGCCATGGCCTCTGCCGCGGTGATGAACCTGATGTCGCAAACCTCCCTGCCGGAGAGGTCTACTTCGTTCCCGAGGGCGCCGAAGGATCCTTCCCGCATAAGTACGAGGATGGAACTCTTGGGCTCATGACCGTGACCGGTGGCCGCATCGTGAAGGCTGAACTCCTCAAGGGGAAAGCTGCCACCGTTGAGGCCCATAATGCCAAGCTTGTTTCTGATCCCGTCACTGGGGAACTCGGGGAACTCGGTCTAGGTACCCAGCTCCTTCCGGTCAGCGGTCGAGACATCCAGGATGAGAAGGTGCGTGGCACCATCCATGTGGCCACCGGCCGCAGTGACCATCTCGGGGGACATTTGGTTCCCTCAATGTTCACCGAAAAGAGCCATGCAACCCACGACGACATCCTCTTCGCTCCACACAAGACTCCCGAGATCCTTGTCAAACAGGTTCGGATGAAGCGTGGTGACCAGCAGGAAGTTCTGATCGAAAACTACGAGCCCTCCGAGTACACGAATAGTCTGGTGGCTTAAGGATTAGGATTACTCTCCCTCTCAAAGAAAAAGCCGTGGCCTGATCTGGGCCACGGCTTTTTTCGTTGAATGACTTGATTGGCCCTACCAGGTCATCGCCTTGATCCGTGCGGCCGCCTCGATCGCCTTCTCGCGGCTATTAAAGGCGGAGATGCGGAAGTAGCCCTCGCCGGCACGGCCGAAGCCGCTTCCCGGAGTGACGATGATATTTGCCTCATTCAGCATCCGGTCGAAGATCTCCCAGCTGGTCTGTCCGACGGGACCGTGGACCCAAATATAAGGGGCATTCACTCCGCCATAAACTTTCAGCCCGCAGGACTGCACGGCCTCTCGGAGGATCTTGGCATTGCCCATGTAATGCTCCACAAGAGCAGCAACCTCGGCTCGGCCCTTCTCATTGTAGAGAGCGGCAGCCCCCCGCTGGGTGACATAGCTGACGCCATTGAACTTGGTCGTGAAGCGACGGTGCCAGAGCGGATGGAGCGAACGACGTTCTCCATCCGAACAAACGGCAGTTAGCCCCTTCGGAACCACGGTGAAGGCGCAGCGGGTGCCGGTGAATCCGCCGTTCTTGGAGAAGCTGCGGAATTCGATCGCACACTCGAGGGCACCGAGAATCTCGTAGATGGAGCGAGGGACAGAAGTGTCGCTGATGTATGCCTCGTAAGCGGCATCAAAGAGGAGGATTGAGCCATGCTTCCTTGCGTAGGCTACCCAGGCCTCCAGCTGTGCTCGCGTGGCCACTGCCCCAGTCGGATTGTTGGGAAAGCAGAGGTAGATGATATCGACTTTCTCCGCCGGAATGGCGGGCACAAAACCATTCTCCGCCGTACACTCCAGGTAGGTGATCCCCTCGTAGGAGCCATCCTCCCGACCCTCGCCCGTGTGTCCAGCCATCACATTGGTGTCGACATAGACGGGATAGACAGGATCCATGACGGCGATGCGGTTATCATCGCTAAGGATATCCAGGATCGCACCTCCATCGCACTTGGAACCGTCTGAGACAAAGATCTCGTCATCAGCCACCTCGAGTCCGCGGTCGCGGTAGTCATGCTTGGCTATGGCTCCACGCAGAAACTCGTAGCCTTGTTCGGGGCCGTAGCCGTGGAATCCCTCCCGGGTTCCCATCTCGTCGATTGCGGCGTGCATCGCCTCGCGGACAGCTGCTGGAAGGGGCTCGGTCACATCACCGATACCGCAGCGGATCATTCGAGTGGTGGCCTCCGGATTCGCTTCGGTAAAGGCTTTCACGCGCCGCGCGATTTCAGGGAAGAGGTAACCAGCTTTGAGCTTGAGGTAGTTGGAATTGAGCGTCGCCATGGAAGCGAAAGAATAAAATCAGTAGGTCACTAGGGAAAGAGTCTTAATAGACTGCACGTGTGCGGCCCGAAGGGCAAGCCGGGTAACAGCAGCATGATACCAATCACAGGAAGAAAGGGTACCCTAGCGGCGAAGGGGTTTTGGTGGGTGGCGAGGAGGAGTGATGGCTACCTTCAGGAAACCAGAGCGATGCCGACAATACTGCGCGCCAAAAAAACCAGCCGTAGAGTGTCATTTCTGATGGTGATTCATATGAGGTATCCTTTCTTGATGGGGACACCTTCACCGAGATTACCATTCCAGAGATGGACAACCCAAAAGCAACCAACTAAATAACAAATCCTTAAAGCTCTATTAGCTCTATTTATCCACTCTCTTCCATCTTGCGTCCGATCAGTTCATGAAGATCTCTTTGCTTGTCCTTGCTGCTGGAATGGGAAGCCGCTACGGCGGACTCAAACAAATGGATCCGGTCGGACCCTCGGGGGAGACCGTTCTGGATTATTCCGTGCATGACGCTCTGGCGGCCGGCTTTGACCGGGTGTTTTTTGTGATCAGGCGCGATTTTGAGCAGGAGTTCCGAAGCGTTGTGGTCTCCCGTTATGTGGGAAAGATCGACATCGGAATCGTCTACCAGGAACTCGCTGATCTTCCCGGTGGATTTGTCCTCCCGCAGGGACGGGAAAGGCCCTGGGGTACCGGTCATGCCATCTGGTGCGCCCGCAACCAGATCCGCGAACCCTTCCTTGTGGTGAATGCAGATGATTTTTACGGTCGTACAGCCTTTTCGCTCATGGCAGGATGCCTACGCCAAGAAACTCCGGAGCAGCGGCCCCTGTTTTTGATGGTCGCCTATCTCCTGAACAACACTCTCTCCGAGCATGGAGCCGTTTCCCGCGGCATCTGTGAGCTCACCGCCCAGGAGAGGATGACATCTGTGGAGGAATGCACCGGCATCCGTCGCGGGAAGGATGGAGCGATCACCGGCATGGACACAACGGGGATGGTCCGAACCCTTCACGGACAGGAGATGGTTTCCATGAACTTCTGGGGCTTCACCCCGCCGGTCTTTCCGCTGCTCGGCGATCTCTTCACCTCCTTCCTAGGGAATGGAGGGATCGATTCGGCAACGCCCGAATTTTATATCCCGAGCGCGGTCACGACGATGGTTCATTCGGGGGCTGCAGAGGTACGGATCCTCAAATCCGACGGCCAGTGGTTCGGCGTTACCTACCGCGAGGACCGTGATGCCGTGATCGCTGCGATTGCAGCCATGGTGGAGCAGAAGATATATTCGACGCCCCTGGCGATGCCTCCTTTGTAATACCAATCACAGAAAGAAATGGTACTCTAGCGGCGAAGGAGTTTTGGTGAGTGGCGCGGGGGAAGAGTGATGGCAACCTTCAGGGAACCAGAGCGATGACGACAATGCTACGCGCCAAAAAAACCAGCCGTAGAGTGTCACTTCTGATGGTGATTGGTATAAATCCGACTTTATTATTATGGCAAAAAGAGGAAGCCCGCAGCAACTGTCTTTCCAAGGGAGTTTTTAAGCTGCTGATAGTGAGTGTTGTTTGAGGAGTGAGTTCAGGTAGATCAGGAGTTTCCGCATGACAGCCACCAAGGTGACTTTGTGTGGTTTTCCCGCAGCCCT
>CAIOJL010000234.1 GCA_903858595.1 uncultured Spartobacteria bacterium | reverse complement strand
CAGTTTCAACTTCACCAAGGCGGCAGAGAATGGGAATGCTGAGAACCTGCTTGTGATTAACAATGCTCCTGAACTGGCTGCGAGGTATGCCCAGAACTGGAAGGAACATCTGGGGCATTCAGAGGCGTATCAGGCGAGGAACTAGATTGCTACAGGTGAAGACTGACTCTTGACTTCTTCTTGGGTCTCTTTCTCTGGCGCAGATTACGGGTTTTATGACACGGCAGCCCGTTGCCGTATCTGATCCCATGTGATCTATTGAATTCAGCATTAGGAATGCCTCTGGGTAACACCAAAGGCTGCCAACCGAGGAGGGAGAAATCCTACGGTGGCTGGACAGCGCAAGCTGGCCGATGTGCAGCGGGAGAAATCCGCTGAACCAAAATCTCTCCGCGCCCTTAACCGCCGCTTCCTAATCAGATCGGCGGCTTTTTGTTGCTCGGCTCCTAGTGCCTCAACCCAAGGAGATACGACCATGAGCAACACAGAAGACACCGCGCCAGCAGCATCGACCCCGTTTGCAGTCATCTTGGAGCATCTGAGTGATAGGGGATTCGATTACACCGTGGATGGAGAAAAGAACCATGTTGAGCTTTCCGTTTGGGCCGCCAACGCCGTCTATCGGTGTCATATTCGGATTACCAACGAAGATGCCCTCTTTCAGGCGTATTTCTACTACCCTATAGTTGTGCGTGAAAAATACAGATCTTCCGCCAACGAGCTATTGACCCGTGCCAACCGTGGTTTGTCGGTGGGTAGTTTTGAGTTTGACTTCAAAGACGGAGAAGTTCGGTTCCGTGTCTCACAGGCAATCGGTGACTTCCCTCTGGAGAAGAAGGTAGTCAGTAGGCTCCTGAGTACTGCGCTAAATACGGCAGATAGGTACTTCCCCGCACTCGCACAGCACCTCTATGCAGGAATAACTCCAGAGGACGCCGTCTACACGGCCGAACTCGATATTCATGCAGCGAGTGTTCGGGAAAGCCCCAGTAGCCAGCCTGAATCAACTGAAGTAGCACCCAAAGCGGAACCGCCACAGAGCAAGAAACCACAGGAGTAAATCCCTTCCACCTCACTGAAAACTAACACCAACCAATCCAAAAATATGCACGGACTCCAAGAAATCATCTACTCCAATAAGGAAGTCGCCAGAAAGCACAAGGCTCGCGCCCTCCGGAAGAGGGCTGAACGCGCTCAACAGGTAATCGCTGAACAGATCGCACGATCCCGATGCCTTGCTTTAACGGCCAAATTAAAAAACGCAGCATGAATTAAAATCATCAATGCACTCCTGCAAGTTCTATAACTTGTTGGGGTGCTGCGAGATTTGTTTTGATCAAGTCGCAAGGCCCTTTTCTTCTGTCGTATTTTAATGCACATAGATCTTACCTGAATATCTGGAAACAGTCTTTGAGAGAGACGCTTTGGAGGACGAGGATCTCAAGGGGATTTGGTAGGGTGTAGAAATCTCCGTGCTACACCACCCACTGGAAATCTCTACCAGTAGCTAGGATCTGAAGCCTTCAGCAGTTCTTACCAAGTCATTTTTTTGAATCAGGGAAAAGGGCAGAGTGATGAACTTCCAACACCAAGCCGAGTTTGAGGATCTCGATATCGGTTATGCTCCGGAGCTTTGACTCAATTTTGGCAAGCGATTCACGGCTGATGTTGACCTGCGTAATTGGCACTGTGTGGCCATCTTTGGCTGGCTCCATCCCCTCTGGATTCGGAACAAGCGGACTTGCGGCCCTACCACATTCATGTTTCGCCGTTCCTTCATGGGAACAAACGCTAGAATATTCTTGCAGTAGAACAGTTTTCCTAGGAGAATGATATTACAACATCTATATCACGCATGAAGAAATTCTATTTTATTCCGGCAATTGTTGTTGGAGGACTGTCATTCTTCGCAATGTGGCTTTACGCCATCTTGGAATGGGGGCTGTTAAAGGGTTTCATGTTCGGGTGCATTCCAGCTGCCATTGGCGGGGCGGTTCTAGGCGCAATATGGCCACTGACAATAGTGGCTGCCCTATGGTACATCAACATGCTCTCTCAGACTCCCTCACCAAGGTGGCTGCAAGAAATCGTGAACTTGCTGCACAACAAATGACGCCGACTCAGATCGAGGAAGCCCAACGATTGAGCAGCGAGTGGTCTCCTCAAACGCAGGCTACTCCTTAATATGATTGAATCTCATTCAACTGGAGTCGTCTCCACTCCTCCTCCAGCTCTGGAGTCATTGGCTCATCTCTCCCAACAATATTGAACTGGAGATCAAGAATCGGCCCTTTGGGTTGGCTCGATAGACCTTCAAAATCCCCACAGAGGCGGGAGTGGAGTTGGATTGCCCCAAGCATGTCGTAAATGACCTCCTTTCGCCCGTTTGAGGTTATTTTGACCTTGGTTGGAGATTTACCCTGAATCTGATGCTCCAGAAGGGCGATCTTTTGCTGGATGGTGAGGTTTCTCTCTTGGACTGCCTCATCCACGATCTCTGAGATGCGAACGCGGATGTCCATGCGATTCCAGAGGCGGCTTCCGAGCGTTGTATGGTTCTTAGCGGTCGGTTTTAGAACGCGGTAAGCATCTGTTGGGGATAGACCTTCTGCTATAGCTCTGGCGAAGGACTCGTGGAGGAGGTTGGGAAGAGGTTTGGTCATGAGTTCTTTATTGATCTGAGAAGGTTGAGGTCTGAGCCTTGAAGTTCAACTGAACCTGCCCAAGGGGGCCGTTCCGGTGCTTAGCTATGTAGACCGTGGTGGGTTCCTCGGGCTTTTCCTTGTCCCTGTGCATGAGCATCACGATGTCTGCATCCTGCTCAATACTGCCGGACTCACGCAGGTCGGAGAGCAGGGGCTTGATGTCCTTCCTCTTCTCGATGTCTCGGTTCAACTGCGCCAGTGCAAGGATCGGGATGTTTAACTCCTTGGCTAGCTCCTTGAGTCCTCCGGTGATCTCGGCGACCTCAAGGTGGCGCGAGAGATCCGCTTTCTTAGAGGGGCTTCTCATCAACTGAAGATAGTCGATGACAATGAACCCTACTCCTTGCTTGGAAACCATCCTGCGAGCCTTTGCTCTGAGGGCATTTAGGGTGATGGATGGTGTCTCATCGATCTGGATGGGAAGTGATGCGAGTGTAGAATTTGCCCTTATAAGAGGGGACTGCTCCCACTTACCCATCATCCCATTCCGGATATTCTGTAGGCTCACCTGCGCCTCTGAGCAAAGCATCCTAGTTACTAGCTCCCTGCCTGACATCTCTAGTGTGAATAGAGTCACCCCCGTTGTTGACGCAGCATTGGTTACGATGTTGGCGGCAAGAGCTGATTTTCCAACGCTTGGTCTGGCAGCGAGGATGATTAACTGCCCTCCTTTAAACCCGCCGAAAATATTATCGAGCCCCCTGAATCCTGTGGGAACTCCGATAATCTTTCCCTTGTTTTTGATGTACATCTCCATGTCATCGATAGCCTCTCCACAGAAGTGATTAATGTGATGAGTTTTTCTCGTTCCATTGTTTGATGTGCTGGCAATCTCAAAAGCCTTGGTCTGAATCTCATCTGCCAATCCGTAGGGATCTAGCGTCTCTAGGGGAGTGTCGAAGCGAGAGTGGATGGTATCACCCAAGATCCATAAGTGGGTTGCTACATGGTTCTTTTTAAGCTTTTCGATATGCCGTGGAAGGTCATGAATTGAAGAAGGGTGGGTCATGAACTCGGTGAACCAATACACATCTTCCGGTTTGAGTTCGCCCGTGTTGCAGAGGTACTGCTGGAGAGAAAAGAAATCAGCGGGCTCCCTTTGCTCATGGAGTCGGAAGATCGCCTCCACGATAGGGGAGTGCTTGTAGTATCTGAAAGCCTCCACAGGAATCTGCCCATGCACTTTTTCTAGGCACTCTTCCGGAGAGTTGATGAGGCACGAAATGATGTGCTTCTCGGAAACCTCGTCAGGCTTAGGAAAGTTGTTTTGGCGTAGATTGCTCGTCTGCATGGGGAAGGTAATTTCTAGGGGGCGTTCTGCGAGGTTGAGGTGCTGAGTGGTTGCTGATCGGTAATGGCTTTCACTTCGTCTGCGATGTCTGGATGAAGTTGGGCGAGTTGATCCCAAGGCATCGACTTCCCGTTGGGATAAAGTTGCTCGAAGACAGGCACCCAGTTCTCCGGTTCCTTGGACTTGGGGAGACTTGGAACGCTTTGATCGTTCGTGGGGAAGAACTCCTTGGGTTCATAAAATCCCTGCCAGCCCTCATGAATTGCTTTGTCGAGTGCTGCGGTAGCCTTTTCGGAACCCCATGCAGACAACTGCTTGAGTTGTTTGGTTGCCGTTGTTGCCGTCAGCCCCTTCTTTTTATCCTTCCGATGCTGAATCCATTCATCCCATATGATTCTGAATGCAGGGGTATCAAGTTCTACTGGGATAGGTGGTAGCTGGATGAGTGATGACTTCAACCTCTTTGGTTTCTCATCATCAACTCCCTCTATTTCTTTTTGTTCTTCTAGTTCTTTATTGTCGGCAAATATCTCGTGCGAAATTTGCGTGTGGGCATATGCACCAGTTGCGTAAGGGGTATACGCATCTAATGCGTAAGGGGGGGTGATTTCGAGCAGAGTGTAGCGGTTAGCAATATGAGAGCCCCTGATACCAGCACCTCGACCTGAGAGAATGGTGGCCAACCCAGAAATCTCTAATTGAGGAAGAACACCCTGTACGGATCTTGGTGACAATCCTGAGTGTCGAGCGATCTGGTTAGTAGACGCATAGAAGCACCCCTTGGCCTCGTCTGGAGCATCACTTTCAAGTCGGCAGAGTGCGTAATAGACAAGAAGGAGTTTTGCTCCTCCATCCGCTAGAGCGCGCTCCTCGGCAAGTTTAGAGATCCAAGACCATGGCGAACCATGTATAGAGCGATGGTCACCCATGATGGCACTACTCATGGAATGCGCGAACCGGCATGGCAGAAACAAGACGCGCCCAAGCCTGAAGATTCTGTGGATTTCCACTTGATTGCCATCGAGTGGCTAGCTGCTCGGACTGCACTCTCCAGCATAAAAGGTTCTGCTTGAATTGACTGAGTGACTGCCTGTTGCTTGCCTTGATATCGATCTGTGGGAGGAATCCCTCCTCTGTGATGGAAGTTTGCATGAATTGGTGCGGACTTCGGTTAATTAAGCGGCGGCAAAACGATCAATCTCCGAGCGACTGATCAGCAATAGGCGCGTTTTTCTTTGTGCGCGTATCGATCCACTCTTGATGAGTCGTCGAAGAGTAACGACTGATAGCGACAGCATAGCTGCAGCTTCAGTCAGTTTGTATAAATGCCTGTCTGGAGAGACTGGCCCGTTGTTTTGTTGTGTGTAGTTGGTCATAACGAGACCAAAATACGCCCACAACATCGCTACTTCACGACCTCTTGTGCTTATAAACTGCCACCCAATTTATAGCAGGTAATTCTTAGTGACAGTCATGAAACCTTGTTCGAGTACCCCCTTCATTTTCCTCTTGATAACTGTCTCGAGGTATCTCTTTTCCTGTTTGCGCTTTATCTCTGCTTTTGCCAAATGCTCTACTGCATTTCTCAAAAATTGGTACTTCTCTGGATGTCCCTGCAGTTGGTGACAGAATCCCTTCCAGCCACATTCAAACCACTCTTCAAATGTATCTTTGGTAAGGGTTGGAAGTTGAAGTGCCACACGATTTTCTAGAAGCCAGTAGAGCAATGAGTATGCTGTAAATGTAGCAGGGGATTTGGGGTTCCATTTGTGGTTGAGTGGGCTTTTCACGCCGAGTTTCAGCCTTTCCCTGAGCTGTTTATTTTTTTCTGCATCAAACTCCTTTTGGCTGATAAATGCGGGCCATCGAATATTCTGAACGCTGATTTGGTGCAGGGCCTCCGGTTTGCGATGGCTGATCTGCTCAAGGGTCTGAATTGCCACGCTCGCGTATTCTACGAGCAGCGCGGCCGCAAGTTCATCTCCACTCATTGTGGCATCATAAAGATCGGCTACTTCTTCATTGTATGTCGCTATGCGACTCTTTGCCTCTTGCTCTCCCATGCGCATTTCGGACTGAAAAGCATCGAGCAGGGGGTTGAGGGGATCAATGGTTGGCTGTTTTATTGTTTTCCTATCTTGCACCAAAACAATGGGAGTGCATTGGGAGTAGAGGATCTCCTCATCAGCCGGCTCTTTGGGGGCTATCGTTTTCTTTTTTGAGGTCATAATGACTAGGTGGCTACTGTTTCTGTCGGGATCTTATTTTCCGCTGGGGTAGGGGCGGTGAGCAGAGCAGCCATATTCTGCTGATGCTTTCTGGAAACCGATCCGTAGACCTTTAGCACCATAGTTCCTCCGTCACGATGGCCCTGCCACTTCGCGATTGTTTGGGGATCGATTCCTAGTTCAAGGCATCGAGTAATGAACATCTTGCGGAAGGATCTGGCAGTGTAGATAGGCAACTCTAGTCGTTTGCAGGCAGCTTCTAACGCCTTCTTGGGATTCTTCACTTTGAAGACCTCCCCTTTCGGATCCCTGTTTTCACCTCGCTCCTTGTCCATTCTTTCAAGGAGCGTTCGTACTTGTGAATAGATCGGGATGGAGAACTCAAATCCTGTCTTCTTGCGGATGATCGTGATGATGCCAGTTTGAAAATTCACATCAGCCCAAGTCAGCCCTGAACACTCACCCTGCCCTAGTCCGGCTAGTCCCATAAACTCAATCAAGTCTCCACTCTCTCCGGAGGTGTCGGCGTACTTCTGGGCGCGTATGCTCTCCACGATAGAGGCGAACTCCTCCCATGCGGGAATTAGACGCTTTTCTGTTGTTCTGGGCTTGCGGTACTTTATCCCGTCCACGGGAGAAACGGCTATTGCTTTGTCATCCAAGGCGTATTGGAAGACATCACGGGCTAGGGTGATCACCTTGTTGATTGTGGCAGGAGCTAGCCTCTCGTCATAACTGGCAATGAAGCGCAGAATGTCCGTCTTCTTGATTTCCGAGACCTTCTTGGAAGAAGAGAAGGCGTCTTTGAGTTCATCAAGATACTGGATTTTGTACTTCTTGGTATCTGCTCCGAAGCTCATCACGGCTTTGTATTCCCTGATGATAGTGTGCAGGGTCTTCTTGCTCGCCACTACATCTGTTCTCTCTGTGCGATCCTTGAGATCCCGTAGAAGCCGCTTAGCTTCTGGCAAGCTGGAGCAGGGGTGATGTTTCTCACCCAGTCTTTGCATTATCCGCTCGCCTTTATATCTGAATCGGGCATAGTACGCCCCCGATGATTCGTGTTGATACAGTCCTTCGGCCGCTTTGCGGAACTTGCCCTTCGACTCCGTCGGATCAGGTGGGTTCATTTGGGTCTTCATCTGCCCATAAGATAGAGCGGGCTAATTGGACGGGTCAACTGGCATTTTCGGGAGCCATTACAGGGGCAAAACTACTCTGTTAATGGGTTGATAGCTCAATGGTAGAGCAGTACCCTTTTAAGGTATTGGTTCTGGGTTCGAGTCCCAGTCAGCCCACTCTTCCCTCAAATCGGCGTGCAACAAAGTGCAGAGTGCTGTATCCAACAGGTTCATGAAAATCGTTGTTGCCTACTCTGGAGGTCTTGATACCTCCGTCATTCTGAACTGGATCAAGGAGACCTACTCCGCTGAGGTCATTGCCTTCTGCGCAGACATCGGTCAGGAGGAGGAGCTGAAGGGGTTGAAGCCAAAGGCGCTCCGCACGGGTGCCTCTAAGTGTTATGTGGATGATCTGCAGGAGGAGTTTGCGCGCGACTTCATCTTCCCGATGATGCAGGCCGGCTCCCTCTACGAAGGGGAGTATTTTCTCGGAACAAGCATCGCCCGTCCGCTAATCGCGAAGCGTATGGTCGAGATCGCGACTGCCGAGGGTGCCGATGCTGTGGCCCATGGTGCTACGGGCAAGGGGAACGATCAGGTCAGGTTCGAACTAGCCGCCGCCGCCCTCTCCCCAGATCTCGAGGTGATCGTCCCGTGGCGAGAGGAGAGGTTTCGCTCCGAATTCCCAGGCCGCGCTGAGATGATCGCCTACTGCGAGCGTCACAAGGTGCCGGTCGAGGCCAGTGCCAAGAAGCCCTACTCGATGGACCGCAACCTGCTCCATATCAGCTATGAGAGCGGCATCCTGGAGGATCCTTGGTTCGACGCCTTTGCTCCCGCAAATCGGGGAATGTTCAAGCTCTCGGCCAGTCCCGAAGAGGCGCCTGACAAGTCCGAGATGGTTACGCTCGATTTCATTCAGGGCAACTGCGTGGCCGTGAATGGCAAGCCGCTCGATCCGCTTGCCGTCATGAAGACGCTTAACAAGATCGGCGGCCGTCATGGCGTCGGTCGCGTCGACATGGTCGAGAACCGCTTTGTAGGGATGAAGAGCCGAGGTGTCTACGAGACCCCCGGCGGCTCGATCCTGCACTTCGCCCACCGCCAGATGGAGTCTCTGACTATGGACCGTGAAGTGATGCACCTGCGTGACGGACTGATCCCAAAATACAGTACCCTGATCTATAACGGATTCTGGTTTGCGCCCGAGCGTCTGGTGCTCCAGGCCCTGATCACGGAATCCCAGAAGAATGTGACCGGCACTGTTCGTCTGCGTCTCTACAAGGGGAATATCATGGCAGCCGGTCGTAAGAGCCCTGTCAGTCTCTACCGTCCGGACATTGCCACGATGGAGTCGGATCCGACCCAAGCCTACGATCAGGGGGATGCCACCGGCTTCATCCGATTGAATGCCCTCAGGCTAAAAGTTGCTTCTAAGGTTGCAGCAAAAGTTGCCTCTGGCGGGAGGAAGTCCGTGGTTAAGAAGGCTCCTATAAAAAAACAAATAAGAGGTGTCTTATCCAGGTGATGGTTTCAAAACATGCGCACATTTCTGAGTCCTTATTTTGTGAGCTGATCCGCTTCATTGCGGCGGATCTTTCCTCATTACCGCTGCTGAGTTGACTGCTCTGAACTACTGGATAGCGCAGTGTATCTGCTCCCTCAAGAGTTTCGCTAAACACCGCTCCTGAAAATGCGCATCATCTGAAAGGAAAAAATCCTCGACCACCCCAAAGAATGTGAGTGGCGTTGGAACCACAGATATCGTAAATTTCCATCCTCTTCCAAGATCTCCGTCATTACCCTCTCTCAACTACATAAGACCCCCTTGTCTTACCCTACTATCATGAAAACCCTACACCTGACCCTTGTTGCAGCCGTTGCTGCCCTGCTACTGATTCCTCAAGCCAAAGCCGAGTCGGCTTCGGAACTCAGGCATCAATCGGAGAAAGCACTCCACAGACTGTATCGGAACAACCCCGGTGCTGGGGCGATCGGTGAGAAATCGATCGCGGTCTTGATTTTTCCAACGGTCTACAAGGCGGGATTTATCGGTGGAGCGCAGACTGGCAACGGAGTTCTTTTCAAGGGAGGTCAAGTCGCCGGATACTTTAATACGTCGGCCGTTTCCTATGGTTTGCAGGCGGGTATCCAGAAATTCTCCTACGCCCTCTTCTTCATGGACGAACACTCCCTTCATTATCTCAACAAGAGCGGAGGATTCGAGCTTGGAGGAGCACCCAGTCTTGTTGTTGCCAATGAAGGATTCACCTCTTCCATGTCCACCACCACCATGCAAAAGGGAATTTTCGCCTTCTTCTTCGGTCAGAAGGGACTAATGGCGGGACTCGGCGTTCAGGGGACAAAGATCACCCAGTTTACTCCTAGCGAGTAGGTTGCGGATCCTCTGGGTGTAGGATATTCCGATCGCACGATCGGTTCATAAATCAATGAATGAAAAGGGGCGGATCCGTAAGGATACGCCCCTTCTTCATTAAATTATTGAGGCGATCAATAGAAGCCAGGGCCCCATAATCCATCGCCGAATCCCCCGTAACCACCCCATTCAGCTGCATCGGCATTCAACGATGCGGCCTCGACTTGATCCTGCTGCATCTTGTACTGAAGTGCGTACTGCTGGAACACGGTGTACTGCTTCTGGTTGCCAATCAGCAGCATATTATGGGTGGCATCAGCAAAGATGAAGTAGGTTTGGCCCTTCTTGACAACCGGGACGACCTTCAACTGGGGAAGAGTCTTAAGTTTGGCGATCTGCTTGGGAGTGGTCGGCACGACTGTGCGGAATCCGGCAGCACTCAGCAGCGTCTCCTTGTTCTGGCCTGACGAGCAGGCAGACAAGACAAGAGCCGCCAATAAGAGAGATAAGAGGGGAAGGGTTAAGAACTTCATGAGTTGTGATGTATCGTTAGTATCCGCGGGAGGCGAGAAAGAAAACAAAACCCGAGAAGGCGATGCAGTAATAGCCAAACCATGCCCAGTGACCTTTCTCCAACCAGGAGGAGAGAAGCCGGAGAGCGAGCAGGCCCGCCACAAAGGCACCGATCATGCCGAAGAGACCTGGACCGATTAGATGGAGAAGGTGATGTGGGGAGGCCGCCTCGGCGTGGGACTTGAGCAGTCTCATGAGCTCCTTGGCCACGGCGGGTGGAGTGATGATCACCGCCAGGGCGAAGCTGAATTCCTCGACACGTTGGCGGTTGATGCCCTGAAGCATACCCACGGAGATAGTGGTGCCTGAGCGTGAGAGTCCACGGAATGGTAGGCAGAAGCCCTGTGAGATACCGATCCAGACCGAGGAGAGAATCCCAAGCGAGCGGGTGCCCCGACTTCCGCCTAGATATCCCGCTATCAGGATCAGCAATCCTGCGGTAAGGAGTGCTCCGCCGACCAGGGGAAGGTGCCCGAAGAGATCTTCCATCTCGCCCTTGCTACTGCCCTGGATGAAGACCTTTTCGATGAGAACCTTCAGAGCCAAACCGACGACCAGGGTCGCGACAGTAGCCACGATGACATTCACTGCCGTCTCCCGGAGACTTGCGGCGTTAGCAAAGAAGGTCCTCTTCCAGGCATTCCAGAAGTAAGCGATTACCGCGACCATGGTTCCGGTGTGAAGCATCACAAGAAGGAAGGTCATCGTTGGACTGGAAGGATCCAAACCCATGAGCTTTTCAGCCACAATCACGTGGGCTGAGCTCGAGACCGGGAGGAGTTCGGCTGCTCCCTGAACGAGGCCGAGAAAGAGAATCTGAAGAAGGTTGGGTTCCATGATGAGTGTTGTGTCGGCGTTGGGTAATTATGAGGTAAGGGAAGCCTTTGGCAATCGCGCGAAGCAGTACGAGAAGCTATTTCTTCCTTTCGGAGAGAGTCGTGAAGACCATGACCCAGAACGATTGGGCCACGATAAAGAACGGGACTCCGAGTGCCGCAGGCAGCGAGTAGATGATGGAGACAAGCGGAATCCAGACTATCCAGTTCGCCATCAGGACAGGAAAAATTTTCAATGCATAGAAAGCCACTGGATGATGGTCTCTGAATCCGTGAAGCGTGAACCCGTGTTCTCTCCAGAGGCAGGCACAGACAGCCTGGGGAATCGCTAGAAGAGGACAATAGAGGAAGGCATCGACAAGGACCTTTCTCGTTATCACAAAGGCCGTATCCGAAGGGCCGAAAAGGGCATATTGCAGACGATAAAAAAGATCGACCTGCATGCCGATGAGTCCCCAGAAAGGAATGGCGAAGAGAAGACGTTGTCCGAGAGTGCTAGAGTTTCTACTGGGTTTTCCCGGAAGAAGGAGTCGCAGGAATTCGGGCAGGAGCGCCGAGGCCGCTGAGGTGCCGACAAAGGAAAAAAGCAGTCCCCAGTGGGAGCGCAGAAGCGTTAGCCTTTCGAAGGCGGCTCTGGCATCGGGATTCAGGAAGTAGGCTGCGGCCATGAAGGCCATGAGGAGTTGAAGGAGCAGCCCGGGGATCAGGTTCGCACGGAGCGCAGTCAGGGATTCTTTCCATGCGGCACGGATCACGTGGTTCTGATGACGATTCATGTCTCGGGAATTATCTTCTAGGCCTTGGCTATAAAGAAGAAGAGCTTCCTTTGCAGGAAGCTCTTCTTGAAAAGTGGCACAAAAACCGTGCCAAAAGTAATGGGCGAATTAACGCTTGGAGAACTGGAAGCGTTT
>CAIOJL010000233.1 GCA_903858595.1 uncultured Spartobacteria bacterium | reverse complement strand
GATCTGCCGTCTGCCGCGCCGTCTGCCGCGCCGTCTGCCGCGCCGTCTGCCGCGCCGTCTGCCGCGCCGTCTGCCGCGCCGTCTGCCGCGCCGTCTGCCGCGCCGTCTGCCGCGCCAGCTTCGGAACCTCCGCCGGTACAGGCCGAAAAAGTCCTCGGCATCGACAAGGTCGCCAAGCCTGACGAAATACCCCAAAGCCCCTTCGCCTCCGGCGAGAGCGATCTTCTCAAAGACCTGAAGTGAACCTCCGGCAAACCGATATCCGTCAGGAATGATTCGTTTGCTCACCGTTTCTCCCTCCAGCCCGCGCGTCTGGAATCCTTTTCATTGCGACGCTGTCTATTGGCAGGGCCGCCACGGCCGCCTACATCGCTTCATCACCCTCTCCTTCCTTTACCACCTCACACTGGCGCTCCTCCTCACTGGCACGTTGTTCATCCCTGGATGCAGAAAGACTTACGACCTCGTCAAGGGAACAGGCAAGGCCAATGCCACCTTCAAGCAGATGAAGGTCGAGGTAAAAAAGAAGAAACAGAAACACATTCTTGTCAACCCGGACAGCCCGATCATCTTTACTGTTCCTGAGGAGGTAAAACTCGACCTTCAAGAGGCAACCGCCAATGAGTACAAGGCAGGCCAGGCCGACGGGGCCGGACAGATCGGCGAAGGGGAGGGAGATGGTCCAGCCGGATATTCCTCCGGACGCGAAGGCACACGTTTTATCTTCGTCCGCGTACGCTACGACGGGGGAAACTGGGACTACAACCTGCACAACAATGCGGATGAAAACATGACCGTAGAGTTCGGCAAGCGCTCGCACATACCCGTTTCAAAAACTTCCCAGGACGTTACCCTGCTCGCACTCGGCCGCTATGTGAAGGGTCGCTCGCCTCCAGTCGTTTTCATGGTCGGCAGCAACGGTTTCCGCTTTGACGACCGCGAGGCTAAGGCCCTACGTTCCTACCTGCTCGAGAATCGCGGCATGCTCCTTGCTGATAACGGCGGCAGCGGGTTCCACGGGAGCTTTTTGGGCCTCATGCGCAAGACGCTTCCCGAAGTGATGCCCGTCGAGATTTCCGACGACGACCCCATTTACCGCGCGCCCTACTTCCTGCACGGCGCCCCTCCTCTCTGGGCCCACAGCGGCACCCGACCCCTCGGTTGGAAAAAAGACGGGCGCTGGATCGTCTTCTACCATCAGGGCTCTCTCACCGATGCGTGGAAAGACTCACACGGCGGCACCACGGCCGAATCGGCGGAACAGGCTTACCAACTTGGGGTCAACATCCTCGCTCAAGCCATGTCCGGCTACAGCGAATGGAAGCGTGCCCTTGATGGAAAAAACAAACGCTGACTTTCCACTAATACTAGGTTACTTTAAAAAACAACTCTTAACCTGTAATAAACTATGTTGTGGCACTGGATACTTGACGGCGGGGTGACAATGGGCGCCCTGATCATTCTCTCGATCGTAAGCATCGGCGTAGTGCTTGAGCGCGTTGCTTTCTTTAAAGAAATTAGGAACGCATCGTACGACCTGCGAACAGGAATTCAGGAGTCCCTGGACAAAAAGCAATATGACTCTGTCCTCCCGCAGTGTGAAGTCAGCAAATCACCGCTCGCCGCCTTGATCCTCGCCGAGGCCGCCTCCGGTCGCGCCGCCGACAGTGATCGCACCGAGCGCGCCATGCTGCTCACCCTGCGCGGTGAGATGGCCCGCATGAAGCAATACCTGCCTATGCTCGCGACGATCTCCTCCATCGCTCCGTTTGTGGGACTCTTCGGCACTTGCAAAGGGATCATCTCCGCATTTTCCAACATCAGCACCGAGGGCATGGGCGGACCCAGCGTGATTGCCGGGGGCATTTCCGAAGCGCTTATCGCAACCGCGACCGGCCTGCTCGTCGCCATCCCCGCCCTGATGTTCTACAACTATTTTAGCAAGATGATCGGCAATCTTGCGCTTGAGATGGAGTCAACCGCTTTCCAACTCTACCGTGATCTCCAGCAACACACATCTGGACGCGACGTCCGGGGTGAATGATGCATCGACTGCCAGATGGACAATAACCCATCAGAAGATGACGAGCCGATCGCGGCGATCAACTTCGTCCCCATGATCGACATTTCACTGGTGCTGCTCATCATTTTCATGGTGACCACCACGTTCGTGCATGTCACCGGCATCGAACTCAAACTCCCCAAGGCCTCCACGAGCAAGGATGCCGCCAGCAAGAGCGTGTCCATAGAACTCAACAAGCAAAAGGATCTCTACCTTAACGGCGAAAAAACAACATGGGAGGCCATCAAGGGCGGCATTGCTGCTAAGCTTGCCGGCGAAAAGGAACGGGCGGTAGTCATCAACATCGACCAGAGCGTGGACTACCGGGCCGCCGTCAAGCTCATGGACATCGTCAACCAATGCGACGCCGCCATCGTGCTCGCGACAGAGGTGGATAAGTGAAAAAAGCCACATTCACCCTCCGCCGGCTCCTTGGCGCCGCCCTTGTGATTCTACTTTCGCTTCCCTGCTCACAAGCCAAGCTTTCCTCCGATCGCTGGGGCCGACTCACCGAGGAAGAGCGCCACCAGATGACAAGCGCCGAGCACTATATCGACCAGAAGGATTACAAGAGCGCAATCAACGAGTACGAACTCTTCCTTCAGCTTTACGGCAAATCCGACGCGGCCTCCTACGCCCAGTTCATGGTCGCCGAATGCACCCGCAATCTCGGTAAGATAAACACCTCGATCGATGAGTTCCGCAACGTCATCGATTATTTTCCCGACAGCATCGATGCCGGTGCCGCCCAATACTCCATAGGATTGGCTCTCGCGCAGGGGGGCGATGCAGAGAAGGCAGTTGTAGCATTCGAAAAGGTCGTCGAGAAATGGCCGAAGGAAGAGTTCGGCGCCCTTGCCCGCTCGCAGGCCTGCACCATTTACTGGCGAATCGGCCAGGTAGAAAAATGGCTCACTCACATCAAATATCTCGCCACCGGTGACTATGCCGACCCGGGAAATCTGCATGCCGATTCGCAACGCCGCCTCTTCTTGCACTACCTCAGCAGCAACCAGATGAGCGATGCCTTTGAAGTCATCGAGGTTTTCCGTAAAAAAAATCCATCGCTGACAAAAGACTCCTTGCTCACGTTTGCCGATTGGACCTCTGGCGAGCTGCCAAAAATCCCGGCGCTTTACGGAGAAAAGGGGACTAAAGCCCTTCCCGTTATCGCTGCCTCTGCGATCGCTTTTATTGAAAAGCAACCCGGCTATGCCAAGCAAAAGTCAGAACTAGAGCTTATCTGCGTTCACATACTTGCCGCGGCCGGCATGAATGACCAGCTTCTTAAACGCTACGCGATGCTTGTGAACCAATCGCCTGAAAACGACTCGCTCCGCTCCGAATACGCCCACAACCTTTGCAGCGCCGCAAAGTATGAAGAAGCCCGCCTCGTTTATCGCGACATGAGAAACCGTTATGCCGCCGACTGCGCAACCGCCGAGAGCTATCTCCAGGAGGGGAAGAGCGGTCGCACTATTGAAATCTATCAGGCGATGCTCGCAAAGTATTCGGACAAAACCGTCGATATCCACTGGCGGCTTGGGCAGTTGCTCCAGCAAAGCGGTAAATACCCGGAAGCAATCGCATCGTTTCAACAGTCCGAGCACGAGCCGCAGGCCCTCTTCAGCATCGCTGAATGTCAGGCATCAATGAAACAGTATGATGCCGCCATTCAGACGATGGTTGGTGTGATGAACTTTTTCAAATCCTCGGCTCCCGATGCAAACTACAGGATAGCTGGCTATCAGGCAGCTTCCGGCAACAAGGACGCTGCTATCAAGACGCTTAAATCGGTTTGCATCAAATATTTGAACACAGGGGTGGCGGGTAGAGCTCATCAGGATCTCTCTCTCAATTATGGAATCGACGTAACGCTGGGCGGTTCGTCAAAAAAAGAAGAACCCTAGCTTCTTCACAGAGCCTCTGTGGGGAGGCCAGTAGTGCGATACCGTCAAGGAGCCGGTCGCCGACCGCTACAGAATGGGCGTTCCCCCAAACTCTAGGCAAACCTGTTCAACAAGGACGGCCTGCAGGCAGGGAGGGAATTAACCTTTAGTTTGCCCGCATTCTTTTCAATTTTGATCTTCCGTAGAATCCCATGGACATGGAACAGTGGATCGGTCGGATCCACCGATACGGTCAGAATTACACCGCTCAGGTCTACAATTTGATCCTATCAGATACGATTGAGGGGCGTATTTTTCTTCTCCTTGAAAGCAAATTGGTCGAAATCGCGAAAACGGTGGGCAAAGTCGACGACGAAGGAAACATCGCTGAAGATCTCAGGGCTCAGATCTTGGAGCGGCTTTCTGAACGACTAAACTATGATCAAGGGTTCGAATCCCTTCGCCTGCTCCACTCCCTTCTTTAGGAAGTGATGATTTGAAACCCGCGAAGAGTTTCGCTACGCGTTTCTTTGGCCGCCTACTGATCGGCTACCTTCTTGCGATACTGCACCCAAGCGCTACGGACTGCGAGGTAGCGATCCATGGAGTTGTTAGTGAGCGACTCGTAGGCGGCGAGTTTATCATGCAGGGTGCGCACTGAGTCTGGCGCGGTTACTGCTGGAACCCAGGGGATGCTGGTCAGCCAGATTGAAACCCAGAAAATAGGACTCAAGGCGTAGTCTCCCGCAAGGCCGACGGTATCGCGCAGACTCTTCGCCCCATAGAAGGGAAGTACCAGGTAGAAGCCGTGCGGAACCCCCCACTTCGCAAAGGTCTGGCCGGTATCGGCGGCAGGGATGTCAGCCAGCGATGGGAATCGGTCGGAGATGCGGAAGATGCCGAGGAGGCCGATGGTACTATTGATACCGAATTTCTCGGCCTCTCCGCCGGCGCGTTTCAGATTCCCCTGAAGGGTGTCGTTCACGAAGCGGAGAGGAAACTCTAGGTTGTCGCAAACGTTGTAAATACCCGTCCTGACTGGCTTGGGAACGAGGGTGTCATAGGTCCTCGAGATCGGCTTGAGGATGTACCTGTACAACTGATGGTTCACCCAGAAGGTGTCGCGATTGACTGGCTGAATGGGATCGGGAATCGCTCCAGTATTCTTGTATTCATCGAGGTCGTTATCTGAGGCGGGAGAGGAATGGGGAGCCACAGACTTCCCGTCGGAACGCTTAGTTTTGGTAGCTGAAGCGCCATGAGTGGTGGCCGAAAGAGCAATCGTCCCCAGTAAAATCAGGGGGAGGAGATGGAAGCGACGTATGCTCAAAGGAATGCTCATTTAGGGTCGTTCACGGAGTGGGTGAGAGACTTGATGACGGAGGCGGCACCGCCCTGCTGGAACTCCGAATCAAACTGTGTCCTGTAGTTGGCCACCATGCTTACTCCCTCGATCACGATGTCTGTGATGCGCCAGCCCTGAGTGTTGGCAGTGCTGCCCTGTTCCAAGCGGTAGACAATGTCGTAATGACTCCCCTTGTAGAGGCTGCTTGTGGTAATCTCGACTCGGCCGGGTGTTGTGGAGAAAGAGCCTTTGTAAGTGGTCGATGGAACCTCTCCCGGTGTGAACTTGGCGGTGTAGGTCCGGATGATGAGTGTGGTGAAGAGACGAATGGCCTCCCTCTGCTGATCAGGGGTGAACTGGCGCCATCCCGGTCCGACGGCCCGGCGTGTCATGGAATCGAAGTTGATGCAATTCTCTAGGATCGGACGCACCTTGGTCCTCAGTACTTCCCGATCAGGGGCGTGAGAGGCCACGTCCACAACCTGGTCGACCCATGTCTTGAGCTGCTTCTGCGCATCATCTGTCACGGAGCAGTCGGCTCTGCCGACAAAAATCAGCGAGGTAAGTAGAAGGAGGATGGAGCGCAGGGAGTGGCAGTTCATGGCTTTGAATTATCCTCTTTTTCTTTTGTTGTCTTCTCCTTGTCAAGAGAGCCAAACGCCATTTTACCGATCAGGGACTCCAGGTCCACTGCAGACTCGGTCAGGGTGATCCGCTCTCCCGGTTTCATAGAGGTTTCATCGGCCCCGGGGGAGAGGGCGACATACTTGTCCCCGATGAGTCCGGAGGTCTTGATGGAGGCCATGGAGTCGGTTGGCAAATGGAGCGCCGAAACAATCCTGAGTGTGACAATGGCGCTGTAGTCCGAAGGCTCCATCCGCACGCCTTCCACCCTACCCACTGTGACACCCGACATCAGGACGCTGCTGCCCGTGTGGAGGCCTCCGGCATTGGCAAACCGTGACTCGACGACATAGGTGTCGCCGTTGATCAAGGATCCGGTGCCGATCCTGAGTGTGAGATAGGCGATCGCGGCAACGCCGAGCAGCACGAACAGTCCGACATAAAGCTCAAGTTTGGTATGTTTCATAAAGGCTCGGTGTGCTGGATATGCAGGGAATGCTGGAGATCCAGTCGGATCTCCTTGATGTCTAGTGCAAGGGATTGGGTGCTATCACGGAAGCCCGAGACAACGGGTTGAGTCGAGCAGGAAAACTCGTCGGGGGTTCCCTCGAAGCAGATTTTCCCGCCGTTCAGGAGGGCAACGCGGTCGCTTGCCGCAAGGGCTTCGGGAACATCATGGGTGACGATTAGTGCCGTGAAGTTGAAGTGGCGCTGGTATTTCACGATCATGGAGAAGACAGCGTTACGGCGAAGCGGATCAAGTCCGGCCGTCGGCTCGTCAAAAAGCACAAGCTCCGGACGGGTCACGATCGCGCGTGCGAGGGCGAGTCGCTTCTGCATGCCGCCCGAGAGCTGGCTGGGGTAGCGGTCACGGTAGGTTTCCAGTTCGAGCTGGCCCAGAGCCTCCATGCTACGCTTCATGATTTCCTTTTCCCGAAGATCTGTCGTCTGCTCGAGCGGGAGGGCGACATTCTCCAGAGCGGTCAATGAGTCGAAGAGAGCGTTGCTCTGGAAGAGAAAGCTGCAGCGTCGTCGGAATTCCGCGTAGATCCCGTGATCCGAGGCAACCAGCGGGCGCCTATCGAAGCTGATCCGCCCCGAGTTGGGCTGCATGACGCCGGCCAGGCACTTGAGGAAGACCGATTTGCCCGTGCCGCTCGGACCGAGAACCGTGAAGATGCTTCCGCGCGGGATACTAAGATCCACCCCGGTGAGGACAGGGCGTTCGTCGAAGCTCTTCGTGAGTTGCTCGACCTGCAGGAGAAGATCGTGTGTGTGTGTGATCATCATCAGATGAAGAAGGAGCTGATCACGTAGTCGGCGATCAGAACCATGATGCTGGAGATCACCACCGCCCGGGTGGTGGCGGCGCTGACGGCGCGTGCGCCTGTGGCGGACGGGTTCCGGTCGGCGTAGAAGCCCTGGTACGCGCAAATGGTCACGGAGAGAAGGCCGAAGCAGGCCGCCTTGATAAAGCATTCCCGGAGATCCCGCGGTTCGATCGCCCTCTCGATGGAGGACCAATAGACCCCCGAGTCGACACCGAGAAGCAGTGATCCGGAGAGACTCCCCCCCCAGAAACCAACGACGACAAAGAGAGCCGTCTGGATAGGGTAGACCAGCAATGCCGCGAGAAGGCGTGGCGCTACCAGATAGCCGTGGCTCTCCACGCCCATGGTCTCCAAGGCGACGATCTGCTCGGTATTGCGCTGGATGCCGAGCTCCGCTGCCAAGGCGGATCCCGCCTGTCCAATCAGCATCAGAGCGGCCAGCACCGGGCCCATCTCGCGCACCAGGCTGAGCGAGACAAGGGTCCCAAGCAGACCCACGGAGCCGAAGCGGCTCAGGACATGGTAGCCCTGAAGCCCCAGTACCAGGCCGGTGAAGAGTCCGACGATCAAAATCACCGGAAGGCAGACCGTGCCCTGCTCGTAGACGGAGCGGATAACCCTGCGGGCGAGTCTTCGGGATGTTGCCAAGGCGCCGAATGACCGACCGGTAAACAGTGCAAAATCACCGAATCCAGAAATAATCCGAAGGGTTTCTCTTCCAAGCAAAGGGAGCATTGATCCTGACTTTGCCAGAAAGGTTCTGGTCATGCAACGCCCTGACTTCCCCGGGCAGTATTGCTCAAAAGGCCTCGATCACATCAAAGGCCCGGTCGATCTGTTCATTCGTGATGCAGTACGGTGGCATCAGATAAATGACATTTCCGAGTGGCCTGAGGAGAACGCCGTATTCCTGGGCGTAAGCAGCAAGCTTCTTTCCCGACCCCGCAGCGTATCCCGTTTCAGTGCCAGCCAGGTCGAAGGCAGCGATCCCTCCCAGTAGACGTGTATGTTCGATCAGGGGATGGCTCGATAGCTGAACAAGACGTTGACGCAACTTCTCATGAATGCGAGCAACCTGTCCCAAGGAATCCGTGGATGCATGGAGGTCGAGGCTGGCTAGGGCTGCGGCGCAGGCAACGGGATTCGCTGTGTAGCTGTGACCGTGTGCGAGGGCCGTGGAGAAGTCGTTGCCTAGGAAGGAATCGAAGAGATCATTCGAGGCGATCGTGACAGCCAGGGGCAAAATCCCTCCGGTGATCCCCTTGGAGAGGCAGATCAGGTCAGGAATGAACCCCGTCTGTTGGAAGGCAAAGAAGCTGCCTGTCCGGCCGAAGCCGGTCATCACTTCGTCGAAGATCACTGGGATGCCCCGTTCTCGGAAGAGACGGCAGAGCTCCGACAGGAATCCGGGCGAGTGAAAGCGCATCCCTCCGGAACCCTGCACTAGCGGTTCCACGATGAGGGCGGCGATCTGATCCCTGTCGCCTGCAAGCAAACATGCAATTTCCTTCAGTGCCTCCCGCTCTCCCTCTTCATTGGAAAATCCATCCCAGACAAGGGGAACGGGCAGAGCAACAGTCTCAAAGAGCATTCCGTGGAAGGCGTCGAAGAAGCCGGAGCTCCGACCCACGCTCATTGCCCCGACGGTGTCGCCATGATAGCTCCCGCGTAGTGTCACGAAGAGGCGTCTGGGTGTCCCGAGGTTTGCCCAGTGCTGGTGGGCGATCTTGAGTGCGGCCTCGACGGCAGTGGAGCCATTGTCGGAGTAGAAGACCTTGGCGCTACCGGTGAGCCCCGCTTTCTCCAACAGGCGTTCGGCAAGCCGTACCGCGGGTTCATGAGTGGCCCCGGCGAACTGAACATGGTCCAGCTTGAGAATCTGCTCGGAGACAGCCTGTGCCAGTTCGGGGCGTCCGTGTCCGTGGAGGTTCACCCACCAGGAGGAGATCATGTCGAGGTATTCGCGGCCTCCGGCATCCCGAAGCATGGCCCCCGATCCGCCGGCCATCGGAATCGGTTCCCTACCCAGGCCGTGCTGGGTGAAGGGGTGCCAGACCGCTACGGCATCACGTGTTAGAAGAGAGTCAGGAGTGGCGGGAGTATCCGAATAATCCATGAAAGAAGTGACATCACAACGGAATCAGGCTCGATTTGAAATCGGTAAATAAGGTTTTGAGGTTCTGTTTTGATTCGATTCTAAATGGAAAAATAGCCT
>CAIOJL010000232.1 GCA_903858595.1 uncultured Spartobacteria bacterium | reverse complement strand
CAGCCAACTTGCCTCCTGCCCGTGCCAGTTCATGGCCTAGATAGAAAAATTCACGAAATCCGGAACTGCTCACGTAGTCCAGTTCGCTGAGGTCAAAGACAAAATATTTGGCCTCACCCGATTTGATTTTCTGATCCACCTCATCCCTCATCACATTCTGATGGGTTGATTCGAGCCTCCCTTTGAGAGTGACGACGAGAACCATCCCAGCTTTTTCAAATGTGATTTCCATAAAAGATGAACAATAAGAGGCCATCCCCCATCTCAGTCAAGCCCACCATTGCCCGCTATCCATAAAATACCTGAAGTCAGCTACCATCTTTCTCAAAAAAAGAATTCAGGATGTCTTTTGAATGCGCTTCAGTTCCGATCAAGCAGCGTCAGACGACTCCCGATCACCACGGAGAGTTAGTCCCAGTTGGCGCATGAGCCAGACGGCGCGTTCAAAGAGGGTGGTAGCGTAGAAAAGCGTGGATTGATCCTCCGGGCTCATGGAATTCTCCTCCGCGCGAAAATTCTTCCGGAGTTTCTCCATCATTCCGCTCCGGTCGTCGGTGAGCTGAAGCAGAAAACTGAGCTCCTGAGGATCCCCATTCATCCATGCCTCGAGAGCAGTAAGCATGATCAGGCTCATCGACTCGAGCAGTCCCGCCATCACAAGTTGACGTTCACTCCCCGACGTACTGTCAAGAGTCCCACGGACGAGTCCGTCCACACACTCCTCAAGAGGGCCGAGGATCTCCTGCCGGCGCTTTAGATTCAGGACCTCGTGCATCGTCTCGGAATCAAGTGGTCTGGAGATCAGCTCTTCCGAATATTCCGTAATCTCCTTGTTCAGTCCCCTTGCACCCCCGTGATAGACTGCGGCGTTCTCCGACATACCCGCGGCACCCTCCTCCCGGGCCGTATCGAGCAGGGCGATGCAGAGTTCAAGGAATCGCCGCTGTTCACAGCCCACGAGGGAAGTCGCCGTTTCGGGGATGGCGAGGGCCTCATCAAGTAAGAATTCAGGACGTGACAGGTCACTCTCGACATCTGGGGGTGAAAGTCTTTTCAGCAGGGGCTCGATCCAGGGCAGAATGGCTAGGCCTGCGATCATGCAGACTGCCATCATGAGGAAATAGACCCAGGCGATGCGGTCCGGCGCGTTACTTGAGAGATGGTCTAGCAGACTGCTCATGAATCGATGGCCACGGAGGGAATCAGCCATAATGGGAATTCCCACGAGGCATCCCGAAAGAAAGTTGATCATTCCCTGATAGATAACGATCTGGCGAGGCGTCCCGTTCAGGTTTCCCGACAGAAAGATTCCGGAGAGGGCCACTCCTGGGCCCGTGCCGCAGATCAAAATCATCGCCTGCGTCTCGTCAAACAGCCCTCCATGCTGAAGAGTCATCGCAATCACCCCGATCGCAGAGGAGGACTGGATGAACATCCTCATTGCCATCCCGAGAAGGAACGGTGCCAGAGGCCACTCCTTGATGAACATGGCCAAGGTCTGGAACCACTCACAGTCGGGCAGAGGAAGGAAGGACTTCTTCATCAGGTCAAGGCCCAGAAAGAGCAACCCGATTGAGAAAAGCGATCCAATGAGGGCCCCGTGCCGCTCGCTGATCCGGAAGGAGATCATCAGGCCGGTCACTCCGATCAGGTATAGAATCGCCACATGGATGTTGATCGCCGCAAGGAAGACAAGGAGCGCTGTGCCGATATGGGTGGCCGCGACAACGGGGAGCGCTCGCTTGAGGGGAATTAGGCCCGTGGCCACCAGTCCCGAAAGAATGAAGGAGACAGCTGAGGAACTCTGGGTGACGGCACCGGAAAATACACCCAGCAGCACAGCGATAACGGGGTTCTTTGTGAAGCGCGCCAGAACATTCCGGAGGCGGCGTCCGCTGGCCTGCTGTAGTTTTTCACGGACGCCGTTGACGCCGTAGAAGAAGAGGCTTAACCCCGCCAGAAAAAAGGCTCCAGCTTCCATTTAGCGGCACAAGAAAGAAGCCTTTTCAGCAACTTGGCGCATCCGGCACCCCTTGGCGGAGCACTCGGCTGAGGCTTCAGGAAACTCTTTGCAACTCTTCAATGACATTTTATAGGCCCTAAAAGGAATTCGCTCAATCATTGCGACGTTACCATTTCGTCACATTCCGATGTCATATTTCCCCGGAACAAAGCCCGGATTTCAAAGGTCACGACCTTCGAAAAAACATGTTTTTCCAGACAAACACGCCGATCAGCACCAGAATGCCGAGCGTCATCAGCGTGATGGTCAATCTCACGGAGCGGTAGCGATTCTGCGATTCCTGTTTCAGGCGCTCCATCATGGAGAATTGGGTATCCATGATCCGTAACGCCACCCGATCAATCCTCTGGTTGAGCGTCAGGTCGATTCCGCGCACTGACTTATCCACGGAAAAAACCGTTTCCGATCCCTCGTAATGTTCAAAAGCCTTCCTGTAATTGGGCAGAACTGCAGCGTGGTCTATAACGATTGAAGCGATCTCCTGCTTGAGTTCACCCGGAAGTGAGGTCGAATTCAGCACCGCTTGAAGGGTCTTTTGAACCGCCTCGCTGCTTTCGGATAACGCCAAAAGATACTTTTCCCTATCCTCGGAATTCTGTCCGCGGAGAAGAAGATTCTTCCAATTTTGAACCTCAATCTTGAAGTTCACCTGGGCCATCCTGGCCTGATCGAGCAGAAGGCTTTCTCCAATGGCTATTTTCATGGCCTTTTCCCCCTGATCATTGGCGAAGTAGACCGAAAAAAGCGAATACCCCGCGAGGAGAAGCACCGCAAAGGAAAGGAATCCAATCAAGCTGCCTTTCTTGGTCTGTGGATTCCCTGATTGGGAGTGAGGGGGTGTTTTTTTGGTCATGGGTTTGGTGAACTTCGGGTGGCTGAGACGTCGATTTGCTTCCGGTTGGGCCCTATCTTATTTTGCTCACGGAAATTGGATACGCACGAGCGAGAAGTCGTCATCCAGAGGTCCTGGCCCGTTGAAGGTTTTCAGCCATGCAAGGAGGCGCACGAAGGCGTCGGGTTTAGCCCCGTTGAGCGCCATGAATTCCTTGAACTCGTCAAACTCCAGCAGGGTTCCGTCCGACTTGGTGACCTCGTAGGTCCCGTCGCAGATGACTATCAGGCGTGCGCCTGGCGGAATCTCGAGCGAGGAGTACTCATAGACAGTCTCCGGCATGAATCCCGTGATCATTCCTGGCTCATTGACCTCCTTGATCCCGTGTTCGGGGTGCAGGAGGAGTGCAGGAGGGTGACCGGCGCTTGCATGGCGCAGCGTGCGGGTCGGGGCGTGATAAACCCCGTACCAGATGGTGAAATACATGTCGTTGTTCCGCTCCATCGGGAAGGCCGTATTAAGCCCTCCGAGAACGGCGCCGGGATCGCGGAAGTCGACACCCTTGATTCCGGAGGTCCTGATCGCATTGATGGCACTGACCGAGAGGAGCGCCGCGCCCACGCCGTGGCCGCAGACATCGAGCAGGTAGATGGCGAGGTGGTCCTCGTCAATCTGGTGATAGCCGAAGGAATCACCGGCCAACTCTCCCGTTGGCTCATAATGCCAGTCGATGGGGTTGGGGAGTGCCACCGGGTCGGGAAGGATGCTCCGCACATAGAGCGCGGCATCATTAAGTTCCTTGTCCAGGCGGCGTTGCGTCCGCTCCAGATTTTCCTTCTCTGCTTGAAGCTGCGCAAAACGGAGTCGGTCGAGATCACGAAGCCTCTTCTTCTCCAAGGAAGTGGTGACACGAGCCCGAAGCAGGGTTGGATTGGGCGGCTTGGTGAGATAATCCTCCGCTCCAGCCTCGATGCATTCGACGGCCCTTTCCGTCTGCTCTGCACCCGAGATCACGATGACCGGCAACCCGTTGAGCAGTGGGTTGGCTTTGATTGCAGCCAGCACCTCCATCCCGTTCATCTCGGGCATCTCCATGTCGAGAAGCATGAGGTCGAAAGATTTAGACTGGATGGCCTCCAGTGCCTGACACCCATCGTTCGCCTCGGTGATGTTGTGAAAGCCTAGGCCGTTGAGTGCGCGGATGAGGGCCAACCTCATCGTGCGGCTGTCATCCACCACCAGCACCTCGGCCTGCAGGATGGATTTAGCAGCGGCTTCGGGGGACTCGTCTGGTGCGACTGGATTCGTGTTCAAGTGGGCTTCGCTCATCGGATGATTCTGGTTGGGGGTGCTGTGCGGTTTGTTACTGATATGGAGGAGGGTTATTAGGAACTTCGGGTTTGGGGGAGTTCCCGGGGAGAGATCACTAAGTCTCTCCCTCCTGCCGGCGCTCCAAGATGATGAGGCGGGAGGCTTTTGCCAGTAACTGATCCTCGTTGAACGGCTTGGTGATGTAATCCCGCACGCCGAGACGCGCTACGATGGAGATTATTTCAGTGCTCGAATCGGCGGTCAGCATGATCACCGGCGTCTTCTTCAGATCCTCATCCTCCCGCAAAAGACGCAGCATCGTGACCCCGTCCATTACCGGCATGTTGTAGTCGAGGATGATCAGGCTCGGCTTTTCACGTCCCGCCACCGCCAGGGCTTCCTCCCCGTTTCCGGCCTCGTGGAGTTCGCATGCAAAGGGCCTGAAAAGACGGGCCAGTATCATCCGGATGGTCTTGCTGTCGTCAACGGTGAGGATTTTCGGGATCATGCCGCGAGATGGGGATGGCTGAGTTGGATCTGGAGGGAGAGCAGGTGGCCCTCGCAGGACCATTCAGTAGTGCAAAGTTCGGAATCAGCCGGCGCATGCAGTGTGATGCGGGATCCGAGGGTCACGGTGGGAGTGCCCAGCATCCCGTGGTATCCCGCAGAGGAGAGTTCCCCTTTTACCAATCCGGAGATCATGTTGCCAAGTTCTCCGGTGACATCCTTGGAATCATCGGTCTCCGCATCGCTACCGAGCAGCTGTTCCGCAACCTTGGTGGCAAACTCCACAGGAACTTGGAATAGCACCGCCCCGATAATCCTTTCACCGGTCAGCGTCACGGTGGCATGAAGGTGGTGCCCTGTCGCCTTCTTCAAGCGTTCATCTCCAGGAGTGACCGGTTCCGCAACACGCTTGAGTTGGACGGCCAGCACCTCCGTGATGGCTCGGGTGGCGATGGGGTTCAGATCCTCGGAAGAAAGTTTCGGTTTCATGGTCATCGCGCTTTGGATCGGTCTTTTTTGTGTAAGCCGGCTCTTTTTTCGACGACTGCATCGAGAATGGCCTGTGGTATGCCGCTTAACGGAACCACGCGGTCAGCCGCACCCAACTTGATCGCGGCCTGCGGCATCCCGTACACCACGCAACTCTCCTCAGACTCGGCGAGTGTGTGCGATCCCGCGGCCTGCAGGGCCTGCAGTCCAAGAGCGCCGTCCACACCCATACCTGTGAGGAGTGCGGCCACGGCATGGGATCCGGCGTGTACTGCCGCGGAATGGAACATCACATCGACCGCCGGACGGCAGTGGTGAACGGGTGGCGACTGGGTCAGGCGGACTTTGTAGCCCATGCCCGAAGGAAGCAGGGCAAGGTGAAAATCCCCGGGAGCCACCACGCACATCCCGGAACGCAACTCCTGGCCGTTAGTCGCCTCGCTCACCGTGAAGGGACAGATGTCGTCGAGATGCTGCGCCATGATCCTCGAAAAGTTCGCGGGGATGTGCTGCACCACAACGATCGGAGGAATTCCCGATGGAAGGCTCGGTAGAATATTCCGAAGCGCCTCCACTCCCCCGGTGGAGGCCCCGATAAGAATCACCTGACGTAGTGAAAAACTGCCCGGCGGGAAGATTTTTGATGGTTCTTTGGTAGTTGGTGCGGCCGGCTCCTTGACCGCCGGCCGGCGTTGGGATCGTGCCGCCGCCTTCACATGGTAGGCGAGTTCGTTGGCGATCTCCGAGAAGTTTCGGCTGCCGTCAGGCTTGCCAATGACGTCGATTGCGCCTGCTTGGAGCGCTTCCATGGCCTTCGCTGATCCCGACTGGGTAAGTGAACTGACAACGACCACGGGGACGGGATGATGCTCCCGGAGGATCTTGAGGAAGGTGATGCCGTCCATACGGGGCATCTCCAGATCAAGCGTGATGACGTCGGGCTCCAGTTCGAGGATCTTCTCCCTCGCAATGTAGGGATCAGCGGCTCCCCCGATCACCTCGATCTCCGGATCCCTGACGAGGGCATCCGTGATGGCGCGACGCGCCAAGGCCGAATCATCCACAACAAGCACACGGACTTTCCCCGGGGTACTCATGGCTTCTGGTAGACCCCCTGCTTGACCGAAACCAGGCCGTGATTGACCCCCATCAGGCTCTCGGAATGACCCGCGATGAGATAGCCGCCGGGGGCGAGGTGTCTGGAGAGGCGGTTCACCGCCACTTCGCGCGACTGGAGATCAAAGTAGATCATCACATTCCTGCAGAAGATCACATGCTGGTTAAACGCCACGGGGTATTCCGGTTGGAAGAGGTTCACCCTTTCAAAGCGCACTTTCTCCTTCAGCTCCGGCCTTACCCGGCAGTGCCCCTCATAGTCCCCGACACCCTTTTGGAAGTAGCGCTTGAGAAGCTCGGGCGGGACGGGTTCCACAGCATCCATGCGGTAAATCGCCCGTTCCGCCTTGGCGACGATCCTTCTGGAGATATCGGTGGCCTCGATCTTCCACGTCACGGCGGGGTGATCTCTTAGATATTCTGAAAGGATGATCGCCAGCGTGTAGGGCTCCTCTCCGGAGGAGGAGGCCGCGGACCAGATCCTCAGCGGCGAGCCCCCTTCAAGGAGCCTTGGGATAAGCGGCGGCAGGATGCTGGCCGTGAGGAAGTTGAAATGATCCGGCTCGCGGTAGAACCTCGTGTGATTGGTGGAGATGAGATCCACTAAATGCTCGATCTCATCATGGGCATCAGGTGTTTCCAATAGCGAGCAATACTCCTCGTAGGACGTCATGTTGAGCTGAAGAAGGCGCTTCCTGAGGCGGTTGGCCAGGAGGGTCTGCTTGTCATCGCCCAACCTAATCCGGCTATGCTGGTAGACCAGATCCACGACGGTCCTGTAGGCCGGAGCAGAAAGGATAGCGTCCTGGATTGAGTCCAAGGGATTCATTGTCTGCGCCAAAAGACCCCGTTAGAAATTCCGGAAGCTGCTCTCCAGGTCCGATCCGGGGGCGGTATCACCCGGCATCGGGATTGGGTTTCTTGTTTTTACTTTCCCAGAGGCGATGGGTGCCGATTTGGAAGGTTGGGTTGCCGGAGCCCGTGGGACGGCCGATCCGGACTCAGCGGCGGCCTCACCTCCAACGAGTTCGCGGAGTTGGGCCACCAGATCCTTCATGGTCTCAGCCTGGGCATCGAGTTCCTCCGCGGCACTGGCGCTCTCCTCGGCGCTCGCAGCATTGCTCTGGGTGACCTTTTCCATCTGGCTCATGGCGTTGTTGACCTGCTCGATCCCCTGAGCCTGCTCGGTGGCTGCGGAAGCAATGTCAGCGACGAGAGCATCGGTCGATTTGACCTTTTCGGCTATCTGCTTGAGTGACTCGCCGACCCTTGCGGAACACTCAAAACCGCTCCTGCTGCTCGCGATGGCGGCCTCGATCTTGTCGGCGGTTTCCTTGGCGGCTGCGGCACTGCGCTGGGCTAGGGAACGCACCTCGTCGGCAACGACGGCAAAACCTGCTCCCGCCTCACCCGCACGGGCCGCCTCCACAGCAGCGTTCAGTGCCAGGATGTTGGTCTGGAAAGCGATTTCGTCGATATTCTTGACGATCTTCGCGACCTCCGCGCTGGAGGTGCCGATGGAGGTCATTGCCTGCACCATCTCAGTCATCGTGTTAGTGCCGGCATCAGCCTCCGTGCGGGCATCGGAGGCAAGCACCTTGGCCTTCTGGGCATTGTCCGCCGTCGCGCGGATCATGCTCGACATCTCTTCAAGGGAGGTGCTGGTCTCCTCCACGGAAGAGGCCTGCTCGCTCGCTCCAGAGGAGAGTTGATTGCTCGACATGGAGACCTGGCGCGCTGCGGAGGCTGTGTGTAGGGCACTGCGGTCGAGGTTCGCCGTGACCCCTGCAACGGTCGTCATGATCCGCTTAAACTCGTTGCTGATTTCCTCCATGGTCTGCTTGGTGTTCCTGATGACCTTCCAGGCAACGACGACGGCAGTCAGGAGCGAAAGAGTAAGGATTCCTCCGATCAGAAGCAGGGATGACGCGGCGAGCGACTTTCCTGCGGATCCGGCCACACTGCTCAGTTTTTCATTGTAACTCACATTGGCATCGACTGCATGAATGGCCTTCTCATAGGCGGGATAAAAGACATCTTCTTTAAATTGGTTTTTCTCCGCAGGTTTGTTCTGGCTCACCAGTTCGAGAAAGCGGTCCCTCGCAATGACAAGGGCCTCGCGGGTCTGCTTGACTTCGTCAAACAGCCTCCTGTCCTCGGGATCGATGACGAGGGATTCATAGGTCTTGAACAACTCGTCAAGGTGAGTTTTCCCGCTGGCCAGTTGCTGACGAAGCTCCGCGACTTTTTTCGGATTCTCCTCGCTGTCGATCTCTGTGGCACAGAGCATATTTTCGCGCGTCAGATCAGAAGCTTTAGTCAGGGTGAGGATGCTTGGGACTACGTTATCCGCCAGATCCATGACTTTCCCCTTAATGGAGGAAATTCTTTGCAGAGAGAAAGTCCCGACCACCAGGGTGAGCAGCAGCATAATGGCGAAACTGGTGATGATCCGACGCGTGAGGCTTGAGTAATTCATGAGAGTGGAATGTTTGCTGTCTTGTTAACTGGTTTTGCGGGGAAGGGTTTTTGTTTTGTGCTGATAAGAGGTGACACAAGACGGCATAGGAATCTGTTGAATGGCAGGATGTCAGAAGTTTCGGAAGCTGGAATCCTCAACTCCATGAGATCCCTTCGCCGGGATGGTGTCACCCGGCATGGGTATCCCCTTGCCTCTGGAGACTCCTCTTGATCCGGTGCCGCCCTGCAAAGGGGATCCCTTCTCTGGAGGGTTAAGATGGGAGCGCCCGGAGGAAACTCCCTCACGGGAGGCCTCGGTCTCTCCGACTAACTGACGGAGCTGGGCGACCAATTCCTTCATCGTCTCAGCCTGTGCATCGAGTTCCTCGGCGGCGCTGGCACTCTCCTCTGCACTGGAGGCATTGCTCTGGGTCACCTTGTCCATCTGCGCCATGGCGCCGTTGATCTGATCAATCCCTTGGGACTGTTCCGAGGCCGCCCTGGCAATATCAGCTACGAGCAAGTCGGTCGCCTTCACCTTCTCTGCGATCTGACTCAGGGCATCGCCGACCTTGGCCGAGGCTTGGGCACCGTTCCTGCTGCTCACAATCGCGGCATCGATCTTCTCGGCGGTCTCCTTGGCAGCCGCGGCACTGCGCTGGGCGAGCGAGCGGACCTCGTCGGCGACGACCGCAAAGCCTGCACCCGCCTCACCCGCACGGGCGGCCTCGACGGCGGCATTCAAGGCAAGAATGTTGGTCTGGAAGGCGATCTCATCGATGTTCTTGACAATCTTGGCCACCTCGCTGCTCGAGACCTCCATAATACTCATCGCCGCAGCTACCTCGCTCCGCATCCCCGAACCGGCATCAGAAAGAGCCCGGGCCTCGGAGGCAAGGGAGGTGGCCTTCATGGCATTGTCCGCGGTAGCCCGGATCATGCTGGACATCTCCTCCAGTGAGGTGCTCGTTTCCTCGACGGAGGATGCCTGCTCGCTGGCTCCAGAGGAGAGCTGGTTGCTGGCCATGGAGACCTGACGAGCTGCCGAGGCGGTCTGTAGTGAACCTCGATCAAGGTTTGCGGCGACGATCCTAAGGGTTCTATTGGTCGAGCGGATCACCAGCCAAGCCAAAAGTAGTGAAATAACGAGCCCCCCCCCCATAAAGACGCCGATCAAGATCCGACTGCTCTGGGCGACCTCTTCCCCACTTTTCCCAGCAGCCTGGCCGAGTTGGTCATTGTAATCCACGTTCGCCTGGATCGCTGTAAGCGCCTGCTCGATCGAGGGGACAACAGTGCCAGTAAAATATGTCTGGGCCTCCTCAACTTTGTTCCCATGGAGCAGCTCAAACCAATGGGACCGGGCATCCCGCAGTATTTCATACCGGCGCTTGGCCTCCTCCAAAAGGCGCCGGTCATCGGCATCGGCAATCAGGGATGATTCATACTTGGCGAATAACCCGTCGATCCGTGTCTTTCTTGCCTCTATTTTCTTCTCAAACCCCACCATCTCTTCCGGTGAAGCCGTGTGCATTTCGAGAACATTGATGAAATTACTATGGACCAATTCGTTAATCTCATTGAGGACAAGGACGCTCGGAAGTATGTTGCTGCCGAGATCCGTGATCTTTTTTTTGAGCGTCGAAACCTGCCAGAGGGCAAATCCTCCAAGCGTGGCGGTGATGATCAGCATGATGGCGAACCCGGTGATGATCCGGCGGCCGATGGTCCAGTTGTTCATATATTTTTAAGTTGGAAGTTGGAGGTTGTCAGGGGTGTTGAGTGGGGGAGTCGAGCTTCAGCGAGGTTGTCTGGGTGACTGAACGCTGCTCCAGGAAGGTCTTTTCCAGCGTAACGCGCATCACATCCTGCACCATTGATCCGGCCTCGAGGGAAGGCTGGAGCGCGGCCTCTTGAAGGAAGATCCGCTCAATATTAAGCAGTGTCTTGACTCCGCCCTGTGCCGTGGCCACTCCCAGGATGTATTGGGTGTCCGGTGCCCCGCCGAAGTCAGGGGGCGGTTCGATCGTCTCCTGGCTAATTTGGATCACCTCCTCCACGGCATCGACGATGGCACCCATGAGGATCTTGTTGCCCGAGGGGGAGCTGAGTTGGACGACGATGATGCAGGCACGGTCCCCGTAGTCACCCGTTGAAAGCTGGAACTTCGCCCTCAGGTCGACCACGGCGATGACGGATCCACGCAAGTTAATGACCCCCTTGATATGGGTTGGCATCGTGGGGACGGGCGTGATCGGGCAGATCCGGATGATTTCTCGGACATTGAGTACCGGAAGTCCGTAGGACTCGTTGCCCAGAGTAAAGGTTAGGAAGCGGCCCGGTTTGGCCGCAGGCTGTATCGCTGGCGAGGTGGATGTGCTCATGGATGGGTGGTGGTCGGTAGTAGTCTTAAAAAGAGGGGTGCTGTTCCAGTCGCACCAACGTATCCACATCAAGGATGATGGCGACGCGGCCGTCACCGAGGACGGCGGCACCCGCAAGGAGATTCTGGTGACTGAATGTCTCCCCGAGGCTCTTGATGACGACCTCCTGCTTTCCGATGAGTTCGTCCACGAGAATGGCGCGGGTGGCCTCTCCGGACTCCACCACGATGGCAATCCCCTCCTCCGGCTCCCTGGCCTTCCCCTCGGTTCCTAGGTATCTACCAAGGCGGAGGATCGGCGTCTGCTTCCCGCGGACGCTGACCACCTCCCCCCGCTCGTGAACGGTCGTGACCATGCCGGGCCGCGGCCGGAAGGATTCCCTGACGGACATCGTCGGGATGATGTAGCGGTCATTGCCTACCACGACGAGCAGGCCGTCGATGATGGCGAGTGTCAGCGGGAGGATGATGGTGAAGGTGGTGCCTTCACCCGGAAGCGACTGGATCTCGATCTTGCCACGCAGCGCCTCAATATTGCGCCGCACGACATCCATGCCGACGCCCCGGCCGGAAAGGTCGGTGATAGCCTCGGCGGTCGAAAAGCCAGGCATAAAGATGAGGTTGAAGATCTCAGACTCGGTCAGCTCCGCGTTCGGGGCAATCAGCCCACGCTCGATCCCCTTAGCCAGGATGCGCTGCGCGTTGAGTCCCTTCCCGTCATCCTGGATCCGAATGACGATGCCACCGCGCTGATGGGAAGCCGTGAGCCTGATCAAACCAACCGACGGCTTGCCGCATGCCACTCGCTCATCAGGAGACTCGATCCCGTGATCGACCGAGTTGCGGATCATGTG
>CAIOJL010000231.1 GCA_903858595.1 uncultured Spartobacteria bacterium | reverse complement strand
TACTCAAACATAATCGGCAGCTGGTTGTAAAACTGGGACACTTTGGGACACTAGGCGCTGTATTTGAATGCGTAGGACTTCATGAGGGATCAATCCCCTAAAGACCCCTTTATATACTGTTTATACGAACTTTGTATCAAAAATCATGCAATTGTGCGAAGTCTCAAAAAGAACCAAGAGAGGGTTCGATTCCCTCTACCCGCTCCATTTCACCTTTCGTGTTAGGAGGGTTGATCGTTTTCTAAACACGATCGGTTCGATTGATTGACAGCACTTGCCTCCCGGCAAGCCGTGCAGCCCTTTCAGGGTCCTGCGGTCGCAGGATCTACCGCGCCGCTTCCCATCGGCTTGGTTCGGTCGTTCCCACGACCCTCGCCCTATCGGGTTGACCTTCGGTCAATCTACACCGTGCCTCCCGGCACTCGGTGTTCCCTCTACCCGCTCCACTTCAGCTTTCGTTTTGGGGGGCGTGATCGTTTTCTAAACACTATATCTCTTCTGGATTCATTTTATACAACCTCTGCACAGAGGAGTTCGGCTTGTTGGAGAACTGTTCTGACAGCTTCGTCCTGGAGATCAGGAGGGTAGCCGTACTTGTTGAGGATACGCTTTACGATGACGCGGATTTTGGCTCGGGCACTTTCGCGAAGCGTCCAGTCGATCGTGGCACTCTTGCGGACCTGAGTGATGAGTTCGGCGGCGATCACCTTGAGCTGATCATTACCGAGCACCCGGACAGCTGATTCATTAGCGGCAAGGGCATCGTAGAAGGCCACCTCGTCATCCGTGAGCCCGAGATCCACGCCCCTCTTGGTTGCAGAGTCTAGTTCCTTGGCCAGTTTGATCAGTTCCTCGATCACCTCCATCGTGGAGATGGCGCGGTTATGATATCCGTTCAGAGTCTGCTTCAGCTTATCGCTGAACTGTTTTGCCTGAACGAAGTTCCGCTTCGAGCGAACCTTGATCTCATCCTTGAGGAGTTTCTCCAGCAACTCGGCGGCGACGTTCTTGTGCTTCAGTCCCCGCACCTCGGCCAGGAATTTATCGGAGAGGATGCCGATATCAGGGCGGGGCAGCCCTTGCGGCGGTGAAGACATCAATGATCTGTCCTTCGGTCGTGATTGCCTTGGAGACGAGCTGTCGAACTGCCGCGTCGAGCTGATCGGGATTCTTGCCACTCTTGCTCTCCTGCTTATTGAGAGCCGCCTGAATGGTTTGGAAGAAGGAGATGTCATCGCGGATCGCGGTCGCCTCGTCACTGGCAGCCGAGAGGGCAAAGGCCCGCGAGAGTTCCGTCACGACCTTGACGAAGCGTTTCTTCCCATCCTCCTGCTCTAAAATATGTTCCTGGGCCCCAGGGATCAGCTTAATCTTCTCGATGGTCGTTCCGCTCATCCACTTCGACCAGTCGTAGCCATGGAGCATATCAGAGGCGATCTGGTGCTTCTCCAGCAAGATCGCAATGGCCTGCTTCTCATCGTAGGTGGGATGCCCCTTACCCCCGCTCTGCGTATAGGTGACGAGAGCCTGCTTTAGCTGATCGGCCAGCCCTAGATAATCAACGATCAGCCCTCCCGGCTTATCGCGGAAGACGCGGTTCACCCGTGCGATGGCCTGCATCAGCCCATGCCCGCGCATCGGCTTATCGGCGTACATGGTGTGGAGACAGGGAGCGTCGAATCCGGTGAGCCACATATCGCGAACGATCACGATGCGGAAGGGATCCTTGCTATCCTTGAATCGATTAGCGAGTTTCCGGCGCTTCTCCTTATTCCGGATGTGCTGCTGCCACTCAGGACCATCGCTGGCACTCCCGGTCATGACGACCTTGAGAACGGATTCCTTCTGCTTCTCACTATCGGCATCATCCTCCTTGGAGCCAGCCCAGTCAGGACGGAGCTTCAGGATCGCCTCGTGGAGATCGACGCAGATCCGGCGACTCATGCAGACGACCATCGCCTTGCCATCCATCGCCTCTAGCCGCTTCTCGAAGTGCTCCACGAGATCCTTAGCAATCAGGGCGATCCGCTTTGGATCGCC
>CAIOJL010000230.1 GCA_903858595.1 uncultured Spartobacteria bacterium | reverse complement strand
GGAAAGATCTGCTGCGGGAATGGGAACGCCGGAAGGCTCAGGTAAGAGCCAAGGTGGAGCATCCCTTCCACATCATCAAAAACCTCTTCGGATACCGGAAGGTTCGATACCGGGGGCTGAGGAAAAATCTCGCCCAACTTCTCAGCCTCTTCGCCCTGGCCAATCTGGTCATTGCCGGACGCATGCTCCGCTGGGCCCAGATGGCATGAAATCAAGGGAAAATACCCTCTCGTGGAGGCAAAGGCCCCCTTGTTGGCATCCTGCCACTGCAAAAGTCTGCCCCTCCGAGAGTCAGCATCGATGCAAGATGATCAAAAATATCACGCCAATCCCTTCCTCCTCATCAAAATTAGCCAGACTTTGAAAAAGGCGCTTTAATCAGCGGTTCCCTAGAGGTTTCGCATTTCCTTTTGGTTCAGTCCTGATTTTGCACTCAGACTTCAGGTCTCAGCTTTCATCTTTCTTCCAATGACTTGGCTTGAGGAAATCCTGATTCAGTGTCCCCAGTGCGGGGAAGAATTCGCCATTCAAATTGAGACAGCCGAAGATGGCTCTGTGGAGCTTATCGAGGACTGCGCAGTCTGCTGCCGCCCAGCTACCGTACGAATCACGACTGAGGCAGGGGAAGTCACGGCGGTGGATGTGGTCGCGGCATGATCCGCTCTGTTTTTTAATGCTTCAGCTTTCAGCTTTAAGGTTCCATCCTACTTTCATGTCCACGCAGTGTGATGCTCTGGCTCGTCTCTTTCGTGACGATGATCCTCATACGGTCGTTCTAGTGAAGGAGCAGTTGGTCCTCAAGGGAGAGAGTGCCGTGCCGGATCTTCGGAACCTTGTGAATGCGGATTCGGCGATCATCGCAGCCCATGCGCAGGAAGTTCTCCATGCCATTGCGGGCAAGCGAGCCGCGTCTGAGCTGGAAGCTCTTTTGAAAGGGGAGGAGATCCCTTTGGAGCGGGCCTCTTGGCTTATTGCAGGCGCTTTGATGCCTTGGATCGATCTGGAGGAATGCCTTGCCATGGTGGATGCCTGGGGTAGCGAGTTTGGCAGGCGAATCGCCGTCGGTGAATCCGATCCGGTCAGCGTGCTGACTCGTTATTTGCACGGGGAACTCGGGTTCGACGGCAATGCAAACGACTACTACAATCACGAGAATTCCATCCTGCCATGCGTGATGGAGAGTCGACGGGGTTTGCCTCTCGCACTCACCCTTCTCTACATATTCGTCGCGGCACGTGCCGGCATAACACTTCACGGGGTGAATCTCCCCGGTCATTTCATAGCCCGCTGCGGCGAGACCTATTTTGATCCCTTTCATTCCGGACGTATCCTTTCCCTTGCGGACTGTGCCGACATTCTGGCACGTCAGAATATCGAGCTGAGCGACGAACATCTGGAAAACCCAGGATCCAGGGAGGTTCTCGCCAGGATGCTTGCCAATCTGGGTCACGCCTATGCCATTGAAGAGACCGTATGGCAGAAGGGGATGGTAGATCGCTGGCTCGGCATCGTGACGGGGGCTGAAAAATGATCCCACTTCCTTTACGTGTGGAGTTGCTGAACACAGGCAGCGAACTCTTGCTTGGGAGCGTCCGTGACGCGCATCTTTCCTGGTTTGGTCGGGAACTTTTTCCCCTTGGACTCAGAATCGCCCGTCAGAGCACGGTGCCCGATGGTGCGCCGATCCGGGATGCACTTCTGGAGGCTTTTGCCCGCACGGATGTCATTATTGTGACCGGTGGACTCGGACCGACGACCGATGACATTACCCGCGAACTGGCAGCTGAACTTCTGGGGAGAAAGATGCTTCCCCACCCCGAGACGCTGGAACGTATTCAGGAGCGTTGCAGACGCCGGGGATTTGCGTTTCAGCCCCGCATGGAGCGTCAGGCGATGGCTCCTGAGGGGGCAACTGTTCTCCCGAATGACAATGGTACTGCACCCGGTCTCTATCTTCCATCAGTGGAAGGGATCTCCTGGTCCTCTCCCCATATCTTTCTGTTGCCTGGGCCTCCCCGTGAGTTGCAGCCGATGGCCGTTGCCCATGTGCTTCCTGTCTTGAAGGAATTAGCAAAACGCCATTCCGGCGGGGTCACCCAGGAATGTCGAATTTACAAGGTTGTCGGAATGGGTGAGTCGATGGTTGAGGCAAAAATCGGCCTGGAACTCTCTAAGCGTGGAGATCTTGAGGTTGGCTACTGTGCGCGGCCCAACGAGGTCGATTTCCGATTGATCGGACCTTGTGAGATTCTCGACCAAGTGGAGCCCTCTGTTCTGGCCGTGGTTGGCGATTATTTGGTTTCAGGAGACGAGAAATCCATGGAGGAGATCGTTGTTCATCTGCTTGCGGAACGCGGAATGACGCTAGTCACGGCAGAGTCCTGCACCGGCGGGCATCTTGCCAATCGCCTCACGAATGTTCCGGGTGCCTCGAAGGTCTTTCTGGAGGGATTTGTGACCTACAGCAATCGATCGAAGTCAGATTTACTGGGTGTTGATTATGGGTTGATCGAGGCTCACGGCGCGGTTAGCGAGCAAGTGGTGCGTTCCATGGCGGAGGGGGCACTTCAAAAAAGCGGGGCCCGATATGCTATCGCAACCACAGGCATCGCCGGCCCAGATGGTGGGACGTTGGGAAAACCGGTCGGCACCGTCTGGATAGCACTGGCTGAAGAGGGAGAAGTGACCGAAGCATGGAAGGAAACCATTCCCGCAGATCGTATAACCTTCAAGCAAGTGGTCTCACAGTCGGCTCTTGACCGACTCAGGAAAAGGTTGAAAGGTCCCGCTACCTCCTAAGTATACCATTTCATGAACGAGATTCTTTCCAAGGCGCCCATTTCACTCACCGCCGAGGAGATTCGACTTGGAGAGGACTCTCGCCGCGAGCGCTTCTGGAAGCTTTGGGGCACTTACCTCTCGGAGCGCCAATGGGGAACGGTGCGCGAGGATTACTCGGGAGACGGAGATGTCTGGAATTCTTTTTCCTTCGAGCAGGCCCGCAGTCGAGTGTATCGCTGGGGCGAGGATGGATTGCTTGGGCTGAGTGATCGCTTCGGGCGTCTCTGCTTCGGGATTTCTCTCTGGAATGGAAAGGACCCGATTCTCAAGGAACGTCTCTTCGGTCTCTCAGGTCCGCAAGGAAATCATGGGGAGGACGTCAAGGAACTCTACTACTACCTGGACGCCACGCCGACCCACTCCTACTGTAAGGGACTCTACAAATATCCCCAGGCAGAGTTTCCCTACGCCGACCTGGTAGCCGAGAATGGACGTCGCACTCACCTGCAACCCGAGTACGAGCTTGTCGACACGGGGGTATTTGATCAGAACCGCTATTTTGATGTGCAGGTGGAGTATGCGAAGGGATCGATCAAGGACATCCTGATCAAGGTCACGATCAGCAACCGGGGTCCGGATCAAGCGGATCTCGTTTTTCTCCCGACCCTCTGGTATCGGAATACTTGGGCCTGGGGGCAGATCAGTGAGGAGTGCCTCGTAGAACCTAAAATCTCCATTGAGAGACCCGGAACAGTTTCTGCTGTCCATGCGGTGATGGGTGAGTACGAGATGACTTTTGACAAGGGGCCGGACGGGAAACTGCCTGAGTTTCTTTTCACAAATAACGAGACCAACACCCAACGTCTCTACGGGGAGCCGTTGGCTCGTCCCTATGTGAAGGATGCCTTTCATGATGCGGTGATCGAAGGAAAAGCCGACGCGGTCAACCCGGAGCAATTCGGCACGAAGACCGCCGGCCGTTACAACCTCACGATTCCGGCGGGAGATTCCGTCGTGCTTAGAATGCGGTTAACGGAGAAGGGAGCGGCGCAGGGTGAGCCTCTGGACGACAGTTTTGAGGATATTTTTGCAGCAAGAGTTGAGGAAGCGGAAGAGTTCTACAGCAGCAAGCTCGCCCCCGCACTGAGCGCCGAGCAGAAGAATGTTACCCGTCAGGCCTATGCGGGGCTTCTCTGGTCGAAGCAATTTTACAATCTGGTTCAGAGCGAGTGGGCTAAGGGGGATTCCACGGAGCCTCCTCCACCACCCGGACATTCGGTGCGCAATGAGGATTGGGAGAACATCTTCAACCGGGATGTCATTTCGATGCCCGACACGTGGGAATATCCCTACTACTGCTCCTGGGATCTCGCCTTCCACACGGCAGCGCTTGGAAGAGTCGATCCCGTTTACTGCAAGGATCAGCTGATCCTACTCCTCCGAGAGTGGTACACACATCCGAACGGCCAGATGCCCGCTTACGAGTGGAACTTCTCTGATGTGAATCCGCCGGTCCATGCTTGGGCAGCGCTCCGTCTTTATTATCAGGGAGTTCTGGCAGGGGAGCCTGACAATGACTTTCTCGAGAAGGTTTTCCAGAAACTCCTGATCAATTTCACCTGGTGGGTGAACCGGAAAGACAGCAATGGGAACAATCTTTTCGAGGGTGGATTTCTGGGCTTCGATAATATCTCGGTGTTCGACCGCTCTAGGCCGCTGCCCACCGGTGGAGTGCTAAAGCAGGCGGACGGCTCCTCGTGGATGGCCTTCTACTGCCTGACGATGCTTCGAATGTCATTGGAACTCGCCGTGCATAATCCCGTCTATGCCGACATGGGCACGAAATTCATCACCCATTTCGCCCGCATCGTCGAGGCGATGAATGAGTTCGGTGGGACAGGTCTCTGGGACGATGAGGACGGTTTTTACTACGACCATCTTCAGCTCGGTGAGCAAAGCATCCCCATCAAGGTCCGCTCGATCGTGGGGTTCATACCGATGTTTGCCACCAGTTATGTGACATCAGAGCAACGGAACATGAATCCGGGATACAAGAATCGTCTTCAATGGTTCATCAAAAACAGGCCTAGGCTCGCTGCTACGCTTTTGGAAATCAATGGGCCCGCCAGCCATGATCCCGATGGACTCCATCTGCTAACGGTCACTCCGAGAAAGCGCCTGGAAAAGATCCTGCGCTACATGTTCGACGAGGGGAATTCCTGTCACCGCACGGCATTCGCTCTGTCTCCAAGTACCACGAGAAACACCCCTACACCTACACGGTAAACGGCCAAGTCTACTCAGTTGATTACGAACCGGGTGAGGGGAAGACCGGCATGTTCGGTGGTAACTCGAACTGGCGAGGACCCGTCTGGATGCCGATCAACTTCATGATCATTAAGTCCCTCGAGACCTACAACCATTTCTATGGCGATAGCTTCAAGGTGGAATTTCCCACCCGCTCCGGCAACTGGATCACTCTCGGGGAAGCCGCTCGACTTCTTGCAGAGAGGGTCTCTTCCATCTTTCTGCCGGATGAGTTGGGTAACCGCCCCTGCCATGGGGGTGATGTCCTCTATGCCAATGACCCTCACTGGAAGAACCTTGTTCTCTTCAATGAATATTTCCATGGTGAGACAGGTAAGGGTCTCGGTGCTTCCCATCAGACGGGATGGACAGCCTTGGTGGCCGAATTACTGGCCAACGATATCTGATATTTCTTCGACGAGGCCTCTATTGCGACAGTTTCGTCATACTCCTTGAATCCTTTCGCGAGATCAGACTTCTTCCTGTTACTTTTATTTAACAACCAACCATTCAAACACCCATGAAACTCCAAGGAAAAACAGCACTTGTCACAGGTAGCGCCCAAGGAATCGGGCAGGCCATTGCTATTCGTCTCGCCCAAGAAGGAGCCGACATCATTGTGGATGATCGTACCTTGGGCCAGAGCGCCCAGGAGACCGCCGATGCCATCACGGCGCTGGGCCGGAGGGTACACATGATTCAGGGTGATCTTGCCAATACTGAAGATGATCGCCGTGTCATTGCCGAGGGGGTCGAGAAGATGGGTAAGATCGATATCCTGGTAAACAACGCTGGCGTTGAGAAACATGCCGACTTCTGGGATGTTACGGAGGAGGACTTTGATTTTGTTCTGCAGATCAATCTACGCGGGACATTTTTTATTACTCAAGACTTCGTGAACCACTTGCGTGCCACGAACCGTCCCGGCCGTGTCATCAATATCAGCTCCGTGCACGAGGAACTCCCTTTCCCTCACTTCTCCACCTATTGTGCAAGCAAGGGAGCCTTAAAAATGCTCTGCCGCGACCTCGCTGTCGAACTCGGTCCCCTCGGGATCACGGTTAACAACATCGCTCCCGGAGCCATCGCGACCCCGATCAATACGTCCCTGCTCAACAACCCCCAGCTGCTATCCCTGCTCGAGTCGAAGATACCGCTCGGACGTCTTGGCAAACCGGAGGATGTTTCGGGACTTGCCGCTTTCCTAGCCTCCGATGATGCATCCTATGTCACCGGGGCTACCTTTGTCGTTGATGGTGGATTATTGCACAATTACCACGAGCAGTAAGGCAGCAGGGCTCTAGAGAAGCCTTACTTGCCGATCAGTTCAATGGCCGTATCGAAGGGGTCGCTAGGAACTTTGATGGAGCCGTCCAGAGGCATGCTCATTTCGCAGATCAGGTAGATGGCTCCTGCGATACTGACGGAACAGAAAAAAAGCACCATGGCGACGGTTCCATTTCTAGGAGCGAAGAGTCCATACACGAAAGTCAGGAAGGTGATCCATAAGACCGGGATCACCACGAGTTTCAACGGGAGTTTAGAGGAAGACTCCACGGCAATCTGCCAGCGCTCACGATTGAGGTCGGTCAGTGTCTGTAGGGCAAGGTTTCTCAGTTGAATGGATGCCGGACTGTCAGCTTGGAGCGATGCAATCGACTCAGACAATGTTGTCACGGATGCCTCGTTCTTGAATGCCTCGGAGCACTTTTTCCGGTTTTTGCTATCCTTGGGCCAGATGTCGCTACGGACCGAGGCAACGCGGTCCCTGAGTCTCTGATGAAGGGGGGCTGCCTCCGGGCCATAGTTCTTGAGCGTCGTATCGAGATTGATGGCATCAGCTGCGGCCTCGTTGATCAAGACATTGACTCGGTCATAGGTCCCTTTTGATGAGGAGACAAGAAGTCCAAGGATCAATGCCGCCATGGTTGCGATGAGTCCTGCACCCAGCTTCACGCTATCCTGGGAATCCTTGCTGAGGTGGTGAGAGGGAATGAAGCGCTGGGCAAACATTCCGCCCAAGGCCCCACCGAAAATGCAGAGAAAGGCCATCGAGGCGATCAGGTAGGAATTCATCCTGTGACTCTATGCTGATTGAGGTAGGAAATTAAACGGAAAGCGAGACAGCGGATACTGGTCGGGTTTAAGAGCTCAGATACCGGAGGGTGCCTTGTGCTGCCCGTGCACCTGTCGCGAAGCAACCTTGCAGGAGATAGCCTCCCGTGGGGGCCTCCCAGTCGATCATTTCACCAGCGACGAAAAGGCCCGGGAGTTTCCTAAGCATTAAGTCATCATTCAATTCCGAATACCGGACTCCACCTGCGGATGAGATGGCCTCGGCGATCGGTCTGGGGCCGGTGAGGGGAATTGGTACGGCCTTGGCAAAAAGGGCCAAGGAATAGTGATCAGCTCTTGCTTCAGCGGGAGCTAAGGTGCTGAGGAGGTTGTGAGCTGCATTACCGAGGCGCCAGGCCTTCTTGGATGAGCTGATAAAATCACCTGGATATGAGGATAACTTCTGCACTAATTCCTCAACTGAAAAAGTGGGTTTCAGATCTACGTTAATGAGCGGTTGGCTCATTGATCTCAAGGAATGCCCTAACTGGTAGATGGCTCCTCCTTCCAGTCCATAGGAAGTGATCATTAGTTCACCATGGATGGTTGTGTTTCCTATGGTAATGGAGATATTTTTCAGCGGTTCGCCCTCTGTTAATCTGATGATGTCCGGATGCCAACTTACTTCCCATCCGCAATTGGCCGCTTGGAAGGGAGTAATGGAAATCCCGAGTTGCTGTAACAGGTGAACCCACTGAGCATCAGAGCCGGTTTTGGGCCATGAGGAGCCCCCAAGAGCAAGAATAACCGCATCGAAAATAGAGGAGTTAATACCCTCCGGATGAGAGAGCTCTAGTTCTATACGGCCATCCTTTAGTGAAATGTTTTGTAAATAATGACGTGCTGAGAACTTGACCCCGCTGGTGCGCAGTCTTTGGATCCAACTCCGCAGGAGGGGAGCTGCCTTGAACTCCTTGGGAAAAATCCTGCCGCTTGTCCCGATAAAGGTCTCAATCCCAAGCCCGGCAGCCCAGTCGCGGGTATCCTGATTGCTGAAGCCCTTCAGGAGTGATGTCCAGTATCTTGTTTCAATGCTTCCTTTATACTTCTCGGCGAAGCGATCTAAGGGATCCGAATGAGTAAGGTTCAATCCTCCGTGGCCGGCTACCAAGAATTTCCGCCCTACGGAGGGCTTGCCTTCAAAGAGCGTGACTTTTAGGTCCCCTCTGATCGCTCTCTTAGCAAAGACTATGGAAGCCGCTTCGGCCGCCATGAGTCCAGCCGGGCCACCGCCGATTATGGCGAGATTCATCGGACAGGGAGGTCTTCTTCCTGAATATTAATACGTAAAAACAATGGCTATCCAGTTGTTCTCAAGCCGCTTGCAATTGCGTTAATAGAAAGTAGTACGCGGGGAAGTAGATCATCCGCTTTGGCTGGATTTTCCGTGCGTGCAGCCCGCCATTCCTTGATTGTGGCGATCTGCTGCTCGTGAAGAAGGGCTAGGGCGCGGGCGCGAAGTTGGAGGGTTTTACCCATGC
>CAIOJL010000229.1 GCA_903858595.1 uncultured Spartobacteria bacterium | reverse complement strand
TAAAGTCACATCGAAATCGTCGAAAAGCCGGAAAAGCCCGGGCAATACCGCTGGCTGCAGTTCTCCTGCAAGGCACTCTCTCCGGGAACCCGCGGTTGTTCGCTGATCCTTGGCTATACCGAAGCCGATGCGAAATACTACCCCAAATTCCTTTCCAAGGCTATCTGCATCGATGTCGGTGATAGCAAGACAGCGCTGCCATTCCCGCGCGAACAACTACCCGACAAACTCACCACCGACTGGACGGACGTTCGCGTCGACTTGTGGGCGCTGATCCAGAAATTGCCGGAGAGGGAGCGGCAGTCATTCCGGGTGCGCGCCTTCAACCTCATGGCCGCCGGCGGCGGTGCTGGCGGCGGTGCTGCCTTCGATCGCATTCTGCTCGGGCGCACGGAGGCGGATCTCAAGGCCTCCCAACCGATCAAGCACTGAGGGCTTCAAGGATGCAGTACAACCATGAGGCGGATGAGATGGAAACCTGATACCAATCACCATCAGAAATGACACTCGACGGTTCGATATTCATGGCTAGTCGAGATTGAGATTAATTAAAGCAAAAGGATGATGAGGAACACTTGGTATGAACTGATTCGCGAGGAACTCAAGCTCAACTGGCTGACGGACAGCGAGCAGGCGGTCCCGTTTACCCTGGGCGGGATACCCCGGGAAGAGTGGCAGGCCGATCGATTTGAAAAAGCTGGCGAGGCGCAGTGGGTCTTGCGGGCGCACCATCCCGCCGGCCTGGAGGCGAGCTGGCATCTTCGGCTGTTCCGCGATACGCGCGCCGTCGAGATGTGGGGTGAAGTGACGCACTGCGGCCAGTTACCCACAGCGCTGGTGACGAATGCGTTGACCTTTGCGCTCTCGCTCCCGATGAAAACCGAATTTGGCCAACCCTGGGTGCGCTCGATCAACGGGGTAAAGCTGGGGTCGCTGGCCAATGTTTTTCCGCCGCATGATTTTGCGGTGGTGGACCGGCAATTGATCGACACGCCCCAAACCTACACCCCGCTGCAGTTGCAGAACGAGGAAGGCGGCCGGTCGTCGGCTAACACGATCCCCTGCCTGATCCTGGCCGGCGAAAAACAACAGGAAGGGTTCGCCGTTTTTCTCGAATGGTCAGGCCTGTGGGAGATGGGGCTCTGGCAGAGCGGGCGACAGGTCGGCGATCCGGGCGCGACCCGTCCGACCTCGTTCTGGGTCGGGCTGCGCGGGCTGCGCCTGAACCTGAAGCCGGGCCAGACCCTCCCGTTGCCACGCGTGCTGTTGACTGCGTTTACTGGCGATCTCGAAGCCGGCGGTAACGCGCTGCGGCGGCACATCCGCCGGCATGTCACGCCGAAGCTGGGCGGGCAGGAAATTCTGCCGCCGACCAGTTTCAACCATTGGTTCGCCTTCGAGAATCAGTTCACCGCCGACCTGTTGAAACCGGCGGTCGAAGCCAGTGCGGCGGCCGGCCTGGAATACTTCTGTGTCGATGGCGGGTGGTTTACCAGTCCGCAACGCGATGGCGTGTGGAGCGTCCATGACTGGCGCAAGGGGATCGGGAATTGGAGCGAAGGCGACCCGCGGAAGTTTCCCGGCGGCATCAAGCCGCTTGCCGATTTCGTGCGCGCGCAGGGGATGAACTATGGCACGTGGTTCGAGCCGGAATGGGCGCACTGCGACAGTGAGATGTGCCGGCACCATCCCGAGTGGTTCATCCCCTCGCCGCCAAGCGCGGAGTATCACCTGATGAACTTCGGATTGCCGGCCGTCCGCGACTGGTGGGTACAGCGCTTTCAGCAAGCCTATGCCGAGTGGGGGATGCGCTGGGTGCGCTGGGATTTCAACCAGGCGCCCCAGCCGGACTGGGATGAGGGCGTGCCGGAGGGGGAGATCGGCTGGCGGCAGATCGAGCACATTACCGGCTTGTATCGGACCCTGGACGAGATCATGGACGCCTGCCCGGAGTTGTTGATCGAGCAGTGCGCCGGCGGCGGACACCGCATCGATCTCGGCACGGTAAGGCGGGGGCACAGCTTCTGGATGAACGATCACACCACGCAGACGGATCTCGTACGCTTCTTCCAGCACGGCTTGAACACCATCCTGCCCGGTAACTATCCCAACACCAATCTCTGCCAGAAGCGACATGACTTCACCGACTACGATTTCCTCTCGCACAGCGCCGGAGGGTTTGGCTACAGCGGGCGGCTACACGAGGCACCGAAGGAGGATTTCATCCGGTACCGCGATGCCGTTGCGAGGTTCAAACAATTCAGACATCATCTGCTGGAAGACTATCACCGGCCGACGGGCTGTCCGCGCCGTGCCGATGAGTATGCCCGGGTCTTGTTTGGCGATTTCGAAATGGAGTTCAATCTGCCCGGCCAACCGCGCTCTGCGCGGTGCGGTCGACTCGGCAAACCAGATGAAGAAGAATGAGGTGAATCGATGAGTGATGAGACGGTTAATCTGCTATTGGACGCCAAATCCACGCTCGGCGAGGGCGCGATCTGGCATGGCGCAGTGCATCGGTTGTACTGGGTGGATATCTTTCACCCATGCCCCACACGTTACTACCATTCGGACAGATATAATGGTATAAATAGGGTTACATAAGGGTGACTATGTGATTGGCTGAGTGGATGGCACGACCGAGAGCAAAACTGGATCACGCCAAGGAGGGCACTGAGGTACTTTGAGGCATCAAGAGAG
>CAIOJL010000228.1 GCA_903858595.1 uncultured Spartobacteria bacterium | reverse complement strand
CTCTCTTGATGCCTCAAAGTACCTCAGTGCCCTCCTTGGCGTGATCCAGTTTTGCTCTCGGTCGTGCCATCCACTCAGCCAATCACATAGTCACCCTTATGTAACCCTATTTATACCATTATATCTGTCCGAATGGTAGTAGATATGAGGGATGGAAGCTACATTTTTGAAGAGGGCCTTCGGCATTGGTGAAGGCTGGACATATCGGAGCACGAAGTACGTGGGTGGAGCGGTGGAACTGCACATCAAGGCCAAGAGGGAAGAGGTCCAGTGTCCGAAGTGCCAAGCGGATCATATCGCCCTGAGGGGCACACGGGAGCGACGGAGATGGTTTTTTCTTTTGTTGTAAGCTAACCCCTCAGTCCTTCAACAGCTTCGGTGACGTCCTCACAGTGTCACTTTATAACTGACGAAGGAGGAGACGTTTTGATTTGAGTACTAGGCTTTCCGGCAGTTCTGCTCGATCCAGACTGCATAAGCTCCTTCGGTCATTTCTCCTGCCGTGAGGGCGATGGTTTTGATCACGGCATCGGCCTCCGAGGCAACGAACTCCATGCCGTTGAGCTCAAGAAAACCGGCTCCTAGCATAAAACCTGTTCGCTTGTTCCCGTCGAGGAAGGGATAGTTTTTGATGATTCCCGCCCCATAGGAGGCTGCCAACTCGGTGAGGGAAGGCGATCCGTAGGCTTGAAGTTGGAGCGGTCGGGCGAGGGCAGAATCCAGTAATCCGGATTCGCGAAGTCCAGCACATCCCCCGTATTGGGAAAGAAGCATATCGTGAAGCGCAAGGCAGACCTCGCGTTCGATCCATCGCGGCTCTTTCACCGGATTGCTATTTAGCTAGTTCCCGCAGGGTATTGCGATTGCGACGACTCAGCGATTCAAAGACGGCCATTGTGTCGGCAAAAGCTGGATTAGCCGCTGTCAGACGGATGCCATCCTGAGACTCGCTGAGGGTAAGGGTATCGCCCTCCTCCACATTGAGGCGGGACAGGGCCTCCTTGGGCAGTACCACCCCAAGGGAATTGCCGATCTTGCGGACTTTAAGTTTGAGGGGCATGACATCCTTAAGTTTTCACGGTTGTTATTACGGATCAAGCGGTAATCCTCGCAATCGCATCTGTCACATCTTCAAGGGTCACTTTATCAGTGACGAAGGCGGAGCCGAGTTCTTTGGTCAGGACAAAGCGGATGGCGCCAGCATCGAATTTCTTGTCCCGGCCTAGTGCTGCAAGGATGGAATCGATCGGAATATAAGAGGGGATGGAGGTAGGAAGGCAGCAGGCAATGATGATTTTCTTGACACGCTCGGCCTGATCCTGAGGTAACCCTGCTAGGCGCACGGAGAGATCGAGAGCGGCGATCATGCCGATCGCGACGCATTCCCCATGGGAGAGTTTCCCATAGCCGGCAACAGCCTCGATGGCATGGCCGATGGTGTGACCGAAATTGAGGAGGGCGCGCGTTCCCTTGGTTTCGAACTCATCATCCCCGACGATTCGGGTTTTGATGGCAGCATTCCGTGCGATGAGGGAGCTTAAATCCGATGAGCGATCAAGAGGCAGCAAATCGAGCAGAAGAGCGAGCATGGGCTCATCGGCGATCACGGCATGCTTGATCGCTTCGGCAAGTCCTTCTTGGAAGATCCGCTCTGGAAGAGTGGAGAGAGTGGCTATGTCGGAGAGCACAAGTCGGGGCTGATGGAAGGTGCCGATCAGGTTTTTTCCCAGAGGGCTGTTTACGCCTGTCTTTCCTCCGATGGAGCTGTCGACTTGAGCGACGACCGTCGTCGGCAGTTGGATTACGGGGATGCCGCGGTAGTGGATGGAAGCCACAAATCCTGCCAGATCCCCGACAACACCTCCGCCGAGTGCGAAGAGAGCGCTCTTGCGGTCCAAGCCCAGCTGGATCATCTGGTCGCAGAGATCAGCCACAACCGCCATCGACTTGGAGGCTTCCCCTGCGGGCACCGTTAGCAGATGGGGTTCAAAGCCGGCACTCTGGAGGGATTCGAGGACTCTGGGCGCGTGGAGAGGAGCGACAATTTCATCCGAGATCAATACGCATCGGCATGGCTTCACGACCTTGGCCGCGAGTTCTCCAGCTAGGGAAAGTATTCCGGAGCCAATCAGGATCTCATAAGGTGAGTCCTGAAGCGGAACGGAAACAATGATCGGTTCGGCTGACATGAAACCAAATTAGGCAGTCTGGGGTACTCAGGGAAACACGAATCAGCAGGAGAGTGTTTTAACAAAAACACGACCTTTTCCAAGGGACGGCCGGATTATAATTTTCCCTGACCTACAAGGCGCAGAGACGCAGAGAAAATCAAAGGCACCTAAAGTGTCGATGATGGCGAAAGAGTGAGGGGCTCTGAAATCGCAAGATTCCATCCGAAGATCGGCTAAAATCCTCTGCGCCGCGCGAGTCGATTCCGAATGTGGGACGGCGAGCAGGCTTTCTTACTTCTCGAGCGTGACTGGCGTTCCAAGCGGCGTCACATCGTAGAAGATCTTAGCCATTTTGTCGGGCAGGCGGATGCAACCGTGGGAATCAGGGATTCCCGGCAGGAAGCCGGTGTGCATTCCAACACCCGGAGCAAACTGCATGAACCACGGCATGGAAGAGCCCTGAAAGTGAGTGCCTGCAGGAGGCTTGTCTTTAATAGCATCGACGCTCTTGACCACCACAGTGCCAGAGGCGTCGACGAAGTCGCCGTAGAGATTGGAGGCATGCTCCTTTTCCTTCTTCTGGACTTTGAAATTACCCACTGGCGAGTCGTGTCCCTCCTTGCCAGTCGAGACTGCGGAGATGCCGACGAGTTTCCCTCCCTTGTAGTAGAAGAGTTTCTGCTGGCTGATGTTGATGACGATATGGCCAGGGCCGTTCGCTGACTCACCCGCCCAGTAGGAGATCAGGTCGGGCAGCGAGGCCGTGGAGGTCCTGGTGACGATAGAGCCGTCGGTGCCGAGATACTGGGTGGCCGTGGAGTTCAGCCGGCCGTCATACGAGGCGCAGGCGCCTAGCATCAGCATGGCCATACAGGCAAGGGCGACCGGAATGTGTCTCATCAGAAAAAGGAATGACATGAGCACTAATATTTATCGGCGGAAACTCCTCCTAGTCAAGTGGCGGACTTCGCAGATGCCTCAGTCGATGTGAACGGAGGCTGGAACGGGAGCAGGTGTGGGTAGAGGAGCGGGATGCTTTTTCTCACCCTTCTTCGGTGTCGGCATCGGCTGTTCTGGGGTCGGCAGAGGCACGGGCCTGTCGGAGAGATTGGGGATGATGCCGGGAGTGGGGGTAGCTCTCGGATCAAAAAGGGCGCCACCCACGACGGCGATCGTGCCGTCCTCGAAGCGCTTGAGCTGGGGACGTGATTTAGGAGCGTTGTAAGAGAGCTGGGCTAGGATCTTCCCGTCCAGACCGACCTTTGTGTAGATAAATTCGTGAGGGATGTTGTTCTGCAGTACATGGATAATATTGGAGGCGTCGAGCATGATGTCGGGCTTTCCGTAGGAGATATAGTCCCCGAGCCGGTGGGTGCAGTAGACAATCCCGGCATCCTTGTCCGCGATCCGCAAATAGAGATCTGTCCGATCCGTAAGGCGGTGGGACAGGAGGCTGATGGTGCGGCTGCCTCCTCGGATCCCATCCCTTGAAGGCACTCCCACGGTCTGCTGCCAGAGGAGTCGTCCTTCGGTGATTTCGATGGTGAGCGGGGGGCTGCTGAAATAGTTCGAGAGCTCGGCGGAGTAGACGCTTGCCCTGATCCGGTAGGAGCCGAAGTCGGTGATCGGGTAGAGCTGGACCAGATTGATGGTGCGGATGAGCGATTCCCCAGGGGCGACCTTGATCGGCTCGATTTCATAATCGGGGTTGGAGGGGGGGATGGGCCGGCCGTCAAGGGTCTCCACCTGGAATCCGAACCATTTCTTTCCCTCCACATCCGCCAGCAGAAGCGGGTTGCCTGAGAGATTGCTGATCCGCACGGTGGCCAGGAGCGGCTCATAGGCGATGTACAGCGACCGCTTGATGGAAAGATCGACTAGGATCTGGGCATGGAGCTTCGTCGGAAGAAAGACGATCAGCGCCAGAAACAAGGCGAGAGCGAGGGAGATCGCCCGGGGCATGGTAGGAGACACGCGATGCATCACTCCTCCGTGCCGATATAGTAGTTGGGCTCAAAAAGTTTCTGGAGTCGTGGTGGTTGTGCGCGGCAGTCCTGAAGATCCCCCTTGTAATAGACGGCAATGACATATCCGGCGAACTTGACGCTCGGATCCACAGATTCAGGGAGGTAGGTCACCTCCACAAGCTGCGTTTCCCCGCTTTTCCAGTTCAGCCACTTGGAGGTGACTTGCGCCTTACTCGGAACGATCTCATCTCCATCCTGATCGTAGAAATAGACCTGAACCTTTTCCTGGGCGCTGTCGATCTGCTCTTGAGAGTTCGCCTTGATGGCCACCTGAAGCTTCTTGGAACCATCCTCCGTATTCGAAAGGCGGGTGTTAACGATCTTAAGGGTCGCTTCCCCGTTGACCGCCGCATCGGCAGGGGGCTGTCTGGGAGGCGTCTGATCGGCTGGAATCTGCTTGAGCGCGAAGTTGTTGACTGGTGGATTGACCGAGGAATTAACTGGGGATGTGTCCGCAGTCTGCTGGCTTACCGGAAGAGAAACCGGTGACTGGGGGGGGGGTGTTTGGCTCGGGGTGGGAGAGTTGGGAAGCGATGATGGTTCCACCTTTGACTGATCGGGAGAGTTGCCAGCCCGCAGTCCGGAAACAAAACGGGGCGCAAGCGCGATCGCCGCCAAGATCAACTCGATCATGGCTATTGACCCTAGGGTCCAGAGCGTCAACCGGACCTGAGCGCTGCGGGGTGCACGCGATGATCCGGTAGAGATATCTGCAGCCATGGCAAGGGAAGTAATTTAGTTCCGAAGGCCCTTACTTAGCAAGCGTGGGCTAACCGGAGGTTTTGGGAGGATGCGAGTGAGGTCACCAAGGGGGAGGAAGGAAGAATTTCGGATCAATTGGCCGGCTCCTCAATCATGGTGACGCTGAGCTGGAGTGGTTTTCCCGCACGGAGGATCTCAATCCCTGTGGGTGGGCCGACTTCGGCCTCGGCCACGCGATTGCGCAGGTCTTTCCCATCGCGGATCGGGTGCCCATTAAAGGAAACAATCACGTCGCCGCCGATCAGGCCGCTCTGTTCTGCAGGCGATCCAGCAAGGGTTGCTGCGACCAAGGCGCCACTGGCGTCCGTTAGTCCGAGTTGTTTTGCCAGGCTTGCATTCAAGGGCCGCATCACGATGCCAAACCAAGGATGGATGACGCGCCCGCGCTGAACAATGTCCTCGTAGACCCGCCGCGCCACATTGGAGGGAATGGCGAATCCGATCCCCTCGGAGCCGCCACTCCTGCTGAGGATGAAGTTGTTGATGCCGATGACCCTCCCGTGGATGTCAACAAGGGGGCCGCCTGAGTTGCCCGGATTGATGGTGGTGCTGGTCTGGAAAAACTCATTGGCGGCCTCGCTGACGGTGCGGCGTCCCTTGGCACTGATAATTCCTTGGGTCACAGTTTCCTGAAGTCCGAAAGGATTGCCCACGGCTAAGACCATCTGGCCGACCTTGACCAACTCCGAGTCGCCGAAGGCGATCGGTTCGAGTCCTTCGGCGGCGATTTTCAGGACAGCGATATCGGAACGCTGATCGACGCCGGCGATTGAAGAGGGAAGAGAACGGCCGTCATTTAGTTGGACGGTGACCTGTGAGGCGCCTTTGACGACATGCCAGTTGGTGACGATGTACCCCTCCGGGGAGACGATCATGCCCGAGCCCATCTTGTTGTTCTGACTGACATTACCACCACCAAGGCCGAAGAATTGACGGATTAAAGCATCGCGGTCCGGTACCGTCGTGGTGGTGATGCTGACCACAGAAGGGATCACATGCTGAACCAGATCAGTGAATTCACGATCCATTGTCTCCAGCGAACGATCAGAGGCAAAGGCAAGTGGGAGACGCTCTTTCTGTTCCTGCAAGGCCGACCAACCGGTATGTGTCTGGGTGACTTGCGTGAGGGGCTTGGGTTGCATCAGTCGCCAGAAAGCGATGCCCCCCACTGCAAGCGCCAAGGCGAGGAGGAAGAGTAGGAACGCGGGTAGGTTGCCCCGACTCTTTTTGTAGGCTCGTAGAATGCTCATTTTTCGGGATCCAAGGTCAGGCTGGCGAGAATAGCCTCCCTGAGGCCCTGCAGCGCGACCGCTTTCTCTTTCGGGGATTGCCAGAGAATGACGGCGAGCGTTCCGGTCTTTTGATTGGCACGCAGCACCTCGGTGATCTGCAGGGGCAGGTCCCCGGCAACCGGGAAGTCGAAGCGAATTTCATGGAAGGGTCCGTTCTGAGACTCCCTGAGTGGAGAAGCCTCGTCACCTGCCTTGTCATGAGCTTCACGAGCGAGACTCATGGCGTATTCCGTCGGTTTCTGATTGGAATCCTTCGCCCCGTTACGGTCGAGAGTCATGCTCAAGCCGGTGGTGTAGGGATCATTCTCTCCCGAAATCTTTTCCTTGGTGGCAAGCAGGACATCCCCCTCCAGCAGTTGGCCGGGAAGCAGGGTCCATTCCTTTGGCAAGGAGATAGATCCGTGAATCTCACGCAAATCATGCGCGATCAGAGAGGGGGAAGTGGCTGGTGAATTGGTAGTTGGTGTATTCGTGGCGCCTGCGTTGGTAGCTACTAGAGATGCCGGTACATTTGTCGCCCTGAGAGGCGCCAGAGTCATCGGAGTCACCAGAGTCGCCGGAGTTGCCGAGGGGGTGTTTGTCCCATTGGTCGTTACCGCTCCAGGCACTAGGCAAGCTTCCGCAAAAAAAAGGAAAAGCGAAACAAGAGGAAGGCTCTTCATAGTCTTCATGGTTTTGATTTTATCGGGCTGGGATTAGTTGGAAAATGTGGGAAACGTTTGTGGAGTTCGTCCAGCGTTTTCTGAGCCTCGGTTTCATTGCTGGACCGGTGGTAGGCATCGGCGGCTCGTGCCAGCGCCTTCGGGGCCAGAGCGGCATCGTCGTAGAGCACGGCGACCGTGATGTAGGCCTTGGCGGCCCCAGCGTAGTCTTGTTTGGCTGCTAGCAGATCGCCACTCAGGATCCGGGCCTCGGCGTTGATAGATCCCTCCGGTTGCAGAAGCATCACCTCTTCGACCATTGAGGAGGCAGAGTTCAGATCCTTCAGCGAGTGTTGGATCGCCGCGCTCATCAGCAAGGCCTTGGCTCTGGCTGCGGGATCCTTGGCTAGTTTCAGGCAGGCGGTAGTCGGTATCTGAGCCTCCTTAAATTTATTCTGCAGGATCAGGGACTGGGCCAGAGCACCCTGAATTTCAGAATCCGTATTACCGGGCAGTCCCGGCTTTACAAGAGGAGCCAGAAAGCATTCAGCCTTCGCGGAATCACCTGCTTCCATGGTTTTAAGACCGAGCCAACGTCCGACCTCTGGAGGAATAAGTGCTGGCTTCAAGGCCAAGGCCTCCTTTGAGGCTTCCTCGAAGTCATTCTGGTCATATCGGACAAGTAGGATCCGGAGCCCAGCCCGTTCTCCGAACTGTTTGGGATCCTCTTTGCGGGCTTCGGCAAGTTTTGTAACTGCCGTGGCATAATCCTTGCGGTCGAGGGCTGTCAGTCCGATCCAGTAATGGGCCTCCGGGGCTGCGCTGCTCTTCGGATAGTCACGGATGAGTTGGGTGAACGTGGCGACCATCTCATCACTCTTCTTCTGCTGACCCAGCAGAAGGGCCTTCTGTTGGAGAGCCAGTTCCCGTTCTGGAGCTTTCGGGTAGCGGGTCTCAAGTAGAGTGAAATCCGCCACCGTGGCATCAAAATTCTTGTGTCTGAGGTTCAAGAGTCCGCGTTGGGCCAGGGTCGCGGAAGTCCGTGAGTCATCCGGGCAGGACTCGATGAAGCGCGTCAGAGCCGCGATCGTCTCTACCTGCAGGGCCGGATCAACGGGCTTGGACTGATCTGCTCCGGCCTGCGTGTTCGCTTGCATGAGCGCCCAGGCCTCTTTGTAGAGAATGTCGGGCTTTGCAGCCGGCGGCAGGTCTTTGACCGGGAGGTTGTGGTAGAGCAGGGCTGCTTCGACATACTTCGACGCCATGAGGGTGGCCTCGGCCTTGAGTAACTGGGCGCGTGCCCTGTCGGAGGGGTCGCTGGCTGTCAGCAGGTAGTGATCGATTTCTGCGGCAAGATCCGGATTTCGCAGAGCATGGAGCACCAGGAGACGCTGGAACGGAGACTCGGAAGCGGCCCTGCTTCTCGGGTACTCTCGGATGATTGCATCGTAGTTCTCAAGCGCCTTGGAGTTCTTGCCGGTCTTTCTGAGGGCATTCGCCTGGAGGAGCAGGATTTCCGGTTTGTTCTCGGAATCAAGGGCCAGGGCGCTTTCCGAGTTCCGTAGGATCGCACTGTTGTCACCGGACAGGGCAGCCAGACGCAGTGAGCCGAGCGCAGCAATGCTTTGCCAGCGTCCCGAGTCTTTGGAGGAAGCCACTTTCTCAAACATTTTCCGCGCGTCCTCCGGGTGACCGAGCTCGGATTCGATCTGGGCCGCTTTGAGGGCCGCTTCGGAGCAAACTTCCCCTTTGGTTTCCGCAGCCATGATTTCCCGATAATCGGCCAGAGCCGCTTCTTTGTTACCCGAGTTAGTGGCCAAGGAGGCCAGATGCATCAGGGTGGGAGTACGGTAGGGATTGGGTCCCGTTCCGAGCTGTTTTTCCGAAGCTACCGAGCGAAAAATAACTTCTCCCTCCTGCTGGTGTCCGCTCTTTTCCAAGCAGAGCGCCTGATGGTAGAATGCGGCAATACGGATCGTGGGATCGGTAGCGCCCTTGGCAGTTACCGCAAAATTATCCGCCGCGTTGGAATACTCACTCCGTGACTCCCTCATCTCGCCAAGGCGAAACGAGGAGGAGGGGACATGCTGGCCGTTGGGGTATTCGGCGATCAGCTTCAGGAAGCTGCTCTCCGCTGCGGCCATGCTACCCATTTGGCGCTGTGATTCCCCCAAGCGGTAAAGGGCGCGTTCCCGGTCAGTAGAGTTCCGCGACGCCATGATCAGGAATTTCTCATATTCCGGGATGGCCAGCTCAGGCTGTTTTCTTGCATAGCAACCGTCGGCAATCGCAAGTTGTGATGTTGCCAGCGCCGATGGATCGGCTGCAGCAGCAGCGATCGTTTCCGTGGGTGCGGTGCTAGGAGTCGAAGTAATAGTTTGAGTCTCAATAGACGCTGAGGGGGCGGGTGATGTCAAAGTCGTCGAATCCGCTGGCAGGGCCCTCATGACCGGTGTCGGTGTCGGTAAGGAAGTCATCGTGACGGGAAGGGCGCGACGAACTTCCGGCTCAGGCGAGAGGGACTGTCCATGCAGTGTTGCCGTGACTCCCGAAAGTCCGCTCAGGGCGATCGGGGCCATCCAAAGGAGTGCGGAGAGCTTCTTGCGCCAACTCGTCACTTTCATCTTCGGAGTTCGGATGTACTGTTCCTCATGGGCACTTATGGACTGGAGGGTGTAACAGCGGAGGGAGCACTGGAGGCCTCGGGGCTTGCTGTGGCGAAGGCAATGTTCCAGATATTGGCCTTCCGGCAGAGATCGAGTGTCTGGACGATGTGTCCATAGTCGACACGCTGATCGCCACGCAGGACCACGGCCTGGTCGGGATAGAGTGCGGCGATCCGTGAAAGCGCCGTCAGAAGCTCGTCTGGGGTCATACTCCGACGGTTCATGACAAGGCTGCCATCGGTCTTCACGTTGACGATCACCTCTCCGACGGAGCGCCGCTGTTCCTTAGCCTCGCCCGCCGAGGGCATCTGGACGTCGAGTTCTCGTTCCTGTCGGGCAAAACTCCATGTGAGCATGAAGAACCCAAGCAGCACAAGCAGGATGTCGACCATCGGGGCGATCAGGAAGCCCCGTGGCTCCGGTTGTAGGCGCGTGCGGAAATTCACGGCAGACGGTTAGGATCAGCGGAGTGTCTGCGAATTCTTTCTGGCGATCACGAGCTTCACCAGCAGAAGGGAGGTTACCCCCTCCATTTCGGAAATCATTTCCTGAACCCTCCCGCGGAACCATGCATAGGCGATCATCGCAGGAATGCCCACGACAAGTCCCGCAGCCGTTGCGACGAGGGCCTCGGCCACCCCCCTCCGCCAGCAACATTGGGCGGGAAGCGGCCACATCGTTGGCCATCACGCTGAAGGAACGGATCATTCCGAAAACCGTCCCGAGCAGTCCCAGCATGGGGGCTACTGTGGCGATGTCGGCAAGCCAGGCTGCGCGCTGGTTCAGCAGGGAGGCCTCGCGGCTTCCCTCGGTCTGCGCGATTTCCCGGAGTTGATCGTCCGTGACTCCCGGATGGCTGGCCAGAAATTCAAGTGTTCTTGTGAGGATGGAGGCAGCGATATCGCTGTGCTTATTGGCAATGGCAAGGAGACCCAGAAGGTCTCCTTTGCCGAGCAGCGTCTCGGCCATCGTCATGAACCGGGAGCCTGCCACGGCACCTCTTCTGAGAATCACGAGATAAACGAGAATCAATGCCAGCGTGATCACGGAAAGAACTAGCAGGGGGATCATCACCAGGCCTCCGGCCGAGAGAAGTTTGAGCAGCGTTTCCGGACTCCCGGATGTCATCGTCGCACGAGTGGCAAGTGCGGGGAGCAAAGAGAGTGCCGTCGGAGTATTCGTCTCCATGGACATAGCTGAAGAGGCGGCTAGGGCTCCGAAAACAAAGAGAGTGAAGATGTCGCGAAGGAGTAATCGTTTGGCGAATAGTGGGTGCATGAGAATCCAGATTCGGGATGCTTGGAGCATATCCGAGCTGTAGAGACAAGCAAGGCCTGTGCCCTTGTCCGCTTGCCATAGGGATGGTGGGGGGAGGCGCGTTACGGACTGCAACTATTTTTGAACATTCGCCGAGGTGTTCGTGTCTTACTCTTCAGAAAGACCACACTATGAAAAAACACACCAACCCCAAACATATCACCTCACTCGGCGACCTTGTCGCCACTGTCTCCAGCTATGCCCGTAATGAGCGCGAGACACTGGCGGCCATCCAAGATCTCTTCAGCCGTGGGAGCGTTGTCGCCAAGACCCCTCACGGAAGCAAGAGGCTCAAGCTGGCCTAAGAGACTGTCTCAAAACTAGGAAATATCGCGCGTGAGCAGGAATCCTGCTCACGCCCAAAGGGTTGCCTATCTTTTCCTCCTGACCAGCGTTAATCGGGCGGTGCAAGCCCACTGCGGGGATCGCCGCCGCCCTCCTGTCTTGGCCAGAAGAAAAATCTCCAGCAACGCGGTAATCCCTAGTTTTCAGACAGTCTCTAAGAATCAATCACGCAATCATCCGCTCTGGGTTGAGGGATTTATTCCCGAAGCTCGGTGGTGCAAGGCTTATCCTGACTGGTCATTTTTCGAATGAACTTCAGGCAAACTTTTTAAAGACTTCGTTGGCCTCGATCAGGGTTTCCTTGCTTTCGATGTCAAACCACGCTTCTGGAACGTCCCATGTACTCACCTTGACCCGAGGATAGACCCACTGAATCAGGCGTCCCGGTTGATCGGGGTTGTTTCCCTCCGTGACATAGGTGTCGATGAGGGGTAGAGTATCCGTGCGGTAGTAGTAAAGCGCGATGCCTGTTTTCGTAGTGGTGGGGTGTGCCGGTTTCTCCTCGAAGTGTGTGATGACTCCCTCGACGTCGACTGAGACGTTATTGTATTTACGGATCTCCTCGAGGTTTTCCACGTCTTAGAGTGCGAGTGTAGCAGGATGTTTTTTGGCAGCCTCCGCGAATTCTGAAACGGGCTGGCTGAAGAGATTGTCTCCGGCAACAACCAGTAGATCCTGGTGTCTGATATCTTGGGTCTTGAGAACGTGGTGGATGTCGCCGATCGCTCCGAGTTTGTCGTCATCACATGTGGAGCCGTCGTTGACAATGGTGAACTCCATCTTGGCTCCACCGAGTCCTTTTGCTTTGTAACCGGCAGCCCACTCCTCAAAAGCCCCGGCGAACTTACTGTTTGTGACGACATAGACCCGATCGATGTCGGGAATCGGGGCGAGGTTGTCGAGCACCCATTCGATCATCTGCTTGCCCGCTACTTAGAGCAGGGGTTTGGCCTTGTTTTCGGTGATTGGATAGAGTCGGGTTGCGTATCCCGCGGCAAAGATCACGATGTTCATGGGCAGAGTCAATTTCTAATGGATCTGGCCTCCCGACGCCAAGCACTTTAAGGAAAGAGGGCGATGACGCCTCGTCCCGATGATAGCTCCCTGGAACTTGTGGTAGCGCGCCATGAGGAGGATCTTCGCTGGCTCAGGAAGGTCCCGGCATCCTTCCGGATCTCGATCTACAATAAGGGATCCACGCAGGCATTGCCGGAGAGCCTCCTTGGAAGAGATGGGACATCCGTGATTTCTCTTCCGAATATCGGTAGGGAGGCCCACACCTACCTGACCCATTTGTTCTGCAGGTATCACTCTCTGGCCGATGTAACGGTCTTCTGCCAAGGACATCCCTTTGACCACGCCCCTGACCTGCACAGGCGACTGAAGGCCCTAGCTGAGGGAAGGGAAACCCCGCGTCCTTTTCTCTGGTATGGGTTTCTGGAGGATACGGACGATCCGCAAGGACTACGCTTGTTCGTTCCCTGGAGTAAGAATCCTGAACGGGCCGAACTTTCTACGGGTAGGTTGTACGAGCTGCTTTTTGAGAAACCTTCACCCAATCTGTTCCACTTCCGGGGTGGCGCCCAGTTCGCATTGAGGAGGAGCGCAGTCGGGAGACGCTCGGTGGATTTCTACAGAATAGCCCTGGAGTTGTCGGCTGCTTTCCCGTTGGCTCCACACTCCCTGGAACGTTTCTGGGACTATTTCTTCGGCGATCCCGTCATCGACCCCTCCACGCTGGGGCCCGATGGCACCCGTTATTTAAAAAGGATTCGCCGCCTCGAGTCCCGGAAAGAAACCTGAGGCAATGTAGAATCAGTTTGAATTTTTCCACAGACCGACTGATTGTTTGTCCATGTCGCGACAAAAGAAGTCCCAAGGACTGTCTCCATGGCTCATCGTTTTCATGCTTGGGCTTGCTGCGGCAGGTGCTTATGTTGCCCTGCATCAGAGCGGAGGCGACGCCTCGTTGCGCACCACGGAAGAACTGGATCCGTCCATCTACTACGACAATGCCAACTCCCTGCGCGGCAACACGTACAAGATCGATGCCGAGATCGATTCGGCTCTCGGGAACTCCCCGGGCAAGGGGCGGCTTTTTTCCGTCGTGCTCAAGAAACAGACTCAGTCCGGAGTCCCCATGGTGCTCCCTGTGCTGGTGCCCTCTAGTCTTGGTGGTCTCACCATTCAGAAGGGGCAGCATTATATCATGAAAGTGAAGGTTATTGAAAACGGCCTTCTGAAGGTCGAGGAGGCCAGCAAACCATGAACGCAAAACACTTTTTGCGGACGATTGCTGTCCTTGCTGTGCTGGTAGGATCTGTTGTCTTGAGGGCTCAGATTCCCAACGCCCAAACCATTCATGAGACGGGACAGCAGTACAAGGAGGGGAATGCACTAACCTCTTTCAGCGATAATTCCGCCATCGGAAGCCAGGCGATGTTCGAGGCCAGTCTGAAGGCAAAGAAGAACGTCGTTGATATGAAGCCTAATACCTTCCTCTCGCTTTGGAACAATCCTGCCTTTGCCATCCAGTTCGAGAAATATCTGAGTGCCCCACCCGAAACTTCCGATGATGCCAAGCTCTACCGTCAGCGCATCGACAGGATCATGGAGTTGCTCTCACCCGGAAATGCCTCGAAGCAGAATCAGGATGAGGCCTTTAACTTGCTCACAAAAGCCTCCGAGTTTGAAAGTGACGCCAATAACTGCACTACCATCCATGACGCCGTCTATGCGGCGGCAAATGCCCGTCTCCAGATCCAGAAAATGACCGAGACGGACCGGGTGCTGGGAAATCAACTCAGCACCGCCCAGTACAATCAGCTTCATGAGGCTCAATCGCTCAGTCTCTCGGCGATCGCTCCCGGCAAGAACGATATTGCCGATAACAATGCGAACCAGACCGAGGTGCGTACGGCAAAGCTCAATCCCTCCAAGAGCAGTGTCGCGTCTCTGACGCAGACGATTCAGCGTAACCAGGTCCAGATGAGTACCGTCGGGACGCAGGCGAAGTTCGCCCTGCAATCCCTGATCCTGCAGCTCTTTGTCCAGCGTCGGTATCAGCATGTCATCATCATCGACCGGTTTTACCGGGCCCTGTTCGATGATGGTGACCAGTCGCTTGAGGGATTCATGCAGATGGCCGACAAGATGGGTTACAACAAGGCAGCCGGTCAGGTGAAGCTGATCGCCGATGCGAACCCGAAGGGATCCGTCGCTAGCGGCAGTGGAAACAACGGCAATGGTGTTGGTGCCTCCGCAGGTACCGGACGCGACGGCACGGGTGCCAGCGTGGGCAACAACTATAATAATAATGGAGGGGATGCCTCGGCTCTCTCTGGATCTGGACTTCACATGGGGGTGGAGAATCTGAGCGTGGAAAGTGCCGAGAATGCGGTTGTCACCGGCATGCAGGGAGCCAGCAGAGCGTTCAAGAGCCTCAGCCAGCTTGATGCCTTTGCCAACGAGGTGATTAGGGATGTCAATGAGCAGGTCAAGGTGTATAAATATCTTCTCGAGAAGAACGAGATTGAGAGCGCTGCCAGCCAGTTGGCAGCGGTCTTTACCAAGGGGGAATACCTTCCAAGCGTCCGCCTCTTAACCCAGGATGAAAAGAGGAAGACGCTCGCCTATGCGCAGCTCTGTAACCGGCTCGTCAATGCCGCCAACTCCGGCAATATCGACGCCCTGAGCGAAGTGGTCGACAAGATGAAGGCGAGGAATCCAAGCTTCGACGACGCCGAGATCCGTGGCAAGCTTCAGCAGGTAAAGACGGCCAGCAGTCTGCTGGTTGCGTCAGCCAAGGTGGCGGCTTCCAAGGGGGATCTCCAGACTGTCCAGACCCAGATCACCAGGGCAGCCTCCCTCTGGCCCAACAATCCCGAGGTCACCAGCTTTGCCGCAGACATGAGTAAGCTTGGAAATGTGGCGCGTCCGGAGGTTCAGGCCCTCACAGACTTTGACCAGCTTGAGAGCCAGCATAACTACCGGCAGATTTTCGATGACAAGGAAAAGTACATCGCTGCGCTTGCCATGGACGATACCAACAGGAAGTCCGAACGAGGGGAGAAACTGCGCAAGGTTCTTTCCCGGATGCAGGAGATCGAGACCTCGATCATGCGCTCCCAGGAGATTGCCCGTCGCGGGGATTACGCCGGTGCCTGGGAGGGGCTTGATGAGACATTTTCTCATTATTCCGATGATCAGAAGCTCAGCCAACTACGTGCCGATTTCACCACTCAGGCCCCCGACTTCGTTCACGATATCCGTCAGGCCAAAAACTATGAGGAGAAGAAGGAATATGGCTCATCGCTCGCCTGGTATCTCCGCTCCCAGAGTCGCTATCCGATGAGTGATCTTTCCAAGCACGGTATCCAGCGGTTGGTCGGCCTGATCATGCCGGATGCAAATTGATTACCTTCCATTTTCGCACCGACATGAGGCAAGAGGCTTTGGCAGCCTGCTTGCTTTCATCGTTATTTTTTCCCTCGGAGGGTTTTCAGGGCTTCTGGGTTCGCCACCGGAACCTTCACCGACTCCCCTTCGGGACATAAAGCTCATTTGGAAGGAAGGATACTCCGAGATTGTTGATCTCGAAAGTCTGAGGGCCGGTTTCAGGGAGTATCTTGCCAGCCCTTCAGTCCCGATGGCCGCAGCCGAGGAAAGAAGGTCACTT
>CAIOJL010000227.1 GCA_903858595.1 uncultured Spartobacteria bacterium | reverse complement strand
GTTACCTTGCTCACCTTCCCTCCGCCTCGATGCAACAGGATGAAGGCCAGAATCACCCCTCCTGCAAACAGGAAGAGGAGCCGCCGCCCGGTCGCCTTGTTGAGTAGCTCCGTCTTGAAATCACGGAGGTTCATCGGATGATATTCTTGTTGGAGGCACCACTAGCACTGGAATTAGCCGTCCCGCCTCCCTGTCGCAGCTCCGCCCTCACCACGAGGACATTCCACTTGTTCTCTGGGGCGAGGTGATTGCGGCCACCCTGGCCGTTCCCCGTGATCGAAAAAAACGCAGGTGTCACCGACTTCGGGGGCATGACCCCAGAGGCATCGGCAAGGGATTCCGTGTAAATCCGCTCGTCCAGTCGTACGGCCAGATCCTGTGACTTATAGTAGATTGCCTGGTCGGTCTCGTTGACCAACTCCAGGCGGAAGATCAGCGTGTCCTCCTCCTCGAACCCCCAGACATCAAGGATGCGAGCGCTGAAACCCTTATAGTAATTGGTGATTCCCGGAGACGCATGGAGCACCCCGGCCCAGGCATCCCGATCTGCCTTCAGTAGCAGCGGAATAGGCCTTGGCTTTGTCCATTAGCGAAAGAACTCGCTCGGGCTCGACATTGATCCTCCCCTCCTTTTATTACTCCGTTTCTCCTGGTAGAGGGTCACATTGTAGAAGGGATGATCCGAAGCCGTCAGGTGGAACACATAGGCCTTCCTGTTGAAGATCACGGTCAGGTGATCCTCCGCATCCTTCTTGAGCGCCCGGATCGTGAAGTAGAAGTTCCCCGGCGTGAATGAGATCAGGAACCCGGCATTCTCCTGATCCTGCACAGCCACCGACTTGGCAAAGAGACCCGTGATTTCCGAGGGGAACATGACAGTCGTCGTTCCCGTCTTCAAGGCCACCGGGATGTCGTAGATCACGAACTCATCGAGCGGCTTCTGAACGATGGAACCGGCGTGGGCGATTGCGCTGAAAAGCAGTGCGGCGGCGATAACATGGAGCTTCATACCTGCAACATTTGCAGAATGTTTTGATGCTGATGCTCTCATTATTTCCACCTCATCACCTCTGGTGCTAGTATCCATGAAGCTTTAGAAGTGGAGCCGCTTGCCGGATTCGAACCGGCGACCCTCTCATTACGAATGAGATGCTCTACCAACTGAGCTAAAGCGGCGTCGCAAACTGACGATCTGAAAAATAACGGATTTCCAAACCATGGCAAGATCGGGCGAGGGATTCAGCCTTTTAGCTTGGTTTGAAATCTTGATTTGCTCAGCAGATTGAAATTTTCGGAATTTTCGGCTTTTCGGGTTTTAAGGGCACCAAAAGGCACCGATGAAACCCATAAAACTTCGTCCCAAGAGAACTCCAAAGGGCTGGAGTATCAATATTCCACCAATCCTCTCGGAGACGTGTAAACGGAGGCGGCTTTTTTTCGATCAAGGGATGAGGCGGAGCAATTCGCAGCACCTATACGGAAAAGTTATCGAAGCGGTTCAATTCACCGCATTCTTCCTTCTACTCAGTCCCAGTTTGCAGTTCGTTCCTTTGAAATTCTTGGCAACAGACCACCAGAAGTGATTTTCCAAGCAGTGAAGCTATGAATGGATCAAAGGGAACAAGAATCCAAGTCCGTGACCTTTGTAGAGGCTTGTGAAGCATTCGTAGCGTCACCTTTCAAGACCCACCTCACAGCTCCCTGTCGGAACTCTTTTCTCTACTACAGGAAGAGGTTCACCAAAATTGCCGGCAAGCTCCTTGTGGAGATTACCCAAGGGCCTCCCTGAGTTCCTTGAGCGTCAGATCTGGCTTGGACCCAAGTAGCTTGCTCATCTGCTTGCAGTGGCTCTCAACAATGATCGGCTTGCGTCCGCAACGGTGATGAAGAGAACCTATCTCCCCAGTATGGCGTCGCTGTTGGATCAGCTTCTTCACCATGCCAAGGGAGATCCGGAAGCGCTTGGCAATCTGATCCCGCGTCGCCTCATCCTTGTCATAGCTATCGAGTATCCGTTCTCGGAGATCCAAAGAGAGTGTTCTCATCCACCAACTCTATCTCCCCACATCAAATACGGCTACACTATTGTTTAATATGCTCTAAACGGG
>CAIOJL010000226.1 GCA_903858595.1 uncultured Spartobacteria bacterium | reverse complement strand
CTCCGGGTCGCCTTCTTCTTCCCGGCATATTCGCTCACAGAAAAACTCAGCTGGTTGTTCATTCCCTCATTCTATCCCAACCCTCCTATCCTGCATAGCATCACTTCGCAGTGCGCTCTCGATTAAATCAGCGTTTCCCTAACAGTTCAACTTTTCAACCGTTCAACGAGCCGCTTTCAGCGGTTCACACCAAGCCCAGTTTCATGCGACCGGCCTCGCTGATCATGCTCTGGTTCCAGGCAGGGTCCCAAACGAGTTCCACTTCTGCTTCATCAATTCCCTCCAGGGTCAGGATCTTGCCTCGGGCATCGGCGGCGATGGTCGGGCCCATGCCGCAACCCGGGGCGGTCAGAGTCATCTTCACATGGGCCTTGGTGACTCCCTCCTCAGGATGCTGGAGCTGGCACTCGTAGATCAGACCCAGATCGACCACGTTGACCGGAATCTCGGGATCAAAGACGGTCTTGAGCTGATTCCAGACGGCCTCTTCGAGGGATCCCTCGACGGCGGTCTTGACCGGTTCTGCTGGGGCAGAAGCCTCGAGGCCCAAGGCGTCGGCATCCTTTTCATCGATACGGGCAAGTCCTCCGGGAGTTGCCACGGTGTAGGTGCCACCCAGGGACTGGGTGACCATGACCTTGGTGCCTGCGGGAAGCTGGAGCGGGTTGCCGCTAGGGATCTGGATCGCGTCGGTGTCGCGCTTGAGGACGATTTCTTGTTGAGAGTTCATTAGGTGAGACTATGCCGTCGGGGCTTTTGGTAGAAGTGTGATTTTGACTTTTCCCGAGGTAGGGGTGATCTGGTCGGAAAGAGTGGGACCAGTCTGGGCAGCAGGCGCCATAGGAGCCTCTGCAATGGATGTCGCCGGATCGAGGGCTGAACGGAGTGCATCTTCGACGAGTTGGGCGCAGTGGATCTTCATCGGGGGGAGGGGGCCGAGAGCTGATGAGAGTTCTTCACCACTCATGGAGAGTGCCTCGGAGGCAGTCTTGCCTCTGATCATTTCGGTGGCGACGCTCGCCACGGCGATGGCTGTCTGGCAGCCGAAGGTCTGGAAGGTGGCTCGATCGATCACCTTGCGGCCGTCTTCCTCCTTGAACTTCACCCACATCCGAAGCATGTCGCCACAATCACTCCGGCCTACGGTGCCGACGGCATCTGCATTCTCCATCTCACCAAGGTTTTTCGGATTCTTGGCGGCCGCTTCTACTGATTGGGTCTGATCGTCACTCATGCTGCCTCGGTAATGTAACGGGGAAGAGAGGAATCTTCCAGCTCGGCATAGGCATTGATTCCTCCCTTGAGTCCCTTGACCCCGGTGAATCCATGGCCGGCGAAGTAGGCTGCCGCATCCAAGACGCGCCCTCCGGTGTGATCGATCAGGATGATCTCCGTCTCCTTCGGCCAGCTCATGGATTCCTGCATGATCTCCTGGGTCATGAAGCGGCTTCCGGGGATCGCGACTGCCTCAAATTCCTCACGGGTGCGGATGTCCAAGAGTCGAAGATTGGTTTCTTCCAGCTTGGAATGAAGGTCTTTCGGGGAAATTAGGAGAGCCTCATCTTTGAGATGTCCCTCCCTGATTTCGTCCAACACAACCGACGGATCGAGTTCGCCGTTGCGTACGCAGATCTGGGTCAGTGTTTCGCTGGGAGAGAATCCGCAACTGCTGCAGCCGCCGATATGGTGAATCTGGAAGAGCGTGCGGCGCGCTCCTGGAAAAATGCCGAGAAGCTCCTCCATCGTGAGATCGGGAGTCGGTTCCGTTGTGGCTGTGGTCATGGAGTGAAATTAATCCAAAAATCTTTAATATGGAACTCAGGAACTCAAAAAAGGGATCCGTACATAAATATTAGAGAAACTCCTGATTTCATGAGTTCCATATTTAATTCCTTGATTTATCAGCTCGCGATGGGATGAGGGTCCGTTCTAGGGTTTACGTCGAATGAAAAAAACAAGGCCAGCCAGAGCAATGTATGAAGGTCGCTGGATTTTTTTGATCCTGATCCTTGCAAACGTGGCCTCCGAAACCAGACTGCTCCATTCCTTCCTCCCACCGGTTATTACGGGTGGACTGCTTCTGTTCTGCCTCTGGTTCTTCCGAGATCCGGAGCGGCAGCCTCCATCCGACAAGACGCTGGCCGTTTCTCCAGCCGACGGGACGGTGACTCTTGTGGACGAAGTTGAAGAAGATCAGTTCTTCAAGCGCCGGATGAAGCGGATCTCGATCTTCCTTTCGGTATTCGATGTCCATGTGAACCGGACCCCGATCCTCGGTGAGGTGCTCTTCATTGAGGGGCGCGGCGGTCTCTACCTAGATGCTCGTCATCCTGAGGCCTCGGCACTCAATGAAAGCCTTTTCTGGGTCTTTGGATCTAAGGATGATCTGGAGTGTGCCGTTGCGGTAAAGCAGATCACCGGTGCGATCGCCCGGCGAATCGTCCCCTGGGCACAACTCGGCGAGAGCATGGAGCGCGGCGAGCGGTTCGGCATGATCCGATTTGGCTCTCGCACAGATCTCTATCTTTCGCTTGATGCCGAGGTTCTTGTTTCGATCGGTCAGAAAGTTAAGGGTGGCGATACAGCAGTAGCTCGCATGGCCTCCTGAACCCAACTCCCTAAGCTGTGAACAAACACGAACCGAAGATCTACCTCCTGCCGAACATGATGACGGCAGGCAACCTCTTCTGTGGTTTCGCAGCGGTGCTCAAGATCATCGAGGCTGCTCTCCTGAATAATGGCGGTGAGCCGGTCACCAACTGTTATCATGAGGCGCTGGCATTTATCCTGGGGGCTTGCGTCTTTGATCTGCTCGATGGTCGCGTGGCCCGCCTCGGTGGGAACGAGAGTCCCTTCGGAAGGGAATTCGACTCCTTGGCCGACGTGGTCTCCTTCGGACTGGCCCCGGCCCTGCTGGTCTACCAGATCGTGCTGAAGGACTTTCATAAGACGGGCTGGGTGATCGCATTCGTTTACCTTCTCTGCGGCACGCTGCGTCTGGCCCGGTTCAATTGTATCGCTGCAGCTGTGAAGGATCCCCACGAGGTGAAGGAGCGCTCGAATGAATTCATGGGTTTTCCCATTCCCGCCGCGGCTGGGCTGATCGCCTCACTCACGCTCTTCATGCTCTGGCTCCAAGAGGGGGAACGAACGATCGGGAAGTGGAAATTCGCCCTGCCTGTTCTCCTGCTCTTCCTCTCGTTCATGATGTTCAGCCATGTCCGCTATCCGAGCTTCAAGGGTCTGAACTGGAAGACGCAGCGTTCACTGCCGCGCTTTCTTCTGATTATTGTTGTACTGGCCTTCGCAGGTCTTAATTACGAGTGGATGCCGGCCGTGCTTTTCGTCGGATTCCTGCTTTACGGATTCGTCCGACCACTGCTCTCACTTCATCTCCGGAAAGAAATCGAGGAGGAAGATCCGGAGAAGTCTCATCCCCTATAATAGAACTGGAGTCTAGCTTAGACCAATCTAAACAATACTATAGCCATTCTTTGCGGCGGCATGTGACGTATAGCAGCGTCGTATCGCTTGGACTGTAGCGCAGTGACTACAGTCGCATCGCCTGCTCCTTGCTAAGCCACCAATGGCGCTCGCAAATCGACAGCCACATTATTATTTAAAATGCTCTAAAGCAGCAAGCGCCTGTTTTTCCAGAGATAGGCGAGACCGGAATAAATGGTCAGGACGATGGTGATCCCGATCAGGAACGGGCCCACGTGCACCCATAGGAACTTCAGCCAGCGCGACTCATCGCCGAAGATATCCCCTGCGGCCAGTAGGGTCAGGAAGAAAAGGATCGTGATAAGCTGCCAGGCAGTCTTGTGTTTGCCGAGAGGATCTGCGGGTAAGATCTGCCCCTGACCCGCTGCAAGTTGGCGGAGTCCGGTGATAAGGAATTCGCGCGTGATGATGATGATGACGGCCCAGGCTGGGAGGGCGCCCAGCGGGATCAGGCAGACCAGGGCCGAGGCAACCAGGACCTTGTCGGCCAGCGGATCCATGAGCTTCCCGAAATTCGTCATCTGGTTGAGCTTCCTGGCCAGATGTCCATCCAACCAGTCAGTCAATGAGGCGATAATGAAGAGAAGCAGGGCAACGACATCCCCCCAGTGGGTGGAGGTGGAGAGAAAAGCGACAAAAAAACCAGTCAGGATCAGACGGCCGACTGTCAGGCGATTGGGAAGATTCATCGGCGTGTATATTGGGAGAATGGAGGCCAGAACGCGATTGCCAACGGACCTCCATAGGAGATAGGGTTTCCCACTCTTTCGGACAACCTGAATTTCCACAATTTATGAGCAACAAGCAAAGTGATATCGGCCTGATCGGCCTCGCCGTCATGGGCGAGAACCTCGTCCTCAACATGGAGAGCAAAGGCTTCTCCGTCAGCGTCTACAACCGCACTGCGGCGGTGACCGAGAAGTTCGCCGACGGCCGCGCCAAGGGTAAGAATATCATTTCCACCAAGACCCTTGAGGATTTCGTTGGCTCCCTTGCCCATCCCCGCAAGGCCATGATCATGGTGAAGGCAGGTGCCCCCGTGGATGCCGTGATCGACCAACTTGTTCCCCTGCTAGAACAGGGCGATATAATCATTGATGGAGGCAACAGCCTCTGGACCGACACGCAGCGCCGTGAGAAGGATCTCAAGAAAAAGGGACTGCGCTATGTCGGGGCCGGTGTCTCCGGCGGTGAGGAGGGTGCGCTCAATGGCCCTTCGATCATGCCCGGCGGATCGGAAGAGGCATGGAAGTCTGTCGGTCCCATCTTCCGCAAGATCGCCGCGATCGTAGAGGGCGAGCCCTGCTGCCGACACATGGGACCGGATGGAGCCGGTCACTACGTCAAGATGATCCACAATGGCATCGAGTACGGCGATATGCAGCTGATCTGCGAGGCCTACGCCATTTTGAAGACCGCAATCAACCCGAGCGCCGAGGAGTTCCACCAGATCTTCGCCGAGTGGAATAAAGGAGAGCTCAATAGCTATCTCATCGATATCACTGAGCAGATCTTCACCAAGCAAGACGAGGAAACTGGCAAGCCCCTTGTCGATCTCATCCTGGACAAGGCCGGCCAGAAGGGAACCGGAAAGTGGACCGTCGGCAATGCTGTCGAACACGCTGTCGTCCTCTCGACCGTCAATGCCGCCGTGGAGGCCCGCATCCTCTCTTCCATGAAGGATAAGCGCGTTGCCGCCAGCAAGATACTACCCACTGTCGAAGTGAAGCCCTTCGCGGGAGATCGCCAGCAGTTCATCAACGATGTCCGCGATGCCCTCTACGCGAGCAAGATCGTCAGCTATGCTCAGGGTCTCGACCTCCTCGCCACGGCCGGCAAGTTCTACAACTGGAATCTGAACTTCGGGGATATCGCTACCATCTGGCGCGGTGGTTGCATCATCCGGGCGGCTTTCCTGAACCGTATCAAGGAGGCCTATGAGGCCAATCCCAACCTTGAAAACCTGATGCTGGCTCCTTTCTTTACCGAGGTGTTTGTGAAGTCGCAGGCCGGATGGCGTCGTGCCATTTGCGCCGCAGTCGAGCGCGGGGTGGCCGTTCCTGCCTTTACCGCCAGCCTCGGATACTACGACAGCTATCGCAGCGCTTGCCTCCCGGCGAATCTTCTGCAGGCGCAGCGCGACTTCTTCGGCGCTCACACTTATGAGAGGCTGGACAAGCCCGCGGGCGAGTTCTTCCATACGAATTGGACCGGTCAAGGGGGCGCCACCGCCTCGACCACCTATACGGCCTAAAGGTTACCTGAGTCCCATCTGGTTTCATTCAAAGCTTTCTCAATACCCGAACCCATCGCTCGTGCGGTTGGTTCGGGTATTTTTCTTGATAGGTCGGTCATGCTATGGGGGGATTTACCCCTTGCCCCGACCTAATCCTGCCCTAACCTAGAAAAGCTCATGGTATTTTCCGCCCGGTCCCTGATCCTGATCTCGTTACTTCTGCCAGTTTTGGCCGAGGCCTCGATCTCTGATGTCGTTGACTCGGTGAAGGCCCGTTTTTCCCCCGACTCGGGGGCCATGTCAGGGGCAGATTTTGAGAGAATGGCCATGCAGATCAGAGAAAAAGCGATCCAGCAGACCCGACCCCCTACGGTGACCATTCCAACCGCCCCAGTTCTAGGATTTGGCAAGTATCCCTGGCATCGTAATATCATGACCACGATTTTCTGGATCGGGGAGCGCCCGACGGCCCGGAACCCCGTCCCGAATAACAGGAGCGCCTGGGATCCCAACTGGGCCAGGAATTATGGGGGCTACGATAATCCCGATACCCGCTACCGTGATCCCAGGACCTACGCCCCCCGTGGCTTCTCCCCACGCCAGAACCCCTTCTATTGCGCGCGTCCTTACTGCGATGTCTCCCGGGGCAACACGAAGGCCGAGGTAAGGAAGGTTGTCCCTTGGTTCCACGATTGCTTTGAGAAGGAGGGCAAGTCCGTCCTGAAGGGTCGTTGGGTCGCCATCCATCATGGGGGAAAGACCGTCTTTGCGCAGTGGGAGGATTGTGGTCCCTTCCGTACCGACCACTGGCAGTATGTCTTTGGCAACGGGAGCGTGCGCCCCAAACCAAATCTGAACCGCGGTGCCGGACTCGACATCTCTCCTGCCGCTCGCGACTACCTAGGAATGGGAAAAAACGACTTCTGCGACTGGAAATTTGTCGATGCCGCAAGCGTTCCGGATGGCCCCTGGAAATACTTCGGGGACAACAACACCTTTATGCTTATCCGCAAGGGAATGAATCTTTATGAACACGATCGCAACAATGCGAAGCGTTCGCCGACCACCACGTACACAACCAGCCCCAGTGTAAGCTCAGTCCCGCTCTCCGGAACTTCTACGGGAGTTCGGGTCAGCCCGCCCTTTGCCTCGCAGTAGTTTAGACCGATCTTAATTTTTGTTTCCTGAAGAAGGAGAGGGAGACAAAGAGTATCTCGCACCCCACGAATGTTGCGACCAAGGGGAATCCTCCCGTGCCGAAGCCATAGCTGTGGAGGCCGGCCCCGAGCACGAAATTTACCCCATACCAAGCCATCAGGACGCTCATAAAGGCGATGACCGAGCCGACCGCGAGGCCGAAGCCCCCCCAGAGTCCGCTGATCCTGCCATGAAGCAGGATGAGATAGCCGAGCAGAGCTGTAAGGGCCCAGGTTTCCTTCGGGTCCCAGTCCCAGAAGCGTCCCCAGGAGTAGTTGGCCCAGACGCCACCCAGGATTGTACCCGTGGCCAGCAGAAGCACCCCGACTTGAAGGGTCTTATAGAGATAGGTGTAGAGAATGGCCGTCGGTTTCTTTCCTGCGATGACCTGAGCGAGGGCGACATGGGCCACACCGAGTGAGAGGGCAAATGCGGCATAGCTAAGGGTGATGGAAAGAACATGGGTGGAGAGCCAGAAATTATCCCTCAGCACCGGGGTGAGGGGATGGATCGAGTGATCCAGGATCACTGGTTGGCTGTCTGCCAGGATCAGTGAGGCGACGGCCACAGGAACCGCTCCTAGCAGGAATGATCCGGCCCTGTAGATCGTTTCGAAGATCAGAGCAAACAGGATCGTCCCGAAGGCGACCCAGATCACGGACTCGTACATGTTTGTGACAGGGGGTCGCCCGGCAATCAGCACTCTCGAGAGAAGTCCCGCGGCCTGAAGCAGGAAGCCGCTGCCGGCCAGTAACCAGGCGATTTGGTAGCCTCGGCGCTCCCAGCTGTTCCGGGAGAGCAGGAGGACGATGCCTGCAGTCGCGTAGAGGATCCAAGCCCAGCGGAAGGGATGGGCCTTCTGGTAGGCGACTTCCAGTGAGATCTTCCAATCGGGTGGAAGTCCCCCGACCTGTTTTTGCAGGCTCAAAAGCCTATCAGTAGACTGATTGAAGGCGGTTGCGTTGTTTTGAGTCCAGGCAGAGCGCATCGAGTCGATGAACTCGATGATTTCCTTCCCCTCAGTGGGATCGATTTGTGCGGAGGTCATCCAGTCATTTCCGGAGAGGGGCATGATGATCTTGAAATCATCGCCCTTCAGTAGGCTCTCGAAGAGTCCCATCCTCATGCCGACATCGGAAGCCTCCTTCTGGAGGCCGACGAGTTTGGCCTTCGGATCGCGTCGTCGGGTCTCGGCGGTGGCCGTGATTTCCTTAGCCAGAGCCTCGTTGGAAGTGAGCTGATTCCAGCTGTAGAGCTTCCGTAAGGGATCAAGACCGATGTGCTGCCTCAGCGGGAGGTTCGAGACCAGGATCAGCTGCTTTGCTTTCCAGGAGTCATCGGGACTCATCCAGAGCCCGGTGATCAGTGTCATGGCATCCTGCTTCTGCCCATTCAGGGTGAGTGCCGTTTTCCCCGAGAGGGAGCAGAGCGTCTCCTCGGTGAAGACAAGGTATGGTTTTTTTCTGCCGCCCTGCTGGATCACAAGCGACTCAAGACTTTTAGGGGAGACCTGAGCCAGTACCGTTGTAATCGGCGTCAGGTTCAATGAGAGCAGCGCTGCAAGTAGCAGGATCAGGCGTGAATGTTTCATTCTCTCGGACGGATATAGAACATGGTGGCAATGCCGAGGCATATAGCAAGCGAACCGATCCATTTCGGCAGCCAACCGGGATCATAGAGCACCTGAAGCGTTGTCTCCTTGAGGTCGCGAGGATTCCACTCGGCCTGTGAGAACTTGTAGTTGAAGCCTGTCATATTGGCCAGCAGGCCGCCGGGATAAGAGGTGGGATGATTCATGCGAATGAGTCCCTCTTTCTCAGCGCCGGTCTTGGTATTTTTGAAGCGGATAACGGCCCGAAAGTCCGAGGGTGTCTCGGTTCCCTCGTCACGCGGGACCTGGAAATCAACTAATGCGATCGAGAAAGGGATCGGCCTGAGCTCAAGACCATAGCCGATACGGACCATCTCCTTGCCTAGCACGAGAGGCACGACCTCGCCCGAGGCCACCCAGAGGGGAAAGGATTTCTCACCCGACTGATCAGCGAGGAAGGCACGGAAGCCGGGAACCCCGCTCTGGGTATTCTCTTCATCTGGAGCGGGTGTTGTCACGACTGCGCTATTCGTCGCGATCTTGGTCACATGCAGGCGCCAGTCGGCCCATCCGAGCGGCAGCTGGTCATCCTGGTGAAGATTCCCCGATGAGGTGACCGAGGCCCCGCGACCGATCCGGTACTCAAGAGATTTTCCGTCACATCCGGGAATCAGATCGAGCCACGGCTTTTTCCCCTGGGGCCCCTCGGGATCATGATTGGACAGTGCTACGGCATTGGAGGCCAGGGTGATTGCGGCACGCCCGAAGAAATCATAGATCCCCGGTGAGCCCTCACCGGTGCTAAGCCCCACATGGAGCGTCTGCTTCATCATACCACTGGAGAAATCCAGCAGGATGCCGGTTCCTGCCGCCTTCCCGGAGGCAGGTGCCAGATGAGGTTGTGGGCTGAGATGTTCGGAAACCGCTTCGATACCGATACGGAGCGCGGTGCCCGGTACCGGGAGATACTTTGATGAGGCAACCGATGTATGCAGGAAGCGCGTGTCGAGTGGCATCAAATAGAGATAGCTATCGGAGGGGCTCTCCACCTGAATACAACTCCGGTCGGTGACGATCTTCCTCTGGGGCTGACCATCGGTGCGGAGGGTCACATTCCCCTCAAACCCGAGCTTCGAGCCGATGACAGCTCCAGTCAGCAGGAGAATGATGCCATAATGGGTGATGATGAAACCGGTGTGTTTCTTCTGCCAGGGCCAGCGTGTGAGCGTGACGGCAAAGAGATTGATGCAGAGCACACCGAGCCATGCGATGAACCATGGGGCCTTGTAGATCCAGGCCCGTGCCACGGCCGCATCAAAGTGGGCCTCCGTGAAGGTGGCCGTGGCGATGGCGATGGCGATCGTCCCGAGAAGCACCAGCGCCAGCTTCAGCGATCCGAGTAAATGGACGAGTCTCCAGAGAGAGGATCTTCTCTGACGCTCCGCGATCATGGCTGCCCTCGAAAGAGGACGCTTGGTCGTGGAGCCAGTACTGCCGGCGGTGCCATGGACGGACATGGCAAAAGAGTTTAGGGAATGTCGTGAGACCTGACAACCTGCCTTCCGTGGAAAGGAGCTTTTGTAAACGTTTAGTGGTTTGGGAAAGCACGCTCCAAGTCCAGAGGTTCAGTCTGTCCAGCTCCTGACTGACGAAGTGCTTCGACGGACAGAGTCTATCGATGGGCTTTGGTGGCGGTGAATGGATTCTCTCCAGTGATTGGTTAGGCTCGTTAGGGATGTGCATTAATATTTAGTTCCCCTACCTGCCATTGGCCATCATGCGAAACTAATTTGAAGTCTAGAACTGCTTCTCAATGCTCGAATATACATTTAATCACAAGCGTCCAGTTATAAGACCTACATTGTCAACTGGTTGTTTTTGTTAGTTATATAAGACTTGAAGTCGACTTATGTAGTCGGCCCTTAAAAAGCCCTTTGGAGAGCAGGGAAGTTGGTGATTGGGTTGTGGAGAGGTATTTGGGATAGGATTTGAACGAGAGCCGAGAGGATCTTCCTCATCCAGAGGGAGAGGTTGGCGGCT
>CAIOJL010000225.1 GCA_903858595.1 uncultured Spartobacteria bacterium | reverse complement strand
TGAAATATTTTGTAGGCCCTGAGGATGAGTCCGGCCGCCACCAAATAAGCGGCTCCGCTCCAAGCGATCGCACTGCTCATGCGTTCCATAGGGGTTCCCGAGCCGTAGGTGGAAAAGAGTCCCACCATCAGGGGACCCAGCGCACCACCACCCCATCCGATGAAATTCATCAGGCCCGCCACGGAGGCGCGTTGACCTGGTTTTACAAACTCGAAGACCGAAGCGAAGATCCCTCCGTCATAGGCTCCCTTGCAGAGCCCGAAGCAGATCATCGCGGCGATCAGCGACTCCATAGTTGGCGCCCATGCGACGGCAACCACGCAGAACGATCCGGCTATCAACCCTACGGCTTGAACGATCATCCGGGCCCCGCAAAAATTCATTGCAAGCCTGTCGGCGATAACTCCCGAGAGGGGTGCACTCACGGCACTGGCCAGTTGGATCGCCGCAACTGCCGAGAATCCCGCCGCCACCAAGCCGAGATGGAACTTCTCGAACAGGAACGTGGGCGCCCAGATCAGGAAGATTGATCCGACAGCATTCGCAGAGGCGAAGGCGAGCATCAGCAGGAGCGCGCCAGGCTGAGAAAACAGCATCCGGAGCGTTGGAAAGAAACCCGGCAGTTCGGTCTTTTCCAGGAATGAAGGATCTTCCGAAACATTTCGCGTAGGTTCTTTAAGCCTAAGAAGCAGAAGCAGTGACACAAGGATTCCCACACCCCCGAATCCGTAGAAGGCCCAGCGCCATCCGTAGCGTTCCGCGAGCAGTGCACCGATCCCTCCTCCTGCGATCGTGCCGATGTAGACTGCGGATTGATGGAGAGAAAGAGCCGTCGAGCGCGTACTCGGACCATGGTACTCGGAGAGCATCGAGGCGGCCGACGGGAAATAGACGGATTCACCGAGACCTATCAGCGCGCGTGCCGAGACAAACTGCCAGAGCTTGCCGCACCATCCTGTCAGCCCCGTCATGACGCTCCAGAACAGACATCCTCCCAGGATCAGCCCCTTGCGTGAGAGGCGGTCGCCTGCGAATCCCGCAAAGGGAGCCGAGGCCGCATAGACCCACATGAAGGCGCTCCCGATGAGCCCGAGCTGAGCCTTCGTGAATCCAAAATCGCGCTCCAACAACGGAAAGAGGCTACTGATCGCCTGACGGTCGGCGTAGTTGAGCATACAGACCAGCCAGAGCAGACCGAGCACGATCCATTTTTCACGGTTGAACGGCACCTTTGTACTCATGCCGTCACGAATTTATCATCCGCCTTTTCCAAAATGCTTTATCCCGCAGTGGGGCAGAGGCGCGGAGAAACATTCGTGGAATCCACTGACGAAACCCGAAAGGCCGAAAAGGCCGAATTTGAGAGCATTCCACACATCCGCACAGCAATCTCTGCGTCTCTGCTTGTAGGTCTGGGAATATGAACATTCAAGGAGTTATTCGCAAATGGCCGGAAGGGCAAGGTAGCGGCAGCCCGAGTCGCACAGCTCGGGCGCTGGCGTTAAGCCAGAGCTACCGGTTTGGGAAGAACTCCGTTTTTCTTTCAATCCCTTGGGGCCGAAGGGAGCAGATTTTTCAGGCAAACTTTCCCGATCTGGCAAAGGTTGGGAGAGCCAAGAATCCCCGACCCTCTAGCCTGAGGGCCGGGGAAGCTGCGGGAGAGATCAATCTGCGCCTCGAACCGGCGTTAGCCGAGTTCAACGCGGAGCAGCGATCCCCTGCAGCATCTTGGCTTCATCTCAAACAGTTGACAGAGCCGCACGCAAAATAGCGTGGTGAGCTCACCTCCACAAGACCGAGAACAGCCATGAACACGCAGAACACAGCAAACATCCATTACGTCGCCATCGACGTGTCTAAAGCCACCCTGCAAGTCCAGGACGACAAGAAAGCCTTTACCGTGGAGAACAACTCCATTGGGCACCGCAAGCTTCTCGTCCACCTCAAGGGGTGTCAGAAGCCTCTGGTGGTTTACGAGGCTTCGGGGGGCTACGAGCGAGAGCTCGCTGCCTTCCTTGGCAAGTCAGCCATCCCGCAGGCAATGCTCAACCCGGCAAGGGTTCGAGACTTTGCCCGTAGCGAGGGGGTTCGGGCCAAGACCGATCCCATCGATACCCGGATGATCCTGGCTTTTGCCAAAAGCAAAGCCTTGGAAGCCATTGATCCCCCCTCGCAGGAGAGCCTCAAGTTGGCGGCCCTTCTCGACCGGCGGGAGCATCTGGTAGAGCAGATGGCTAGGGAGAAAAACCGTCTCCAGAACAGTGAGGCTCTCATCCATCCATCCATCAAGCGCATGATGAAAATCCTCGAAAAGGAGATTGCCGTGATGGACAAGGCCATCAGCCAACTCGTGGACTCCACACCCCTCCTGAAGTCACGTTCCCTGACCATGCAGTCGGTCAAAGGGGTGGGCAAGGTCACCGCTTGGACTCTGCTGGCCTATCTCACCGAGATGGACCACCTCGATCGCAATAAACTCGTCGCCCTTGCTGGCCTTGCACCCTTCAACCGCGACAGCGGCAAGATGTCGGGTAGAAGATCCATCCAAGGAGGCCGAGCCAAGGTGCGCAAGTGCCTCTATATGGCCGCCCATACCGCAGCCTCCTGCAACCCGGTGATAGCCGCCTATGTCCAAGGTCTTCGAGACAGGGGCAAACCCTATAAATGCGCTATCGTCGCGGCCATGCGCAAGCTCCTCATCCACCTCCAATGCCTCATCAAAAAATCACAACTTGCCCCTTGCTAAAAACCACAGTTGCCTTGTAGGCTATTTTTCCATTTAGAATCGAATCAAAACAGAACCTCAAAACCTTATTTACCGATTTCAAATCGAGCCTGATTCCGTTGTGATGTCACTTCTTTCATGGATTATTCGGATACTCCCGCCACTCCTGACTCTCTTCT
>CAIOJL010000224.1 GCA_903858595.1 uncultured Spartobacteria bacterium | reverse complement strand
TCGGTCGAGGCCGGAAGTCGTCCCTCCACACAACCGCAGAGAGCCAGTCGCTTACCCTCAGCCCAGGGGGCCTCGAGCCAGCCCGAGAGGTCTGTATCACCCTCTTGGGAGGCTCCGAATTTTTTACTACGGGCAAGCGAACGCACCAGCGCCACATCGCGCGCCTTCTGTGGTTCGGGCCAAGAACTAAAAACCGGGGAGCTTTCCTCGCAGGCTTCCAGCACAGCCCCCGCACCCGCGGGGTCATCGGACCAGGCCTCCGTAAGCAAACAGGCAGAATCCTTAGCAAAGGACGCATCGAGTTCTTTCAACAGGCGCGCGATCTGGGGCCGGGATTTTGACGATTCCAGGCAGCCAGCCGCCTGGGTGATAGTTTCCGCAAGGAGCTCTACCATCATCTCGCCGCAGGCCTCCAGGAGCTCCTTCTGGGAGAGACCGCACTGAGCCCCAATCCATGCAGCGAATCGGGGCGCCTCCAACAGCCTTCTCAGGGTCCTGAGATTGCGGTCCCGTCTGAGAGAGATCCATTCGGCAGCCACGATTGCCGGTTCTGTGAGCGAGAGAGGTTCACCCTCCGGAAGGAACGGGCTGCCTCTGCGTTGGAGCAGTTCCGCCTTGAAGGCAGGACCCAGCTCTGGATCTCCCAGCACCAGCGAATAGCTTCCCTGGGGCTCGGCTCCCGACATGAAATCCACAGCCTTTGAGGCCTCCTCCACCGGATCCTTGGCCATCACGATCTGGTCTTGGAATAGCGAGATTTCCGACTCGCGCCATTCGCTTGTGATCGGCCTCCCCCAGTTCTCGAAACCGCCACCCATGGTTCCCGGCTTCCAGAGCAGAACTGTCACAAGGATCCCCTGCTCTAGGAGTGACTCAGCGCGCTTTTCGGCGATCTTCGGCAGATCCGGGATACAGGCGATGAAGAGCCTCTTCAATTCGTTTGCTGGGCCCTTGATCCTATCAAGTCGTGCGACGTTTGGATCGCTCAGTCCGTGGCGTTGGAGTTCTGCCAGGTAGCTCTTAGTGAGCGGGGCCAGCTCAGCCCAGCGCTCGGCATCCTCATCGCAGACTTCCTGGATGCGGGGAAGAAGAGGCGTGATCCCTCCCTCAGCCAGCATATCGCAGAGATCGCAGAGCATGCCGGCAGTACCCAGAAGTGCCCGCTCACCCTCAAGCACCTCATTCCTGGGAAAGAGATGCTCTATGGAGTCGCGTGGGGCTTTTTGAAGAACAAGACCCCACGCAGCCTCGCGGTCCGTGCGACTCGCAAGGGCAACAGCCGATGGCAGCAGAGCCTTCATCGGAGAAGAGAGCTTAGGAGAGAGCACACCGCTTCCCCTTGTCTCGGAAATCTTTGCAAGCGAGTGCCTTATCCTGCGGGCGGCTCCCGAGGTCGGGATCCAGACCTCCGTTTGGGAGAGATCGAAAGGTCCCGAAGGAATGCCTTCCAGCAAAGCCTCCGCCACCTGGTCCGCAAGAGACTGCGGACGTTCTAGGAAGAGGATCTTGGGGTTGGCCATGGCGGAGTAATTGAGATTAGACCAGCCAACCCTATCACCACAACTAGGTCGTAGAGCGTCCTACCCTAGGAAGAGCTGCCTAGCAAGGGAGCTACACCTTCCTCTTTGCTTTTGCTTTACCTTTACCGGTTGTCTTTCCATTCACCTTGGGCTTCGCCTTTACCTCGGCTTTCCCCTTCTTGGGGGCTTTCACTGGCTCCTGCTTCTGTGGGAAGACATTCTCATCGAACCATGATTGGCCTTTTAGGGGGTCGAGGGTGAGCCTCAGCTTGAGAGGCATCGTGGCAAGCAGCTCCTTGTAGCGAAGCCCGGCAGACTTATAGGGCGCAGGGGAAAGAGTGATGTAGACGTCCTGCTCTTGCATGAGATCGTCGATGCTGGAGTCGCTGATATCGGGATCCTCGATATCGAAATCGGTCTCGATATTTTCCTGGATGCCGCAGAATTGAAGGATCACCAGACGGATGACCTCGTGGGTCATTTCCCTATCGATGACCGGATGAGGATTCTGAATCAGCCGACGTCCCTGAAGGGTATTTCTGATCAGCCATTCCTTCACGAGAGCCATGTCTGTTTCGTGTTTCGCCTCGGTGTGCAGGCGTTGGAGCTCCTTGAATCCGGGGGTCCAGCCTTGCGTGGATGAGGATGCGGTGAAGAAGCAGCGAAGGACCTCGTGCGGGGTCTTGTAGTAGGGGTGCCCCTCGGTGATTTCTTTGACGTATTGGGTAAAGACCGAGCATGCACCGCGAATCCCTTCGTTCCTGAGTATCTCCGCGACCCTCGCATCCGAGTAACTCCGCCCGGCCGCGAGTAGTAGGCCTGCGCTCACGAGCGACACAGCCCCATCGAGAGCGCCCTCGACCATGACTTCCGAGGTGATGCCGAAATGCTTTCTGGAAAGTTCGACCATGAGCGAGGAAAGGTCCCCGACTATCTCTTCGGGACAGGCCCCTCCATCACGGAGGATATGGAGAGCCTTCGCGAAAGGTGAGCGCGTGTCGGCAACCTGAAGCGAATGAGAACCTTCCGACATGGAATCCTAGAAGGTCAAAAACTCAGCTTCCTTTTTCTCTTCCGGGGGGCGCGTCTCTGCCGAGATATCCTGGAGAATGGATTGTGTCACACGGATGAACTTCTCTCCCTCGGGGGCCTCCGCGCGGTAGTACTCCACGAATTCGCCGAATTCTTTCGGGCGCAGCTGACGCAGGCTTGTGAGAAGGCCCTGCCAGGTGCCGTGACCCGGTTGGCGATCAGTCGGGGACTCGATCATTTCGTGGAAATCTTTGCGCCCGACGCAGGAAACAAGCACAAGTCTGATTCCGTGGGGGTGATCAAAGAGTGTGCTGAGCATTTCGTATTCGCGATCGGAATCATCGCTCGAATAGACGATCGGACAGAGGAAGCCCTCGACATTCTCCTGGAGCTCGTAGAGAGCGGCTTCGAGATCTTCTTGGGAGAG
>CAIOJL010000223.1 GCA_903858595.1 uncultured Spartobacteria bacterium | reverse complement strand
TTCTGTTTTTTGTAGAGGGCGATCGCTTTCTTGCGAGCGGGGTCTTCCAGATACATCCGCTTGAGCAGGTCGGGCAGATCGGGCCCGATCGGATTGCGCTGTAGTAGCGCCAGACAAGCTAGCCGAACATGGTAGGCATGAAGCTCGCCCGCTTCTTCAAAACCCAAGAGCGGCGAATAGATCAGGGTACCTCCCTGATCGAGGATGACGACCTTCTCCTTCTGTTTCATGGCCTTGATGGTCAAGTAGGGAGAGGTGACGGCCAGAGCCGCACAGATGAGGGCAATCGCCATCCAGAATCTGGCGGCGACGATGTTGTTGGTGATGGAGGTGACAGCGGTGAGCTTCATGGGTTGGTGTTGTCGGGTTTGGAAGAAGGGGACGAAGAGGGTTTTGCCTTCGAGGCATGGGAGTTGAATGCCGCTTGGGCAGCCTGAGGGGTCGAAAGGCTCCCCTTATGATTGGAAACCGTTCCCTTGGACTGATCGGTCACGGAGAAGGAGCCGGGAGAGGTCTGCTGGGCCACCATGGACGGATTTGCAGGGTTAAAGACCATGCCTCCACTGCTTTCTGATTCCGGCGGAGCTGGGACACTCCCTCCTGCGCTTTCCGCAGCACCTCCTCCAAGGTCATTGGCAATGCGGGAAGAGGCATTTGCGGCACCTGCCGCAGCTTTTCCAGAGGCAACTGCTGCCTGTGCCGCCGCCGATCCTCCGAAGGTAGCTGCAGCTCCTGCAACGGAGGCTCCTGCTCCAGCCACCAGTCCGGCTGCTTGGAGCGTATTGCTGATACCGGCAGTCAGGGCCGAGGTCGTGCCACTGGCTCCCTTCATGATCGCCCCCGCCACAAAGGGCACCGAGAGATAGAAGAAGACCGTGATGATCGAGGCAAAGGCCATGATGAACGGGAAGAGGAGCCAGTTCTGAACCACGATCGCGTTCTGGGCCACTTGGACGATCCCTCCCGAGGTGATCGGGATGAAAAGGGTGTCGCTGATCGCGACAATCACGATGTCGACCAGGCAAATCCCTAGATACCAGAGCATCACAGTGAAGGAGGTCACCCCGAAGTGAACCCCGAACGATTGGGTCGGTGAGAAGAAGAGGAACCCCAGCAGAAGGGGCGAGATCGCTATCATCCCGGCGATGGCGAACTGCTGAAAAAAGTTGAGCACCACCATCATGAAGCGCCCGATACCCTGAAAGAAGTACCCGACCGCCGCCGGGACGATCTTCCCAAGATCCGTCCACGAATCGGACGGCTGGTTCTGAATCCTCGAAGTCAGCAACTGGATGAACTTGGCATCCTGCGCATTCGTGAACTTCTGACGCATGTCCTGAAAAGCTTCCATCCCTTTGTTCATGATCGTCGGATACCCAGCGATCAGGGCTACGATGATCGTCACCTTAAGGATCGTTCCGAGGAGGGCTCTGGGATCCGATCCAGCCTTCAAGCCCATTTCCCCTATCCCCAAGATGCAGAGCACGAAGGCAAAAGGCATCATCAGCATCCGGATCTGATTGGCCGAATCGAACAGATTGGAGAGGGCCGGCATCATGGATCAAAATCCCGGAGGCAAAGAGCCCTCGTTGCCTTGGGAGCCAGACTTGGTGGCAGACGATTCCGCATCGGCGCCCATCTGGGCGGTCTCCCGGTTGCGTGCCCGACTGATTTCCTCGGCAGCAATCGCCTCTGTAGCTGCCCGGTTCTCATTGAGCATGTGGAGCAACTTCACCTGGTGCTCTGCACCATCCATGATCCCGTCGAGATCCTTCAGCGAGGTCTGGGCCGTGGTAAGCGATCCCTGAAGTTTCTGCACCTCGGCATCGTCTTGCGCGTTCTTGAGCTGATCGTTCAGCGCCGCGATCTTGATGTTGAGTTCCTTCCTCTTGCCCTGCGCCTGCTTCAGCATGTCTTGGAAGTTGGAGTAAGCGTTCTCCACCGCCCGGAACTGCTTGAGGGGATCTCCCTCATCTCGGAAGGAGGCCGTCCCCTCAAACGGCGTCTCGATCCGCTTGTAGGCATTCATATCGATCGGCCGGTACATCTGCTGAATCGCCACCGACTGCTTGGCTCCCTGCTGAGTGATTTTGGAGAGGTCGCTCAGCGTGTCGGTGATCCCCGAGTTCCTCAAATACGACGAGAAAAGCCCGCTCTGGATCATACCCGAAATTGCCGCCGGATTACCGATGGCCTGTTTCACCTGCTGGGCCACCTCCAGTTGGCTCTTCACTGTGTCGAGCGTCTGGGCAAGGCTCGAAAGCTGCTGAGCCCATTGTGTCTGCTCCCAGGCATACTTCAACTGGTCGAAGGCGTTCTTCGCCACGGTCGCTTGTTCGACCACGGGATCGCTCACAACCCATTGCGCATTGGCGGGCAGAGTTACCAACAGGGATAGAAGGAGTAGGTACTTCTTTTTCATGGCTAGTTGCAGATCGGAATCGCGATCTCATAGGGGACTGTCTTCACCTTGGCATCGGGATCGGGAGGGACAGTCAGCTTGTAAACCGAGAGATGGCGCTCCGGGTTCTTCCCAGGCTTTTGGAGGCTCTGCTCGATCCAGTACTGGCGCTTCACCGCATCGGCAGCGCCTTTCTCGTAGCCTTTCTGGAATTGGGATCGACTGGCACAGCCCGCAAGGGCACAGAGGCCGATCAGAAGGATTGGTTGTTTCATTTGTGTTGGGGTTGGGTGGTTTCTTGGAGGATGCCGGCCACGATGTCGTCGTGACTGCGGAGCTTTCTGCTGCGCTCATCAAAGTCCTGTCCCGTTGAGGAGGAGCAGAAGAGCATCTCGGGAGAGACCCGGTTGTGGATCGTTCCGCACCGCGCCTGCTGCACATCGAGGTGGTAGTAGGTGAGAGCTGCGTACTTGTTGTGCTCCGGCAAATGCTCCGGCAGCGGATAGCGGGAGACCGCTTCCTTGGTCGCATCCGACAGGTCGATATCCCGTGCGACATCCTCGATGTCCCTGCGATCATTCATGCGGGTGAAGAAGAACTGCTTGGCGTTACCGAAGACGATCGGACGGATCCCTGAGTTCTGGAATCGGCTGTACTGCTGGACAATCGAGATGATCCATGTGGAGAACTTCGAGAGCTGGGCATAGAACTCGCTCACAAGTTGCTCCCCTCCTGGAACGTCCAAGGTTCGAGCCACCTCCTCAAAGATCACCCGCTTTCGAGCTCCTCGGGGGAGCGTAATGATGTGTTGGCGTCCGTAGTTGGCGATGAGGAACCCCGCCAACTCCTTGAGCTGCTTGTTAGACTCAGGGATGTAGGTCAGATCGAAGTGAGCCACCCGTCCGGTCATGGAGAGCGTCGAGTGACCGCAGAGCAGCCGTTGCTCGTTCCAAGGTGCGAGGAGTGTCGCCAGATGATTGATCTCATCCCGATTATGCTCCGCAAAGGGAGCCACCAGCATCATCTGCTGGAGCATGTCATGGGTTGGGTAGTCCGTAGGCCCGAAGAACGCGAATGCCGTGTTGCGGACATGGCGCTCCATGTCATGCGACTTGATGAAGCGTG
>CAIOJL010000222.1 GCA_903858595.1 uncultured Spartobacteria bacterium | reverse complement strand
GCCCATGGGAAGAGACTCAGCGAGAGATCGATCGTGGTGGAATCCAGAGCGTAAACCGTGTTCTCCAGTTCCAATCCAAGATCCTCTCCGGCGTAAAGGACGCGCGCCTTGCGCATGAGCCCTTTGGCGAGATCTTCCCAGAGTCTCCAGTCCCTCTGCTCGTTGGCATCGGCCAAGGTGGACTTGGCAACTCTCTCTCGAAAACCAAGATGGTAGAGGGCTTCGCTTCGGGCGTTGAGACAGGTGGCGATATCGCGCAGTCCTTCCCTCCAGGTCAGTTGCGCAAAAGCCATACAGATCAACTGCTGTCGGCAACCGAAATGCCGAACTTTGCTCTCCGCGTCGTAGCGTTGGACCAAACGGGAGAGAGTCTGCCAGTGGACCAGATCGAGGACTTGGGAAAGGATGTAGCGGCCGGTGTTCATTGCCACAGATCGTCACCAAACGACTCTCCAAGTTCAAATCCCTCACATCCATTTTGGATCGCAACTCACTCATCTTGAAGTATCAACAAAAACCAATCACCCTCTCAACCGGACACTAGTGAGTCGGCAGTGCGTTTTCTATGAAAGAAGAATGTGAAATGTCACGAAATCGTCACAAATTTGCGCTCCTTGTATCTGGAATTCCTTGTTAGAACTCAAAACTGTTTTTCCTTCTGAAAAAGAGGGTTGTTACCACTATGTCATCATTCCGCTATTATTTTGTACAAAGGGGATCTTCCCGTGCGCTTAGTCGCGCTTGGGTTCTTTTCTTTTGCATGGTGCTGATTGGGACGAGGATGGGCATGGCGACTGATTCCAATGTGTCAGAGATTTCATCTTTCGACGATGCGCCTCCGCCGGTTCCTCCGGTGGCGGCTACTACCCCGGGAGTCTCTACTAATGCCGTGGACAGAAGCCAGATGCTCTATATCAAGGAGTTTCGTGTGATCGGTTCGCACCAACTCAGTCGCTCAGAGATCGAGAAATCGGTCTATCCTTTCATGGGACCCGAGCGCACTCCAGAGGATGTAGAGCAGGCCCGTGCGGCACTCGAAAAGGCTTTTCAGGACAAGGGATTCCAGGCGGTCAGCGTTCAGATTCCCCAGCAGACCGGCAAGCGCGGTATCGTGTTCCTTCAGGTCACGGAAGCAAAGGTGGGCCGCCTCAATGTCGAGGGATCCCGCTTTTTCTCCCTGGATGCGATCAAGAAGAAAGTCCCGTCTCTTAAGCCCGGCACGGTGCCCGACTTCAACAAGGTCTCCAAGGAAATCCTGGCCCTGAACCAATGGAGCGACCGTCAGGTGATCCCGATGCTGACGCCGGGATTCGAGCCCGGCACCCTTGATGTAAATCTGAAGGTCAACGACACACTGTCCTGGCACGGATCGGTCGAATACAATAACCGCTACAGCTTTGGGACGCCGATGTACCGTGTCAACCTTGCAACCAGCTATGACAATCTCTGGCAGCGCGGCGATTCGATTGGGGGATCTTATCAGACCGCTCCACAGCAGCCATCGGCTGTCCAAAATTGGAATGCCTTCTACACGGCGAGGATTCCTGCTGTTGACTGGCTCCGCCTGAATCTCTCCTACGGTTACCAGAACAGCATTTCCACCCTCGGAGGTGGGGCTTCCTCTCTTGGTAATGGCAATACCGCCGGATTTCGCTTCCTCTGCGCTCTACCTTCGCAGAAAGACTTCAGCCAATCCTTCAGCTGGGGAATCGACTTTAAGCATGTCGACCAGATCACACAGATCGACCAAGCCTCCGCCGGTGCCAACGTGAACGATGTGCCACTTGATTACTGGCCTATCAGACTCAATTACAATGCGGTGTTGGCCCCCTCGAACTCGGTGACGATCTTCGACGCGGGCCTCTCGTTCGGGATTCGCGGCGCGGCACTGAAGTTAGGAGAGTTCGGAAGCTTCGGAAGTGAGAACGAGATTGCCAATGCGCAGTTCGGCGCTGATGGGGGATTCTTTGTCTTGCATGGAGACCTTTCCCACACTCACGACCTGCCTTACGGATTCCAAATCTTCGGCAAGGTTCAGGGGCAGGTTTCTCCTGAGCCACTCATCTACACCGAACAGTTCTCCGGCGGTGGCCTCGACACATGCCGCGGATACCTTGAGAGCACGGTCGTGGGTGACAGCGGAGCCTTCGGTAGTGTTGAACTTCGCTCTCCGATGTTACTGCCCGGTCATGTCGGTATCAACGAGTGGCGTGTTTACGGCTTTTTCGATGGGGGCGCGGTCTACAACACCTATCCTGCGGGATCCAGCAATACTCCTCCGAATCAGTATAATCTCGCCTCTTTTGGCTTCGGTTCGCGGATCAAGATATTCAAATATCTCAACGGATCGATTGATTACGGCGTCCCGCTGATTACTCAACCCTACAACCAGAATCCTGCGACTGTGCTGGCCTGGTCGCACCTCATCACCTTCCGTCTCTTTGGAGAGTTTTAACAATCACTCAACCTATCATTTATGAAAATAACATCCTTATTTCGACTAATCGCCCTGATGATCCTAGCGACTGGCAGTCTCCACGCCCGCACCTGGTGGAACGAGGCCTGGAGCAACCGCGAGAAGATCTCCATCGACACCACGGATAATGGAGTTGCCGTTTCTGATCAGATCGGGACCACGACTGTCGTGGTGCGTCTGCATGACGGAAATTTCGACTTCTCCCACTCCAAGGAGGATGGCGGCGACCTGCGTTTCGTCGACAGCGACGACAAGACCATGCTCGCCTCGCAGGTCGAGAAGTTCGATACGGTGATGAACGAGGGCTTTGTCTGGGTAAAGATCCCCGACCTCAAACCCGGTACGGTCCGTGAAATCTACCTCTACTCGGGCCGCAGTGAGAAGAAGAAGCCTAAGGCCGGGGAAAAAGTCGATCTGCCCAAGACCGCCTACGACAGCGACACGGTGATGGTTTATCATTTTAACGAGCACGGAACGCCTCCCGGGGATTCCTCTGGCAACGGCATCCGCGCCGAGACTCCCGGTATCCCGATCGACGGTTCGATGATCGGAGGGGGCATCAAGCTCGATGGTAAAAAGCCGATCAGCATTCCCGCCAATCCGAATAGTGCGGTTCTGGAGGCCTCTCCCTTCACATGGATGACCTTTGTGAAGCCGACAAGCATGGTGCCTAATGTGGCTCTCTACAGCCGCAAGGACGGGGCGAACGGCCTTCGTATCGGTCTCGATAGCGGTATTCCTTTCATGGAGATCTCAAGCGCTTCCGGTACACAGCGTGGAGCTGGTACAACACCTCTCGCCGCGGGAATATGGAAGCATCTGGCCCTAAATTCCGATGGTAAGCGGACCACGCTCTATGTCGATGGAGTGGCTGTGGCGAATCTACCTGTCGCACTGCCCGCCCTGAATGGTCCGACTTTCATAGGAGGCGATGGTGATGGCAAACCGGGCTTCGTCGGCGAGATCGACGAATTGGAGATCTCAAAATCGGCCCGATCTCCCGGCTTCATCAAACTGGCGGCACTCGGTCAGGGTCAGCAGAACGCCAAACTGCTTGTTGCAGGCAAGGATGAACCGGCCTCCGTCAGTATTTTGGATAGCTTGGGCCTGTTCGGCTACCTCATCAAATCCGTCACGGTCGATGCGTGGGTAGTGATCGGTCTCTTAGGCATCATGTCCACAGTGAGTTGGGTCGTGATGGTTGCAAAGTACCGGTACATCACGAGCCTTTCGCGCGGTTCCAAGGAGTTTATGAACCAGTGGCATCATCTCGCGGGCGACCTGACTGCCCTCGACACTGATGACCCGGAAAAAATAGCCTCCCTCGGAGGGCTTGCCGACCCAGTCCATATCCAGTTCATCCACACCACACCGATCTACAGAGTCTACCATCTCGGATGTCAGGAGATCAGCCAGCGCGTTGGTCTTGGGAAGGGACTAAGTCATCGCTCTATCGAGGCCATCGGATCCAGCATGGAGGCTCAGATCACCCGTGAATCGACCCGTCTGAGCAGCATGATGGTCCTTCTGACCATTTGCATTGCCGGGGGGCCGTATGTCGGTCTGCTTGGAACGATCATCGGCGTCATGATCACCTTCGGTGAGATCGCCATGCTAGGGGAAGTCGATATCAATGCCATTGCTCCCGGTATTGCCGCCGCACTTCTGGCAACTATCTGCGGACTCATCGTCGCGATTCCGGCGCTCTTCGGCTACAATTATCTCAGCACCCAGGTGAAGGAGGTCGCAACAGATCTCCATCTCTTCATGGAGGAGTTCATGACCAAGATGGCGGAATACTATCCGGAGACATCAGGCAACGGATCTTCTCATCACTAATCGACACTTTTAACCAGACACCCTGACACACCATGCAAGTTGACTCCGGAGGCGAAGCCATTGCCGACATCAATGTGACGCCGATGGTGGATCTCTACCTCGTGCTCCTGCTGATCTTCATCATCATGACATCTGCGGGCATTCAAGGAGTGAAGGTGAACCTGCCCAAGGGGAGCTCCGCGCCAAGCATGGGTGGCCCGAAGACGCAGGCCGTTACCGTGAACAACGAAGGGGCGATTTTTCTCAATACCCTTCCTGTCACACTGCCCGAACTAGAGCAGAAGCTTGGCGAAGCGAAGTCTGCTAATCCCGACACTCCGGTTGTCGTACGCGGTGATAGCGCCACCCAGTATCAGGGTGTGATGGATGTTCTCGACGTGATCGGACGTATTGGCATGGAAAAGGTGGGGCTAGCAACCCAGAAGCGCCAATAACCCAGATCTCTTTAATTCATGGCAAACACGAATTCATCCTCTTCTGAAAAGAAGAAAAAGCCCCTACCACTGATCATTGGCGTTGCCGTGGTTGTATGTGGCATTGCTGCCTTTTTCATCTTTCATACTAGTGATGACAACAGTACGCGGGCGCCGAAGAACGAGATCCACATGATTTCGCTTCCCCCGCCACCTCCACCACCACCACCACCACCACCACCACCACCGAAGCAGGAACCCCCCAAGCCGGACGAGCCTAAATTCCAGAAAGAAGAGGCTCCCACGGATGAGAAGCCTCCCGACAAGGCGCCTGAGCCAGCTCCTATTTCCACGAGTATTCAGGGTAATGATGCCTCCGGACTTGCTGTGGGCAATGGGGGAGGTACGGGAAGTGGCTTTGGCGGGAACGGCGGGGGGCGAGGGACTAAGTTCGGCTACTATGCCGGGCAGGTGAAGAGCCGGTTTCTCGACGCACTCCGTGCGAATAAGAAAACCCGCATCGCCGTGATGGATGTGCAGGTTCGCGTCTGGCTTGACGAGAGCGGTCATGTTTCCAAGGTCTCCCTTTCAAAATCAACCGGCAACCCGGGCCTGGACGAGGTGCTGAAGTCGGAGGTCTTAACTGAAATCTCCATGAGTGAGCCGCCTCCCCAAGGGATGCCGATGCCCATCGTCATGCACTTCAGTGCCAAGCGTCCCGGCTAATTTCTTTCCCGATATTTATAACAATACAATTCTCATGATCCGAACTATCCATTCATTAATGACAAAGTTTCCGGTGTTCCCCGGAATTTTGCTCCTGCTGATCCTGGCTACGATCACGGCACGGGGCGCCGATGCGCTCTTTGCTCCGGAACCCTTGCGGCTGACTCATCCCTCTGCTGCTCCCGATACGGCAGCCCAAACGGAGGCCGCTGCTGCCTCATCCAGTGCGACATCGATTTCATCAAATCCGGATTCAGCCACTCTTCTGGCACAGAATCAACAGTCCGTGGCATCGCAGCCGAGCTCGTCAGCCGCGGTATCCTCGACATCTGCTGATACCAATGCACCAGTTCTGAAAAAAGACTCCCAGCCTGTCGCTCCTAAACCGCAGGCTGTTTTTCCAAGTATTCCCGTTGATCAACCGCCGAACCTCGATCAACCTGCTGATAAGATGGCTGCCTCGGCACAACCACCGACTGCGCCTTCCGAGAACGTCACCCTGAATCTGATCAATCGCCTTGTTCAGCGAGGTATCTTGACCAAGGAAGATGCCGGAGACCTGATTCGTCAGGCCAAGGATGACGCCAAAAACGTAGCCCTGCAGGCCCAGGTAACCCAGCAGGCCTCCCAACAGGCTGCTGCCGCACAGCAGATGGCTGTTGAGGCCGCCGCTCCTCCTTCTGCGGATGATTCAGTCAGCGTCTCGTATATCCCCGAAATCGTGAAAACCGAGATGAGGGACGAGATTAAGCGGGATGTGATAGCTGCCGCCCAGTCCGAAGGATGGGCCACGCCGAATTACCCATCCTGGATCAATAACTTTCGTCCGTTCATGGATCTGAGAACCCGATACCAGAACAACACCTATCCGGGGAATGAAACCATAAGTAATTCCTACCAGAATCTGGATACGATCAATTTCAACTCCATTAATACCGGCAACCCTCTGAACATGGCTGCTCTTCCGGGGAGCTTCCAACAGGGTGAATACTATTCCGCGTACCCTGGCCTTTACCCGAGCGGAATCTTCCCGATTGCCCAGAGTCAGAATGCTGCTCTGGGTCTTCCGGCAGGCCAGCAGTACTACTATCCCCAGCAGACGCCTGGAGTGAATCCTCCAACTTATAACACCACGCAACAGCGCGAAATGATGAGGATTCGTTTCCGCTTTGGAGCGGACATGAACCTCGGGGATAATTTTACTTCCGGATTCCGAATCGGAACAGGTCAAAACGGCTCTCCTGTGTCTGAAAACCAGACGCTCGGTGCGGTTGGCACCAGTGGGCAGGGGGGCAATTTCAGCTCTTATGCTATCTGGCTTGACCGTGCCTTCCTGAAATATGAGATCGGTTCCGATCCGGATCGACTGGCGGCGATCACAGTCGGTCGCTTTGACAATCCCTTCTACACTCCAACGACGATCATGTGGGCGAATGACATCGGCTTCGACGGAATCGCGGCCCAGGCCCGTTATAAAATCTTCAAGGGAGTCACGCCCTTTGCCACCATCGGTCTCTTCCCAATTTACAATACCGATCTGAACTTCTCCTCCACGACTCAGCCTAAGTATGCTAGCGAGGACAAGTATCTCTATGCTGCCCAGGGGGGTATCGACTGGAAGATCACCAAGGATCTCTCTTTCAAGGGATCCGTGGGATACTATTACTTCCAGAATGCTCAGGGGCAGGTCTCCGACCCGATGGTCACGCCCAATACGTCTGTTCAGGGTAATACCGACGCATCGAGACCAAGCTTTGCACAGAACGGAAATAGCTATATCGAGCTTCGCAATATCAAGAAGGTAAATGCCTACCCCACGAATTCCGATCCTCTGGTGCCCGCCTATGTCACCAATACGGCAAATGCAAACTATGTGGACAACCCAGATTACGCGGCTGGAAATGCAACGCCACCAGCCCCCGGTTTTACCCCTCTTCCCGCTTACCAGAATCAGTACCAGTACTTTGGATTAGCTACTCCGTATAATATTCTCTCAGCGAATGCCAAGCTTGAGTATCGACACTTCGAACCCTTCGTGGTCTCGGTATCGGGAGAGTGGGATCAAAACGTGGCCTTCAACCGTCAAAATATCCTCAACAATGGCCCCACTCCTAGTCCGAGCAACAATTATAATGACACCCTGATCCAGGGACCTGTGAACAACATCGGCACCTCCGGGTATGGTGGAGGCAATAATGCTTGGATCCTGCAGACTAAAATCGGTTCCGGGGCCTTACAAAAGCGCTGGGATTGGGACTTCGGTCTCAGCTACCGCTATGTGGAGTCCGATGCTGTCATCGATGGATTCTGCGATTCCGACTTCGGCGGGGGCGGTACAAACCTGAAGGGATGGGCCATCGGCGGCAACCTCGCCCTCTCCAAGAATGTCTTCATAGGCGCCCGCTGGTTCAATGCTAACTCGATTGCAGGTCCAACCCTCAATTCCAATATTCTCCAACTCGATCTCAATGCCCGCTTCTAAGGCCCTCATCCCCCGTTGCCCTCTCAGTCTTGGTTCACCCTCCCACTTTCCACTCACGCCGCCCTCTCCGCCTTCAGCCCCACACCCCGATCCCTAATCACCCATTGACTCGCTCGTTCCCACTCGTCTCACCCCTGCGGGGCTACCTTCTGTAGTCTATTCCAGCCGTTCCCACGGCTAGGTATTCCCCATCACCCATTCCCGATTTCCTATCCTCATGAGAAAAGCCTCACTTCTTACCCTCTTGGCCACGGTGCCATTCCTGACAGCTTCCCTGCATGCCGCCGACAAAGTCGATCCCGCCCAGCAGAAGATGCGTGAAACATTACGCAATAGCATGATCCAGCTTCGAGATGCCAATGCCAAGCTCGCCACGGCTCAGGCTGCTGTCGCCGACGATGAGGAGAAGATCAAGGGGCTTCAGGCAGATCTGGAAGCCTTGAACAAGAAATCAACATCCGAGAAGAGAACGGCTGACCAGGCGATTGATGATCTGAAGACCAAGCTTGCCACTAACGACCTTCAGATCAATCACCTCACCGAGTCACTTGCCAAGTGGAAGCTCGGCTATGCGAAGTTGGCCGAATACGCGAAGGCAACCGAGGGAAAGCGTGCCGAACTCGCCTCCAAGATCATCCTTCTCGATCGCCGTATTGCCGAACAGCAGCTCAAGAACGCCGAGATGTATCGCCTGGCCAATGAGGTGCTCGACCGATATGCCCAGTTCGGACTGGGGACGGCCATCTCTGCCAGGGAACCCTTTGTTGGGATTACCAAAGTGAAACTACAAACCCTGCTTCAAGACTACCAGAACAAGCTCACCGATCAGACCATCAAAAAAGAGAGCCCTGCCGAATCAAAGTCCGGGGATTCTTCCACCGCAAAAAAACAAGATTAACCCGATTTTTTGAACGAAAACCTCTCAACCACACTCCAATTACTCCAACACCACACCACCTCTCCATTATGAACTTCCTCAAGGTTATCCCCCTTATCACTTTCAGCCTCCTCGGTTTCACCTCACCCGCCAAAGCGGATACCACGGTCATCGCGAAAGTCGGCGATAGTGAGGTGAAGGCCGACGATATCAAGCCCCTCATCGAGAAACTCCCGCTTCGCGATCAGTTAACGCTCTCCAAGGACCCTGCGGTGCTGAATAACCTGGTCCGCGAACTCATTGTCCAGCAACTCGTCTTCAAGGAGGCTCTTGCCAAGAAATGGGAGCAGCAACCCCAGATCGCTGCCCAGCTCGAGCGTATCCGTCAGCAGGCCATCACCCAGTCCTACCTGCAGTCCCTGGCAATTCCTCCTGCCGAGTTCCCTTTGCAGTCGGACTTGGAAGCCGCCTACGATACCCTGAAGAAAAACAACGCCCTTCAGGTCCCGAAACAATATCATCTGGCTCAGATTTACATCGCTTGCCCCAAGGGAGCAGACAAGGCCTCTGAGGAGAGGGCTCAGTCCAAGCTCGACTCCGTGCAGAAGGCTCTCAAGAGCGGTGATTTCGGCTCTGTGGCCAAGACCCAGAGCGACGACACTGCCAGTGCGCAGCGTGGCGGGGATCTCGGATCCCTTGGTGAGACGCAGATCCAGCCTGAGATTCGTACAGCTGTCTCCACACTCTCGAAGAATGGAACAAACGACACGATCCGCATGAATGACGGCTGGCACATCATTCGCGTTCTTGAGGTCAAGGATCCCTACACAGCCACTCTGGATGAAGTAAAAGTATCTCTGACCAATGAGCTCCGCAAAGAGAAGGCTCAGGTCCTTGCCAAGGCCTATCTAGCCAAGCTGCTCCAACAGAATCCCGTAACCTTGAACGAGATCGAAGTTGCAAAGTTAATCGAGACCAAGGGGAAATAGGGAAAAAACAGACCCCTGAGTTCTGCTTGGGATCCTTCATTTGCATTTGCTATCCTAGAAATCCACTCCTAGGCTTGAATTGTTATGAAACTATCATCCGTTACCCTTCTTGCAGCTGCCTCCCTAGGGCTTGTCGCCTGCAACCAAAAGAGCACCACTGCCGTCGAGCAGCCCACCTTCCAGTGCATCTCGACCAAGATCACGATCGCCGATAAGCAGGTGGATTCCGTGGTTCAGTGGAACACCAAGACCGGAGATGCTCGCCTCTTGAATGCCGCTTCGTTTGCCGATAAGACCACTGGTCAGAACGGCAATCTCATCGGATGGGTGCCGCTTGTTGATCTCCAGCAGGCTGTCCAGAATCTGGCGGCTCAGATCCAGGCCCAGCAGGCTGCCAAGGGAACAAATTCCGCCGCTCCTTCTTCCACACCGATTCAGCCTAAGAAGAACTAATTCGTTTTTAAAACATTCTCAGGAAACGGCCGGAGTCATCTGGCCGTTTTTTTTGTGCCTAGAGCGTGCGTTCTGAGATCATTCTTCTCAAACGAGGATTGACCCCGGCAAGACTTCGCCGCAAATTTCATCGCTCGGGCACCCGTAGCTCAACTGGATAGAGCGCTTCCCTCCGAAGGAAGAGGTTGTGAGTTCGACCCTCGCCGGGTGCACCATCAAACGACTTCCGTTGATGCCGTTTAGGGAGGGTGAATAGGGAAAGTTCAAGGGCGTCGGAGGAGTCATGACTTTCCCCGGTGCATTCCATTGCAGGGTTCCCCAGTTCACAGTTCATGATCAGCCTCTCTCGATATGGCTTATCTTGACTTCCCAAGCAAAGAGGGGTTCGGGGCTTAGTGGCAGTTAATACCCGACCATCAGCGCTCCACGACTTGGTCAAGTAGGTTGAGGAAAACCGATTTCGATCACGGTACTATGTCCTGCGGGTGAGGCATGTCGTTTGCCCGGCCTCACTCGGTAAAGCGGTCCAAGAGAAGAAAAAAGCGGTTCTTGGCTGATTCAAAGAGCGACAGGTCGCTGAGGATCTCCTCCGATGTCTGAACTGTTGCCGAAGGTGGCGGAGCGACTCCCGGTTCGGCCAGCGCCTCTCGCGCCATCTGCTCGGTCCACTCGAGGTGGAACTGGAGACCGAGGACCTGATTTCCGGCCGGGCCCGTGAGGAGGAAAGCCTGCTGCTCGGCAGCTTCGTTGCGGGCCAGTTGAACTGCTCCTGGCGGGAGGGTGTATGTGTCACCATGCCACTGGAAAGCTTTAAAAATATCCTCCGTGCCGAACCATTCTCCTCCGACCGCTGTCGGCTCGATGGGCTGCCATCCGAATTCCTTGCAAGTGTGGCGGAACGCCTTCCCTCCAAGGGCGTCCGCCAGGAGTTGACAGCCCAAACAGAGCCCCAGAATTTTCTTTCCGGCCACAAAAGCTTGCCGCAGATACTCTTTTTCAGTGGCAATCCAGGGGTGTTTATCCTCTTCATACGCACCCATGGGTCCTCCGAGGCTCACGAGAAAGTCGACACTTTCAAGAGAGGGCAGGGGTGCCTCTCCGCTCATCAGGGAAAACGCTACTGAATGTCCCCGGGACTTTGCCCACTCCAGCATGGCGCCAGGTCCATCCAGGGGATCGTGTTGGATCAGCAGAATGTTCATCCGTAACAAAATTGTAGCAAAACATGTGCCCCGTTGACATGGGCACCTTGTGCATAGATAGTAGCCGGCTACTTAAAAAGACCATGGATAATATTCGTAACATCGCCATCATCGCCCACGTCGATCACGGGAAGACAACTCTCGTCGATCAGCTTCTGAAGCAGTCGGGCACTTTCCGAGCCAACGAGGCCAAAGCAACCGAGATCTGCATCATGGATTCCATGGATCTGGAGCGCGAGAAGGGCATCACGATCAAGGCTAAGAACGCCGCCTTCCAGTGGCATGAATACCATGTCAATATCGTCGACACCCCGGGCCACGCCGACTTCGGCGGTGAGGTGGAGCGCATCATGAAGATGGTGGATGGAGTGCTTCTCGTTGTGGACGCCTTCGGCGGTCCCCAGGCCCAGACTAAGTTCGTGCTGAAGAAGGCTCTGGAGAACGGCCTCAAGCCGATCGTTGTCATCAACAAGATCGACCGTGACAACGCCGACCCGCATAAGGTTCTCGACATGGTCTTCGAGCTCTTCCTCGAACTCGGTGCCAACGATACGCAACTCGACTTCCCGGTCGTCTACGCAAGTGCCAAGCAGGGATTTGCCAAGAATGAGATCGATCAGGAGAGCACCACGATGGAGCCCCTCTACGAGGCCATCATCAAGCATATCCCGGCTCCGAAGAAGTCCGATGTCGACTACTTCCAGATGCTCGTGTCCAACCTCGATTACAGCGATTACCTCGGACGTATCGCTTTCGGTCGCATCATCAGCGGTACGGTCAAGCTGGGTGAGCAGATCGTTGCCATCCACAAGAACGGCACGAAAGAAAAGAAGGCGGTCACGGCTATCTTCGGCCACAAGGGACTTCAGAAGATCGAGCTTCAGGAAGCCAGCGCCGGTGACATCGTCGGCCTATGCGGTTTCGAAGAGGTCTACATCGGTGAGACCATTACCGACAACGAAACCCGCGAGTCGCTCGCCTTTATCGATATCGATCCCCCGACCATCACGATGAAGATCTGTATCAACGACGGACCGCTCGTCGGCAAGGAGGGTAAGCTTGTCACCGCCCGCCAGATCAAGGAACGCCTCACCCGCGAGACTCGTACCAACGTCTCCATCGAGGTGAAGGAAACGGAGCTTGCCGGTCACTTCCAGATCAAGGCGCGCGGAGAGATGCAGATCGCCGTCATCGTCGAGCAGATGCGCCGCGAGGGCTTCGAGCTTCTCGTCTCCCGTCCCGAGGTCATCTACAAGCGGGGTGAGGGTGGAAAACTTCTGGAGCCGATCGAGACCGTCTATATCGATGTCCCGCCTGAGAATCTCGGCGATATCCTTCAGAGCCTAGCAGGACGCAAGTCCGAGATCGTGAACATGGATCACAAGACCAAAAGCGTCACCGTCCAGGCCGAGGCTCCGACCCGCGGACTCATCGGATTCGAGACCGACCTAGTCAACCTGACCAAGGGAGCCGGCATCATGTCGCATATCTTCAAGGAGTATGCCGAATTCAAGGGCGACATCCCGACGCGCAATAACGGCGTTCTGATCTCTATGGAAGCCGGCGTTGCCATGGCCTACTCCATGGAGAAGATCCAGGAGCGAGGCCGCCTCTTCGTCTCTCCTCAGGATGACGTTTATGTCGGAATGATCGTGGGTGAGAACTCACGCGCCGACGATATGCCGGTCAATGTCTGCAAGGCAAAAACCTTGAACAACATGCGTAGCTCGGGAGACGGCAAGGGAGTCTCTCTCTCCCCGCCTCTCAAGATGAGCCTCGAGCGTTCGCTCGAGTACATCGCCCCCGACGAGTATGTCGAGGTGACTCCGCTCAGCATCCGTCTGCGCAAGAAGCTGCTCGACGCCACGGCCCGCAAGCGGGCCAGCTCGACGCCGGTTATTGCCGACGAGTAAAACTGTAAAGAGGCTACTAGACTGTAGGCTGTTAGATTATTAGGTCAGAGAAACAGAGGCTCCATACCCAAAAAGTTGGCGTTTAATCCGGATATCTGAAATTTGAAGTCGGAAAAGCTGCGCGTTAATGTTTTGAATGGATGTCCGGAATTTCTCCTAACAGTCTAAAAAACTAAACCGCTAAAACCTTAACCTTTCTCCTCCTATGGGTCGCCAATGGCTCCTCGCAAAACGCGAGGTCACATCCCTCAAGAAGTCGAAGTCGACGGGGAAGTTCGTCAGGGACATCACCATCGCTGCCAAGCAGGGTGGTGCTGACCCTGCCACGAACTCTCGCCTCTTTGCCGCGTTGGAAAAGGCCCGTGCAGAGAGCGTCTCCAAGGATGTCATTGACCGGGCCATTAACAAGGGAGCCGGGATTGGTGAGGACAAGATCGTCATCGATCACATCGCCTTCGAGGGATATGCCCCTCACAAGGTGCCCGTGATCGTCGAGGTCTACACCGATAACACCAACCGCACGACTCCCGAGATCCGGGTCCTCTTCCGCGATGCACAGCTCGGCGCTCCGGGAAGCAACAAGTTCCTCTTCGACCATGTCGGTCTTGTGGAAGCTTACACAGATAATGTATCTGTTGATCCGGAGGAGGCCGCTATCGAGGCCGGTGCCAACGAGGTCGAGTCTCTGAACCATGAGCAGAACGACGACATCCCGGCCGACAAGAAGGGAGCCCGTTTTATCACCGACCGCACCGCAACTGCGGCCGTGACTAACTGGGTCAAGGAGAACGGCTGGAAGATCGTCACCAGTGAGATCGGTTATGTGGCGAAGACCTTCCCCACGCTAACCGACGAACAGCGTGCCGAGGTCGGGGAATTTCTCCAGTCACTCGAAGAGCACGATGATGTGCATCGTGTCTGGACAGCAATCAAGTAGGTAGGCTCGCGATCTTGACGTAGAGCGTCGTTGCCGCTCACTCGGCGTAGAACTGCTACGGCTTTTGACGGCACTTACCTCCCGGCAAGCAGTGCCGCCCTTTGCAGGGCTGCCTGCGGCAGTCTTCCGCGCCTCTTCGCAGAGGCTTGGTTCTCGAGCCCCTAGCTTTCCATCCAAGCTTGCGAACCTTGGCAGAAAAAACATCTGTCGGCTAAACTGAGCGAAGCAGGCTACGCTTGGCCGCCTATCCATTCACCAAAACTCCTCCGCTTAAGTTCGATGCCTATTGTGATTTGGTATAACAGCCGACCTTTGCTCTTCGCGAGAAAGGGATGATGCACACTCTTAACGGAACCCGTAAATATGGGAATATGGGTTAATGAAGACAACCCTTGAACTCTCGGATGAGCTGTTTCGGCAGGCGAAGGCACACGCATCGGCTGGAGGAATATCGCTGAAGATATTCGTTACCGAGGCGCTTGAAATGAAGCTCCGTGCGCAATCTCCCGGCCAGCTTAAACCATGGATCAGGCATTTCGGAGCGCTCAGGCATCTGGGGAGTGAGAGGAAGAAAATCGAGCGGCGGATCGCCGAGGAGTTCGATTCTGTCGATTCCAAGGAATGGAAGTGATTCTGGATACAAACGCCCTATCCGCTCTTCTGGACGGGGATCCGGCCATCAGGGGCGTGCTTGAGCAAGCTGGGATGATTTATCTTTCCCCGGTTGTGCTTGGAAAATATCGCTTCGGCATCCTTGCCTCGCGGTACCGGTCGCAATATGAGCAGGAGCTCGCTCGGATGGAGATGGAAGTTCCCGCGTTGCCTCTGGACGAGGTCACGGCAAGTCACTACGCCGAGATCCGCCAAGAGCTAAAATCAGCAGGATCTCCCATTCCATGGCACGATCTCTGGATCGCTGCCCAGTGCCGCCAGCACCTGCTGCCGATCCTTTCCCGTGATGCACACTTCGATCAGGTCAAGGGCATCACCCGCATCGGGTGGTAAGTAGTCGGCCCTTAAAAAGCCCTTTGGAGAGCAGGGAAGTTGGTGATTGGGTTGTGGAGAGGTATTTGGGATAGGATTTGAACGAGAGCCGAGAGGATCTTCCTCATCCAGAGGGAGAGGTTGGCGGCTGTGGCAGCCAGGAGGAGGTTGAT
>CAIOJL010000221.1 GCA_903858595.1 uncultured Spartobacteria bacterium | reverse complement strand
CTTGGCTTGCCTCACCGCCGCTTGGCACAAATGTTCTCCAAGCCTGCACCAGACCTGCTGGCAGCTGAGCCAAGATGCCGATCGTGATGATCACGGAGATGCCGTTGCCGATACCACGTTCAGTGATCTGATCTCCAATCCACATCAGGAAGAGCGTTCCAGCCGTCATGATCAAAACCGTCAGCAGACGGAAGAAAATACCGGGATCCGAAACAAGCGGGACGCCCAGCCGTGAAATCGTTTCCGAAATGCCGGGGAGGAAAGGATTCGACTGAGGGCTCTCGAAGGAAAGGGCCAGAAGATAACCTTGGAAAATACAGAGTGCGATGGTAGCGTATCGGGTGTACTGGGCGATCTTCTGGCGCCCACCATCCTCACGAGCCAGACGGCCGAGTTTCGGAATCACGGCCCCGAGCAACTGGAGCATGATCGAGGCACTGATGTATGGCATGATCCCGAGTGAAAAAATCGCGCAATTCCCGAGCGCGCCGCCGGAGAAGAGATTGAAGAGTGCTGCAGCACCGCCGCCGGCACTGTGATCGGCAACATTCTGAAACCACTCGCGCAGGACCTGGGCATTGACGCCCGGGGTCGTGATCGCGGCGCCGACACGCATGATGACGATCATTCCTAGAGTGAAGAGAACGCGTTGCCTCAGCTCGGGAATCTTGAAAATATTGGCGAACGCGGAGATCATGCTGGCACTCGGTGGTTAACGGCCTTTGTTACTTCATTGTAACGCCGGCGCGCCCTATGGATTATTAATCAGGAAGCCTTGACCGCTTTTCTCGGAGCCGCCTTCAGTGTCGCTCTGCTGGCGATCTTGGTCTGGCGCTCACGGATAACAAGAGAACCTCCGGCAGCCTCAAGCTTCTCCTTGGCGGCTGCACTCGATTTGTCCACCTCGATGGTGAACTTCTTGGTGATGGTTCCGCGGGCAAGCAGCTTGATCCCGTCATTGCTTCCATGAACGAGTCGGAGGGAGCGAAGTGCCGACTCATCGATCTTCGCGCCGGACTCGAAACGCTCTTCGAGGGTATCCAGGTTCACGACGGCGTAGACAGGCTTGAAATCAAAGTTATTGAAACCGCGCTTGGGCAGTCGGCGGATCAGGGGCATCTGGCCGCCCTCGAATCCAAGACGGACGCTGCCGCCGGAACGGGCTTTCTGACCCTTGTGGCCGCGACCAGAGGTCTTTCCGTGACCGGAGCTTTCACCGATACCGAGACGCTTCTTGCGGTGCTTGGCACCTGGACGAGGAGCGAGATTATGAAGTCGCATGGTTGTCATTCGAGAATAATGGTTGGGCTTGGGGCTTTGATTAGGCTTGAGCTGCTGTGTTTAGCTGTTTTCCCTCTATTTGCCTTAAGCGGCAACTGGAACCGCTGCTTCCGGCGTGTGCACCTTCTTGCCGCGCAGTTTCATGATTTCGCTGCGGGGCCGTAGGCTGGTAAGGGCGGCAAGGGTTGCCTTGACCACATTGGAGTGGTTGCTGGATCCGAGTGACTTGGCAAGGACGTCGCGGACACCGACTGCCTCGAGGACTGCGCGCACACCACCTCCGGCGATGACACCGGTACCTGGGGATGCGGGTTTAAGAAGGACGCGTCCACCTCCGAACTCGCCGAATGTCTCGTGAGGAATCGTCGTTCCCTGGATCGACACAGGAACCATGGCCTTGCGGGCGGCGTCGGATCCCTTACGGATGGCTTCGCTGACCTCGTTGGCCTTTCCGAATCCGATACCGACGCGTCCCTTCATGTCACCAGTGACAATGAGTGCGCTGAAACTGAAACGGCGACCACCCTTGACGACCTTGGCGCAACGGTTGATGAAAACGACCTTCTCGATCGTGTCCTTGGGTGTATCGTCTGCGGGCTTGTCGCGGCGTGGTCCGCGTTTGGGGCGTTTGTCATCCATAGAAATATTAGAACTGGAGGCCACCCTCACGGGCTGCCTCGGCGAGGGCCTTTACCTTGCCATGATACATGAAGCCACCGCGGTCGAAGACGACCTTCTCGATCTTCTTGGCAAGACCACGCTCGGCGATGAGTTTGCCGACCTTGATGGCGGTCGCCACATTGGCGCGGGAGGAGGAGTCTTTGGTGAAGGATTCCTCCGTGGTGTTAACGCTGGCCAGTGTATTCCCCGCGAGATCATCGATGACCTGTGCGGTGATGTGTTGGCCGGAGAAGTGAATCGCAAGGCGGGGTCTCTCGGCGGTGCCGGAGACTTTCTTGCGGAGGCGTACGTGACGCAGTTTACGGGAATTTGTTGCGGACATGGAATATTGATCCTTGGATTACTGGACAGTCTTGCCTTCTTTGCGGCGGACAACTTCGTCGGAATAGCGGATGCCCTTTCCCTTGTATGGCTCGGGAGGATAGTACGCGCGGATATCGGCAGCAACCTGGCCGACGAGATGCTTGTCGATTCCCTCGATGGATATTTTGGTATTGTCGGTGACGGCGATCTTGATCTCGCTGGGGATCTGGAAGAGGACAGGGTGGGAGTAGCCGATCGAGAGATCCAGCTTGTCACCCTTGACAGCGGCACGGAATCCGACGCCCTGAATCTCAAGGTCGCGGCGGAATCCACTGCTGACACCGCTCACCATATTATTGATCAGAGCGCGGGAAAGTCCATGCAGAGCGCGGACCTCACGATGCTCGTTGGCGCGGGACACGGTGACCACGGATCCCTCATTTGAAATAGTGATCCCCTTGGGAAGCTCCCAAGAGAGCTTGCCTTTGGGGCCCTCGACGGTGACCTGGTTTCCGTCTGCAACGGAAATCTTGATCTTTTCAGGGAGAGTGATGGGTGTTTTACCGATACGGGACATGGCAGGAAAATAGGTTGCTGGGTTACCAGATGTAGGCGAGAAGCTCCCCGCCGACTTTCTGCTTGTGGGCCTCATGACCCGAGATGACTCCGCGTGATGTGGAGATAATGGAAATGCCGAGACCGCCGAGCACGCGGGGGATGTCCTCGCTACCAACATAGCGACGTAGTCCGGGGCGACTGATGCGGCGAAGTCCGGCGATCGCAGGAGTCTTACCTACATAACGTGGGCGGATCTTGATACGGGGATGGGTCTCCTTGTTGTCGAGTTCGTACTCCTCGATATAACCCTCTCGCTTGAGGATGGCGACGATGTCGCTCTTGATCTTGGAATAAGGAACGAAGAACTCAACCTTCTGCACGCTTACGGCGTTGCGGACACGGGTGAGAAGATCGGCGATGGGATCAGTCAGTGCACTCATTGTTAGTTAGACGGAAGCGGTTTCAGGAGCCGTCTCTGCGGATGCAGACTCGGGCTTCTCGACCTTCTTTGTGGAATTGCGTCCGGCAAACGGCATGCCCATCTCACTGAGAAGAGCCTTGGCCTCGTCGTTGCTTGTCGCGGACGTGACGATGGTGATATCGAAGCCGATATTGCGCTTGATCTTATCGAGTTCTACCTCGGGGAAGATGGACTGGTCTGCAACGCCGAGCGTGTAATTGCCGTTGCCGTCGAAAGCACGGTTGGAGACACCGCGAAAATCACGGATGCGGGGAAGAGCCGTCTTAATAAGGCGCTCGAGGAACTCATACATGAGGCGACCACGCAGCGTCACCTTGGCACCGATGGGCTGACCGGCGCGGAGCTTGAAGTTCGAGATGGCCTTCTTGGCAATCGTCTCGACCGGCTTCTGTCCGGTGATGAGCTGAAGCTCGTCCTTGGCGATTTCGAGGGCGGCCTTTACGTCGGGTGCTGAGGCGATGGAGGTATTGATGACCACCTTCACAAGGCGTGGAACCTGGTGCACATTCTTGTATCCACGCTTGTCCTTGAGGGCGGGGATGATGCGGGTATTGTAGTCGTTCTGAAGTTCGGCAATGGGCAGTGACATGTCTCTGTATCCTTTTAGTAGTTGACCTTAGTTCAGGTTATTCGGCCTTGGGTGCCTTGGGTGCTTTTTGAGACTTCTCGACCTTGGCCTTGGCAACTTTCTTTTCTGTGGGAGCTTTCTCGTTTTTTGCCTTGGAAGAGGCAACGTTCTTGACTGCCTTCTCGAGGAGCTTGACGTTCGAAATATTGAGGGGGCCCTCGCGTTCAATGATCGCGCCGTTCGGCTGCTCCTGGGAGCGCTTCACGTGCTTCTTGATCATGCGGACACCTTCGATCACAACCTGATTTTTAGCACGGTTTACCTGGAGGATTTTACCCTCGGAGCCACGATGGTTTCCGGAGATGACCTTCACGAGATCACCGGCATGGACATGGGTTTTAATAAGCGGGATTGCAGGCATTGTCTTGGAAATTAGAGGACCTCGGGGGCTAGGGAGACGATCTTCATGAAGTTCTTTTCACGGAGTTCGCGGGCGACCGGTCCGAAGATACGGGTGCCGCGCGGGTTCTTATCCTTGTCGATGATGACAATCGCGTTGCTGTCAAAGCGCAGGTAGGAACCATCCTCACGGCGGACGGGCTGGCGAGTACGGACTACAACGGCACGGACCACTTCGCCCTTCTTCACAGCACCACCAGTGGAGGCTTCCTTGACGTTTGCGGTAATGATATCACCGATGCGGGCAACGAGTGTCCTCTTGCCGATGACACCGATCATGGTGGCCATGCGGGCGCCGGTGTTATCGGCGACATCGAGACGGGAGCGGAGTTGGATCATGGTACTGGTTCCTGGATGTGAGTGATTCTAGCAGACGATTAGTGACGGATCACCTCGACCAAGCGCCAGCGCTTTAGGCGGCTGAGAGGGCGTGTCTCCATGATGGAGACGCGGTCCCCGATCTTGGCTTCGTTCTTTTCGTCGTGGACGTGGAACTTCTTCACCTGCTTGATGATCTTACCAAAAAGCGGGTGAGGAACACGCGTGATCGTCTTGACCACGATGGTCTTGTCCATCTTGTCGGAGATCACTTCCCCGACACGGGTTTTGCGAAGGGAGCGGGACTCGTCAGCGAGTGACGTGGAAGTTGGTATGGTAGCTGTTTCGTTCATCGGAGCGGTGGCTTTTTTGTGCTTAGAGCGCCTTGGTTGCCTCGGTTTTTTCGGTGAGCACGGTTTCAAGCCGAGCGATCTCGCGGCGCATCTTGGTCAGAAGATGGGGCTTTTCCAGCTGACCGGCTTGCTGCTGCAAGCGTAGATGGAAGATCTCCTGTCGCAGTTCCTTTTTACGGGAAGCGAGTTCAGTAGGCGTCAATTCGCGGATTTCGTCAAGAGTCATATTCGGTTCCTGTTATCGTGTGCCTGAAGATTAGGCGACGTGGTGACGGGTGATGAACTTCGTCCGGATCGGGAGTTTGTTAGCCGCGAGGCGAAGGGATTCGCGAGCCACGGTCTCCGAGACACCGTCGAGTTCAAACAAGATGTTACCCGGACGCACCGTGGCAACCCAGTACTCTGGCTGTCCCTTACCTTTACCCATTCGGGTCTCGGGAGGACGAGCAGTCACTGATTTGTCAGGGAAGATGCGGATCCAGAGCTTGCCCTTGCGCTTCATGTTGCGGGTAAGTGCCACACGTGCGGCTTCGATCTGGGTGTTGGTGATCCAGGCACGATCCAGGGTCTGGAGGCCGAATTCACCGAAATCAATATTGATATTACGCGAGGCTGTTCCCTTGCGGCTTCCACGCTGGGTCTTGCGATACTTGACTCTTTTTGGCAGTAAGGGCATGGCTTCTCTCCTTTAAAAATTCCTGTGATGGTTTAGGCGACCGCCTCCACTGCCGCGGGTGCGGAAACGGCGGACGACGGAGCAACGGAGCGTGGTTCTGGGAGCTTCTCGGGCTTTTTGCAGATCCAGCACTTCACACCGACTTTTCCGGCAAGTGTGTCAGCTTCAGCAAAACCGTAGTCGATGGTTTTTCGGAGAGTATGGAGAGGAATTGTGCCGGCACGAACAACTTCGGTGCGGGCGATTTCGGCGCCACCAAGACGACCGCTTGCGCGGATCTTGATACCATCTGCTCCCATGTCCATGGCGATCTGCATTGACTTCTTCATGGCGCGGCGGAACCCAATACGGCGCTCAAGCTGACCGGCGACGCTTTCGGCAACAAGTTGCGCGTCAATCTCGGGCTGCTTGATCTCGATGATGTCGATCTTGGCCTGCTTGCCACCTGCCAAATCAGAGACCTTCTTGGTCATCGTCTCGATCTCGGATCCCTTACGGCCAATCACGATGCCGGGACGGGCAGTGAAGATTGTGACGCGGACGCTGTTCCAGGCACGCTCGATAACGATGCGGGAAACCGCTGCGGTCTTGAGCTTTTTCTTGAGCCAGCCGCGGATCAATTGATCAGCATAGAGGAAATCGGCAAATTCTTTTTCCGTCGCGTACCAGCGCGAGGTCCAGTCCCGGGTGATCGGTAGGCGGAAGCCGATGGGGTTGACTTTTTGTCCCATAGTAAGTGTGCGTTATAAGGTGATTGGCTTCTCTGCTTAGTCTTTAATTTCGACAGTCTCAGTGACCACCTCAACTGCCGGAGCAGAGGATGCGGCTTCTTTCATGACCTTTGGTTTGTCAGAGGACTTGGTTGACCGGGGAGACTTAGGCTTATCAGCACGGCGAACGATCGGTACCTCATCAGTCAAGACGATACGGATATGGCTGTTGCGCTTGCGAACCGGACCGGAACTGCCACGTGCCTTAGGGCGCATGCGCTTGATGGTAGGAGCCTCGCCGATGACGGCCTCCTTGATCACAAGGAGTTCGGGGCGGATATTGTTGTTGTGCTCGGCGTTGGCGATCGCACTCTTAAGTGTCTTGGCAATCAAGGGAGCTGCTTTCTTCGGAATGAATGCAAGTTGCTGAAGGGCATCAATGGCTGGAAGACCCTGGATTTCACGGGTGACCTCACGTGCCTTGAAGGCGGATATTTTCGCGTAGCGGTGGGTGGCAATGACTTGCATGGTAAATTAGCGTGTGGTGTCGATACGGAGTGTGTCGCCTGACCTCACGGATTCGGCGGGAGTGACAATATTCTGAACAATAGCACCGCTGATCGAGTCGCGGACATCCACGACGCGGACGGAAGCGACCTGGCGGGCACCGCGCCATACTTGGAAAGGCATGCCGGTCTTGACTCCCTGGCGGGAACCCAGATTTGCGACGACTAGCGAAAGATCGGGCTTCACGTCCACAACAGTCCCGGAGGTAAGATCAGCTCCTGATGTTGCTTGAAGATCCTTCTGGCGATTAAGAAAGGCGGAGCTGGATCGGAGCACTTCCTCGACCTTCATGCGGGCCTTTGGGTCAATGCCTTCGGAGCTCTTGAGCAGTTCCATAACCGATTCGGTCATAGCGCTCAACTGGTCCCGCGAAGCATCATTCTGCTTTTGGACAAGACGCATGTCGCGGACAGCGGCCAGAAGGCGAGTGCGAAGGTTTTCTATCTCCTTGTCGGCAGGAGCGATTCCCAGAGCCTCGATGCGCTCGTTCAGCTCGTCGGACTTCCGCTTAAAGAGTTCGGACTCTCCATTTGCAATCGCCAGACTCTCCGTGAGCCCCTTGATCGAAGCCTCGGAAAGGATGAGCTTCTCGCGAAGTGCATCGGAAGATCCGCCGCCGTTGGCGTTCACATTCTGCGCAACCGAGGCGGCAACCGAAAGCCCGAGAAGGGCAACGGCTGTCACGGCTGACAACTGGCAGGAATGGTGAATGGCAGACATCAGGAAGATGGGATATTGAGAAATCGAAATCGTTACTTGGTAACCTTTGCGGTGTGTGAACCGTGCTTCTTGAAGATGCGGGTCGGGGAGAACTCGCCGAGTTTGTGACCGACCATGTTCTCAGTAACAAAAACCGGAATGAAGGAACGTCCGTTGTGAACGTTGAAAGTATGTCCGACGAAGTCGGGAGTCACCGTGGAACGGCGAGACCAGGTCTTGATCGGCTTCTTGACATTGCCTTCGTTGAGTTTATCAATCTTCTCGAGGAGTTTCCACTCCACGAACGGGCCTTTTTTGAGTGAGCGTGACATAGGAGATTATTTCTTTTTGCGGCGCTGGACGATAAAGGTGTCGCTCTGCTTGTGTTTGTTGCGGGTCTTGAATCCCTTGGAGAGCTGTCCCCAGGGGCTCATCGGATGATGGCGTCCGCCACCACCCTTGCTCTTTCCTTGACCCCCACCCATCGGGTGATCGACCGGGTTCATTGCCATACCGCGAGTCTGCGGGCGAATACCAAGCCAGCGGGAGCGTCCTGCCTTTCCACTGACAACATTCATGTGTTCGATATTGCCGACCTGACCGACGGTGGCGTAGCACTCTTCGTTGATGCGGCGAAGTTCTCCGGAGGCCATCTTGATGAGTGCGTATCCGCCCTCACGGTTGCTCAGGATGGCCAGGGAACCGGCGCTGCGCACGATCTGTCCCCCCTTGCCTGGGATAAGTTCCACATTGTGGATGGCGAGACCGAGAGGGATAGCCTTCAGAGGAAGGGCGTTGCCTACATTGGGCTCGGCATTGTTGCCTGCTGAAACCTTGGCTCCTACCACAAGTCCTGCCGGGTGGAGGATGTAAGCCTTCTCTCCGTCCGGATACTGGATCAAAGCGAGACGGGCTGTACGGTTCGGATCGTATTCCACGGCCATCACTTCGGCAATCACGTCGCGGCGAAGGCGCTTAAAGTCGATGATACGGATCCTGCGCTTGTGACCACCTCCACGGTGACGGGCAGTCTTGCGGCCGTTGTTATTGCGGCCTCCGGTGCGCTTCTTGCTCTCGGTGAGTGATTTCTCTGGCTTGCTCTTGGTGATCTCCTCAAAAGAAGGCAATGCCATGAAGCGTTGCGAAGGAGTCAGCGGGCGGAAAGTTTTCAGTGCCATGGTCGTATGGGGTGATGAGGGCTTCGGCTATCGGTTACGCGATGTCGATCTTCTCGCCTTGGGCAAGAGTGACAATGGCCTTTTTCCAGTGAGCACGGCGGCCGAAATCGGCCCTACGCTCCCGCTTCTTCTTTCCCTCGACTTGAGCAGTGTTCACCGAACGGACCTTCTTCTTGAAGAGGGTCTCGATCGCATGCTTGATCTCAATCTTATTCGCCGCTGGAGCGACGCGAAAAACGTACTTGTTAAGCTTCTCGGAAAGAAGGCTGGCCTTCTCCGTCACGAGGATGCTTTTGATGATGTCGTGTGCTTCTTTCATGACGTTAGCCTTGGAGGCGGTTTCCAAGGGCCTCGAGGGCGTCATTGGTAATAATGATCTTGTCGAAAGCGAGGATGTTCTCGGTGTTGACCTCAGCAGCGGTCATCAGAAGGTCTTGGGCGACATTACGACCGGCTAGGAAGGTCATGTCGTTGAAGGAAACCGCGATGACAAGCGTCCGGCGGACATCTCCAGCAAGTCCCTTGATCAGGCTGACAAACGTCTTGGTCTTGGGCTCTTTCACTTCGAAGGAATCAACCACGAGGACATCACCGGAAAGGATGCGGGAGCTAAGGGCCTTGCGGAAGGCGAGCTTCTTGACACCCTTCGGCGTCTTCTTTGCGTATCGGTTGACAAAAACTCCATTTACAAAAAGAGGCTCAGGACCATGGACAACACCACCACCAACCCAGACGGGCGAACTGGCGTAACCGGCACGGGCTCGGCCGGTACCCTTCTGCTTCCAGGGCTTCTTGCCGGAGAGATTAACGGTGGCCTTGGTCTTGACGGAAGCTGTACCACTGCGGCGATTGGCGCGCATGGCGACGACCACGTCGTGGACGGCTTGGGTTCCCTTACCGTCAGTAATGATCTCTATCTTGGCCTGTTTAGCCGCGTCTGTTGTGAGGATAGTAGCGCTCATGGATTACTCTGCTGCTTTTGATGATTTCTTCTTCTTGGAGGGGCGAACAACGACGTAGGTTCCCTTGGCACCTGGAATGCATCCACTGACAAGAATAACGCCGTCCGCTTCACGCACCTGTACAATCTCGAGATTCTGCATGGTGACGCGCTCATCACCCATGTGACCGGGCATACCCATGTTCTTCCAGACACGACCCGGAGTGAGACGGTTTCCGATGGCGCCGTTACGGCGGTGCATCATGGAGCCATGGGTCTCGGGCTGGCCTGCAAATTTGAAACGTTTGACAACGCCCTGAAAGCCTTTGCCCTTGGAGGTGCTGATGACATCCACAAACTGACCATCCTTAAAAGTCGTGACGGGAAGATCGACGGACTCTGGAAGAGCCGCTCCCTCCTTGACCCGGAACTCGCGGATAAAGCGCTTGGGCGTCGAGGAGGTCTTCGCGAAATGTCCCTTCTGGGCCTTGGGAACCCGCTGTTCCTTCTGGTCCCCATAACCGACCTGGACAGAACAATGCCCGTCCTTCTCCTTGCTCTTTACTTGAAGGATACGGTTGCCACGGGCCTCGATGACCGTGACGGGGCGGATGCGACCCTTGGTGTCATAGACACGGGTCATGCCGATTTTCTTGCCGAGAACGCCGATGCTCATTGTACGGATGGTTAAGTTTGGAAAGGGGGTCAGATCTTGATGGTGATGTCGACGCCTGCAGGAAGATTAAGCTTGCGAAGCTCATCGACTGTCTTGGCGGTCGGTTCGAGGATATCGAGAAGGCGCTTGTGAGTGCGGATCTCGAACTGATCCATCGACTTCTTATCGACGTGCGGAGAACGGTTCACCGTGAACTTCTCGATTCGGGTTGGAAGTGGGATTGGGCCCGTCACCTTCGATCCCGTGCGCTTGGCGGTCTCGACAATCTCGAGTGCCGAGATGTCTAGAAGGCGGAAATCGAAGCCTTTGAGTCTGATTCGGATGCGTTGTCCTGCGGCCATAGTCTTGGTTGGTTAGTTTTTCTGGTCGAGAACCGCGGCCAATACTTGGGCCGGGACCTGTTCGAAGTGTGATGGCTCCATGGAGTAGGAAGCGCGTCCCTTGGAGAGTGATCGGATGGAAGTTGCGTACCCGAACATTTCGGACAGCGGAACTTCTGCGTTGACGCTGGTGACGATCGTCTTGGTCTCGATCGACATGATCTTTCCGCGGCGACGGTTGAGATCACCCATGATGTCGCCCTGATACTCCTCTGGAGTCACGGCCTCGACTTTCATGATCGGCTCGAGCAGGATCGACTTGGCATTCTTGAGACCATCCTTGAGCGCGAAGATAGCCGCCATCTTGAATGCCATTTCGTTGGAATCCACGTCATGGTACGATCCGTCCACAATCTCGACATGGATATCGATCACAGGGTAGCCGCCGACTATGCCGTTCAGTGCGGCCTCGTTGAGGCCCTTGATGACTGCGGGAATGAAGTCTTTCGGAATGGAACCACCGACGGTCTTGTTCTCGATCGTCACGCCCTTGCCCTTTTCATTCGGGGCGACTTTGATGACCACATGGCCGTATTGACCGCGTCCACCGGACTGCTTGACGAGTTTACCCTCGCCGCCTGCCGAGTTGAGAATCGTCTCTTTGTAAGCGATTTGGGGTTTTCCAGAGTTAGCCTCGACCTTGAACTCACGCAGCATGCGGTCGCGGATGATCTCGAGATGCAGCTCACCCATACCAGCGATGATGGTCTGACCGGTCTCCTCATCGGTGAAGACGCGGAAAGTTGGATCCTCTTCGGAAAGACGCTGAAGAGCAGTGCCCATCTTCTCCTGGTCGGCCTTGGTCTTAGGCTCGATGGACATCGAGATGACGGGATCCGGGAAGGAAGGAGGCTCGAGGGCAATCGGTTCGTCCTCGGTACAAAGAGTGTCACCGGTCGTGATATTGCGGATGCCGACAATGGCAGCGATGTCACCGGAGTAGCAAGTGTCGATATCCTCGCGCTTGTCAGCCTGGATCTGGATAAGTCGGCTTATGCGCTCACGCTTGCCAGTACGAGGATTAAGAACGGTATCTCCCTTACTCAGCTTTCCTGAGTAGACGCGGAAGAATACAAGCTTTCCTACGAATGGATCACTCCAAAGCTTAAAGGCGAGTGAGCAGAAGGGGGCGTTGTCATCAGTAACGGCAAACTTATCCTTGCCATTATCAGGATCCATTCCCTTGGCGGGAGGGATGTCAATCGGGCTTGGAAGATAATCGATGACGGCATCAAGGAGATACTGGACACCCTTGTTCTTGAAGGCTGATCCCCCGGCAACAGGCACAAACCTGTTGGCCGTCGTCTGACGACGGATAGCCCTCTTGAGGATCTCCTTGGTGACGGGCTTCTCCTCAAGGAATAGCGTTCCGACCTCTTCGTCGAGGTCGGTCATCTGGGAAACCAAGTCCTCGTAGGCCGACTCGGCAAGATCCTTCAGTTCTGTGGGAATCTCGGTGATCGTGTAATTGGAACCCATGCTGGCGTCATCGGCGTAGATGACGGCCTTCTGGTTGACCACGTCGATCTGGCCCTGAAGATGATCCTCGGCACCGATTGGAATAAGGATCGGCCAGGCATTGGCACCCAGTTTGTTACGCATGTCGTTGACGGCATTCGCAAAATTTGCACCCGTGCGGTCCATCTTGTTGACGAAAGCAATACGAGGAACATTGTACTTGTTGGCTTGGCGCCAGACAGTCTCGGACTGCGGCTGAACGCCCGCAACACCGCAGAACACGGCAATGGCACCATCGAGAACGCGCAACGAACGCTCCACCTCTGCGGTGAAATCCACGTGGCCCGGTGTATCGATGATGTTGACGCGCATCTTGATGTTATCGAACAACTTGACGACACCTTCCTGCTTGATCTGGTTCCAGCTGCAGGTCGTCGCGGCGGAAGTAATCGTGATGCCTCGCTCACGCTCCTGCTCCATCCAATCGGTAGCAGTGGTGCCCTCGTGCACTTCGCCGATCTTATGGATCATGCCGGTGTAGAAGAGAACGCGCTCGGTAAGTGTCGTTTTTCCGGCATCGATGTGGGCGCAGATCCCGATATTACGGGTGCGCTCCAGCGGAAAGGCGCGATCCGGAGAGTTCGGATTTGCAGTGTCGGTGCTCATTGCGGTGATTGGATAAAGAACAAAAATACTGGGACTACCAGCGGAAGTGAGCGAAGGCGCGGTTGGCCTGGGCCATCTTGTGAAGATCGTCCCGCTTCTTAATAGCGGCACCCTGATTAGCGGCGGCTTCCTTGAGCTCAGAGGCAAGGGCCTTCGACATTGGGACGCTCTTGCGCTTGCTTGCAAAACCAACGATCCAGCGCATCGCAAGGGCGAGTTGGCGATCAGCCGGAACTTCCATCGGAACCTGGTAAGTGGCTCCGCCGACGCGGCGGCTCTTCACCTCAAGACGAGGGCGGGCGTTGTCCATGGCCTTCTGGAGAACATCCAGCGGATCAACCGCCTCGATTTCATCACGGGTACTCTCGATTGCTGTGTAAACAATACGTTCCGCAAGGGAACGTTTACCTCCGCGCATGACGGTGGTGATAAGGCGGGCAACCAGCGGACTGGCGTAGCGGAGGTCACGCTTGACCTCTTTGGTGATGACGCGTTTGCGGCGGGACATGATAAAGAAAAGTTGGAGTGTTGGTCTGGATTACTTCTTCTTCTTAACGGCCTTGGCCTCTTCACCTGGCTTTGGGCGCTTGGCTCCGTACTTGGAGCGTCCACGACGGCGACCATCAACGCCAAGGCAATCAAGACTACCGCGGACGATATGATACCGGACGCCGGGGAGATCCTTCACACGGCCTCCGCGAACGAGCACGATGGAGTGCTCCTGGAGGTTATGTCCCTCACCGCCGATGTAGGCGATCACTTCCTGGCCGTTGGTGAGGCGAACCTTGGCAACCTTGCGAAGCGCTGAGTTAGGCTTCTTGGGAGTTCGGGTCATCACCTGCACGCAGACGCCACGACGCTGGGGACAATTCACGAGCGCAGGTGATTTGGATTTCACCTTGACCTGTTCGCGGCCCTTACGGACGAGTTGGTTGATGGTTGGCATTGTTAAAAAATGAGTGATCCCAATGCTTCTTCGATTGCCGTTCAGCAAAACCATCCCCGTGTTTGTAAAGGAACTGGTCCGCATCACCACAGAGTCTTTAAGAACTCCGAAGAAGTCGGGAGGTGGGAAAGTAGGGAAACCACGTGAATCTGCAAGAAGATTTTATCATTTCGTCACAGATATTTTCATCGGGAGCGACGAACCAAAGTAACCGCCCGTCTCACCTGCGATCTCTTGGTGTAGGATTTCCTTTCCATTTTCGTCCCTCACGACAGCGTTACAAACGGCTCGCAGAAGGACTCTGACATCACCCTGCTGGTCACTGGAGGCTTATAATATCTAGCTTTATCAGGAATGAAAGCTGGCGTCCTGCACTGTCATTTCTCCGGGCGATTCGGCCGTAGGCATATCATTTTTGAGAGCGCCGCCCGACGTTCTGCCACCCGCCGGTAGCCCCAGTCGCTGAGAATGCGAAAAAGTGCCACACGCTGATACATTCTCCACGCCACGTTGCCCGCCAAACTACCGCAGAGCGCCATCATTCTGAAGACAGCCTCGGCACCCCGCCTTATCCGCCCATCCACCTCGATCAGGTGAACTGCTCCCATCGGTCGGTCTGGGGGAAATCCATAAGCCTCCCCCTCTCCGTCCTGCACGGCTGAAAACTCCAGACGGCCATTCCCTGCAATGATCCAACGACGCATCGAAGCAGTGCAAAAGCCGCATTCCCCATCATAAATCACTAGGGGAAGAGGGCGTGGCGGCATGCTCATGGAAACATCTTATCGTGACATAGAGTTCGACGCCAATCATCACGCCAATCCATTCCTCGCGGGTTTTCACCGAGCACTCCTCCGTTGATATTCATCGGGTAAGACCGATATCGTGAACCGATGCGATTTTCATTTTTCAACTTCTTTCTTCTCCTGCTCTTGATGGAAATTATCCCCACAATTGTTCATGCACAAAAGGCTGAGGAGATCCTTATGGCTGCTCGAATGAGCCCAACGGCAAGACCTGCTTCCCTGCGGGCTCAGATCCGGGGCGAGGAGAAGCCGACACTGTTGCGTATCGGCCTCAAAGACCATGTGATCACCTACGAGTTCAAGGAACCGGAACAAATCCTCCTGCTCAAACTCGAACCCGGAAACACCAGGCTTCTGGAGAAAAAGAACGGGGTGTCGCAGACCATCAGCGGCTCCCATCTCAACGATGTCATCAGGGACACCGGTGTCACCTATCAGGATCTCTCCTTGGGATTTCTCTACTGGCCCCGTCCTGTCCTGCAGGGAGAAGATACCATCAAGACCCGACCAGCATGGAAGATCGATCTTCAGGCACCCCCAGGCGAAGAAGCGTATGGCGTCGCCCGTGTCTGGATAGACAAAGATTCCGGCGCCATCCTGCGCATCGAAGGCTATGACAAGAAAGGCCTTCTCCTGCGCCGATTTGAAATCGTCTCCGCGCAGAAGATCGACGGCCTCTGGATGCTCAAGCAGATGAGGATCGAGAGCTTTGAACCGGGCAAATCCGACCCGGTTTCCAGACGCTATCTCGAGGTTTTGGGAAAGGATTCCTAACGCCTTGCCGTACCCACGTCGCGGAGGGTGCGAACGCCCTATTTTGTAATCAGCACAATTTGAGCGGCATTGGGACTACCAAGACCCGTTGCCATATCGTAACCAACAATCGTGGGGTAGCCGTTTGATCCGGCGGTGATGTCGCGGAAATAGGTGGCGTAGGAGGTCTTGGCAGCGCTGTAGGCCTTCGCATTGAACTGGGTGATGCCGGCATTTCCCAGGCTGGCACGGCGGGCCAGGAGCACTGACACTTGTGGAGCGCCCACGCTGGTTCCGCCGAACACATACCATCCGGACGCCTTGGTGGAGGGATCGGTGAAGTAGACCGAACAACCGGTGTACGGGTCGGCGACATAGCTCAGATCGGGAGTGCCGCGACCGGAGTTGATGTTGAAGCCGACCTGATAGGAGGAAATTTGCACATATGTGCTGGGGCCACCACCACCACCGCTCCACGCGGTCTCCGAGGTCACTGTTCCCGAGACGGAATCATAGGCCAGCGAGGTTCCTCCCACGGCGGTCACATTGGCGGACACTGCGGGCCAATCGGTCACCCCGCCGACGTCACCCGAAGCAGCAACATAACTCACCCCGCTCTTGGCGAAGTAAGAGTCGTAGTTCTTCTCCGTCGAAAACTCACCCGCCCCCCAACTCATGGAAACGACACCTGCCTTGACCGTAGTCGAAGTGGCATAACTCACCGCGGTCAAAAGGCTTCCGCTCGAGGCATCCTTGGCCACGACCAGTGCGATTTTTGCGCCGGGAGCCATGGCATGGGCCCACTCGACATCAAGAGTCGTCTCTTGGGCCCATCCTGTGTTGCCTACATTAGGCCTTCCCTGTGGATAATAGATGGAGACCGTGGTGGTGGGTATTCCGTAGGCGGAGCAGAAGCTGTTCAGATCGTTCTGAATGTTGGGACTCCCGTAGGCGACCACGATCGCGATGGTCTCGCCACGACCGTCACCCGTAAAGGATATCTTATTGAATCCATAGGCCGCGGCGATATGGCTCGGCCCATAACCCGTCGAGGGAGGGGCAAGTGCTGCAGGGGCTGGATTATTCCCACGCAATGAACCGATCGTGTTGTTTCGGTCTCCATCCTTGTAACCATATTTCCATTTCAGGGGAGGAGAAATCTCGCCCGGTGCGTTCACAATTTCGCCGTAAGTTTCTTGCTCCGCATGGAGTCCTAATCCGCCGGCCACAAGAAGCATAAGGAGACTAGCCACAGCGCTTGGTGAGTTTTTCATAAGGTTCATAAAGTATTGGAATTGATATGCGGGTATCTCAGCCGACGCATAAGGTCAAGGTATCTGATTCCATAAAGTGCTTGCATCTCAAGTTCCTCTACACCTTCTCAGCCGCCGAACTCCCAAAGAGTCCTGCGGGCCTGATAAGCAAGATAACGATCAGGATGCCGAAGGCAATGGCATCGCGGTACGAGGAGAGGAAAGAGCCTCCCAGCAAACATTCACTCAGGCCGAGAAGGAGCCCTCCCACAGCGGCACCAGGCAGACTACCAATCCCACCCAGGACGGCCGCCACAAAGGCCTTGATGCCTGGCTGTGTTCCCATGAGCGGTTCGATCGAATGGATATTCATGGCGTAGAGTACGCCGGCAGCACCGGCCAGAGCTGAACCAACGGCAAAGGTCAGAGAGATCACCGCATTGCTATTCACTCCCATGAGGGCGGCCGCATCACGATTCTGAGAGAGGGCTCTAAGCGCAAGGCCAAAGCGGCTTCGCAGCACAATCTCGCGAAGGGTCACAAGAAGCACCAGTGTCACGACGATCACCAAGAGATGATTTCCGGAAATCGTGACCCCCTCCCCCAACGCGATGCGGATCGGAGGCAGAAGATCCGGGAACGCCTTCTGATTCACACCGAAGAGAATCTGCCCTCCATAGGAAAGCAGCAGAGAAACGCCAATCGAGGTAATGAGAACAGCTAGTTTGGGCTGATTACGCAGCGGTCGGTAGGCTAGGCGCTCAATGATCACCCCGAGCAGGGCGCAGACGATCATGGCCCAGATGAGCACCGCGGCGGTGGTCATCCAAGGCTGAGGAAAAAGATGGCGTGCAATTGGCGTGGCGTAAAATCCTGCAAAGGCCCCGATCATCAGGACATCCCCATGGGCGAAGTTGATGAACTTCAGTAAGCCGTAGACCATGCTGTAACCGAGAGCGATCAGCGCGTAGATCGCTCCGAGAGAAAGGCCGTTGATCAACTGCTGAAAAAACTCGTGCATGGCTGCGCCGAGATTAATCAGGAAGTCAGGGGCTCAGGAATTTATTTTGGTTTTAAAAAACAAAAACGCCCTCCGGTTTCCCGGAGGGCGTTGTCAGTTTAACAACCAAAAAAACTAGAACTTTGCCGCAATTGTAAACCCGAGGATGGCCGCATTTCCTGTAGAACCATTTCCTGTAGGGTTAACAATGTACTGAGCATCAGGCACGAAATCCAACCACTTGTTGATTGCAAAAGTGTAGAAGCATTCGAACACAGCGGTAGTGGAGAAGAAATGACTGGAAAAGTTACCAGAAGGGCCAAACTGACCCTTTGGAAGCGAACTATTTAAATCGCTACTATAGAACCCTTCACCCACAGCGATACCCATCTTATCGTTCTTACGGGCGTCGAAGAGCCCCTTGTAAACCAGTCCTGTCTGGTAGTAGTACGGCAACGTGCAGTTGGAGGCGGGAGTGAAGGTAAATTCGTTGAAGGAGTAGAGTCCGCGGGTCTTGTCAGCAACTGTATTCGTTGCCGAGGGATTCTTGCCAACGACTGGGTTCTTGTCCAAGGATGGAGAGGCTGAGACCTGATTATGAACAGCGGTTAGGCGCTGATCAGCCTGAAAGTACATACCCCAGATCGTGCTGTTCCCAGAACTGCTGCCGAAGTTGTTGTTGTTCTGACCCCAGATATAGCTGCCGATCGCATAACGTCCTTCAAGCTTGTCGAGGCCTACCTTGGGCGTCCATCCCACTTCATTCACGTTGTAGACACCATTCTGTCCGTAAGCACTCGAGTTGGGGTCGAATGCCGCAGTTCCCTGAAAGTTGAATCCATGGTTGTTGTAGTTGGCAGTTTTCGTCGAACTGGCCTGAATTCCGGAATACCCTGCGATAGACAGGCCCAGATAAGTCTGGACATAGGTGGAAGCAGAGGGTTTGGCACGGAGCATACCACCCCAGGAATCATAGGAACTGCTCCAAGGAACCGATGTCACGGAATAGGTTTTAACGCCTTTGGTGTATCCTCCAACCGCTCCACCAATACCTTTCGCAGAGGCAATGGCATTGTTTTCAAAGTTCTTGGATTCTGGCTGAGTCAGGAAATCCTCGTAGGGATTGATCCAACCAAATTTAAGCAAGAACTGTGGATCCATGGTTTTATCTGTCTTATAAAGAAAATACTGCGACATGACACGCACTCCCATCCCACTAGTGTCTTTGTTGGGATTAAAGACTCCCGAAGTTCCCGCTGCTTGAGCCGTGTAGGGGCAGTTTGGGTTACCGTTGACATTACGATAACGCCAGTCTGACTGTACGCACAAGCCAGTTAGTCCGAATAACTTTCCAAAGTCATAGTTGAAACCCATCTTTACTTCCGTCGACCAGTTGTCTACCGGGACACCGGAAATACTTCCTTTAGCATTAGCTGGCTGTGCTGCCGGTGTGACTTGTCCAAGGAAATTCTCCTTAGCCTGTCCGGTGATGGTCAGACCGTAGTCGTTGAACGGTTTTCCAAGACCAAACCATTCATCCGTGGAACCATTGCCATTCCACCAGGAATCGAGTGTGGGAGGCTTCCAGTTGAAAGCTGGCAGTGAAAAGGTACCCGCAGACGGGGTATTGGTAATGCCGCCGATCGTACCATCTCCGGCAATAGCCGAGGTGGCTGTAGTGAGCGCCGAAACGATCACAATAAGAGCTCCAAGTTTTTGAAATGCTTTGGTCATCGTGGTTTGTGGTTTAAAAAAAGTGCTCATCATCATGAATCACCCCATTAACCTCAACAATCCCATCAATGTCACAATCCGGTGACACAAAAAAAGCCCCGGGAGTGACAGCGGGGCTTTTCGTTAAGTTTACTGATGAGTTGGACCAGAAGTAATCGTTAGGTTAAGAGCTCTGTTAGGCGTTCTCGCCGCCCGCTGCCTGGTCGCGCTCTTTCATTGCGGCCTTGCGGCTGAGCTTCACCTTACCCCTGTCATCGACGCCAATGCACTTGACCCAGATGACATCGCCGACCTTAACAACATCCTCGACCTTGTTAACACGCATGTCGGCAAGCTCGGAAATGTGGACGAGACCATCCTTACCGGGCAGAACCTCGACAAAGGCGCCGAACTCCTTGATCGAGACGACGGTGCCTTGGTACATCTCGCCGATGCCGATCTCCTTGATCATGCCCAGGATGATCTCCTTGGCACGCTTGAGGCTCTCGCCGTTGCTGGAGTAGATGTTCACGGAGCCGTCGTCCTCGATGTTGATCT
>CAIOJL010000220.1 GCA_903858595.1 uncultured Spartobacteria bacterium | reverse complement strand
TCCCCAGACTCCTTTCCGACCCGGTAAACGCGGCTCAAGCAGCTCCCATACTCGATCAGTTATATCATGTCGTCGATAGGCTGTTGCTTCTCCCATCCACTACTTACACACAGAATCTCATATCGTGGCTACACGATCTAACCCAAGCGTTTCTAGTTTAATGATTTTGGCGACTTGCTCCGCATCCAGACTTTTAGAGCATTATAAATAATATTGTGGCCGTCGATTTGCGAGCGCCATTGGTGGCATAGCAAGAAGCAAGCGATGCGCTGTACTCACTGCGGTACAGTCCAAGCGATACGACTCTGCTATACCCTAGGTGTTTGGGGAGTCTGCCTTATGCGAAAAGGGTGCCGGAGTGCTGAGATGAAGAGGAGCTATGGTGTTTGTGCTTCTTCTTTAAGTGATGGGAATGGGAAGTTTTGGAAGAGCTCTTTTTCTTCTGGGGATGGAAGAAGAAGCGATGGAAGGACCAGGGATTTTCCCGTGTTGGCAGCAGGAAGTGAGCCGATGGAGTCGGGACGTGGCGTCCGCCGCCGTGGAGATTGCGATGCTCCATGATAAAATCCGTGGGGACCCAGTAACTGAAAAGATCCCGGGTGCCTCCCGCATGATTAACTCCGATTGTGAGATCCTTGTGCATCTCGAAGTGAAGGTGAGGAGGGTACATTCCGTGATTATTACCGATGGTGCCGATCTGCTGACCCCTTTTGACCTGCTCTCCCTCCTTCACCATGATCCTATCGAGATGACCATAGAGAGAGTCGGCAAAATGCAACCGCCTGTCCTGGATCCAGGCATGTCGTATCACCACAATATTCCCCCAGTCGGCCCGGATATCGCGGGCTAGAACGACTAGGCCGTCCCCGATGGAATGGACGGAATGCCCGAATGCTTGCCCTTTTCCTCCGGCGATGACCCAGTCCTCTCCAAGATGGCCATGGGCACGGAATCCACGCGACTTGCAAAATCCGCTCCCATCAGGGGGTGCCACCGGCAAGTCGAATCCATCGGCCGTGACAGCTGATGTCTCGGGTGAAATATCTATCGAGGGTAAGGAGTGGAATAAGCGAGCAAAAAACCCCTGAGGAGCTATGGATGATTCAGCAGCACGGCCTTGTGGTGACAGGAATGCAAAAAGCAATGCCGGAATAACGCAGGCGATAAATGGAGGTCGGCTCAACACGAAAGTTTTTATTCTAGAAAAGGAAGCGGTGATTGCGCAACCCCGCGATTTGATTCCCCCTTCGTAGTAACTGGTAATCTGATTGCATGGACGCCCCACGCGTGATGAAATCACTAGGTTTTCTCTTTTATTTATATGCCTGCATCATCCCATCCCTCTCCCGCTATTCTGGCACTTGAAGACGGTCGCATTTTCCCTGGGTTTTCCATCGGTGCACCGGGAAACGCCGTCGGTGAGATTTGTTTCAATACCTCGATGAGTGGCTACCAAGAGGTTCTCACAGATCCTTCCTACCGGGGGCACATCGTCACGATGACTTATCCCCTGATCGGCAACTACGGAACGGACGTTGAAGATAGGGAGAGTTCACTTCCTCAGGTGAGCGGATTTGTGATCGAGGAGCTTTCCAGGATTGATAGCAGCTGGCGCTCTTCGGAAAATCTGCAATCCTATCTTCGCCGTTACGGAATCCCCGCGGTTTGTGGTATTGACACCCGCTCACTGACCCGTCATCTGCGGACTCAGGGTGCCATGCGAGCCTGCCTTAGTACAAATGGATCCGACGGAGCCGCTTCCGTGGCTCGGGCTAAAGATGCACCTAGGCTTGAAGAACTCGATCTGGTGGGTGAGGTTTCGACCAAGGAAACCTACGAATGGGATCCTGAATGCAGAGAAAGCATTCAGTTCGGAATGACACGACATTCAGGCCTAACAAGGGAGCCTCTGGTTGTCCTCTACGACTTCGGTGTGAAGCGCAATATTCTTCGACTGCTGCGCTCCCACGGAGTAAGGGTGATGGTGGTCCCTTCTACAACTTCGGCGGAGGAGGCTCTGGCCCTGAACCCCGATGGTATTTTTCTCTCCAATGGCCCCGGTGATCCGGCTGTGCTCATTCAGGCACACGAGACAGCCAGGTGCCTTGCCGAAGTGAAGCCGGTCTTCGGTATCTGTCTGGGTCATCAGATTCTCTCGCTAGCTTTCGGCGCGAACACGTTCAAGTTGAAGTTCGGCCACCGTGGAGCGAATCAGCCGGTTCAGGATCTGAGGACGGGTCGCGTGATCATCACCTCGCAGAATCACGGCTATGCGGTGAAGGAGGAGGGCCTGCCTTCCCATCTCGAGATCACGCACAGGCATCTGAACGACGGAACTGTTGCAGGCATAAGACATCGCACAAAGACTGTTATGGCCGTCCAGTTCCATCCCGAGGCATCGCCCGGCCCTCATGATTCCGGCTCCTTCTTCGAGGAGTTTGTTGAGGCTTTGAAGCCCTGAACGTTTGGGCGAGGCTTGGCTAATGCCGAGCGTTCTGGCTCCGCTACTCGCCAAGCTCAACGTTCCAGTAGGCAAGGTCGATGAAGTGACTCCAGCTGTCATCCACGCCGCCTGCGAACGTAATGTTGACGAATGGGCGCCACTTCGGCCTCTTCGGTTTTTTCAGGAGTTGCATTCGCGCCTCATGCGGAAGTCGGTTTCCCTTACGGGTATTGCAGGTAATGCAGGAGCAAACGACATTCTCCCATGTTGTCTGTCCTCCGCGGTCGCGGGGCAGCACGTGATCGATGTTCAGATTGTTACGTTCGAACAGTTCCCCGCAGTACTGGCAGGTGTTCTTATCGCGCTCAAAGACGTTGAGGCGCGTGAATTTCACCTCTTTCTTGGGTAACCGGTCGAAGAGGCAAAGGACGATGATGCGGGGAACACGGATCTTGAGCGAGATAGTCTGCAGCATCCGGGGTTCTGGGTTGGAGAGAGAAAAGTGTCTCCAGCTGAGAAAATCATGAGTGAAAAAATTCTTCTCTCCGTCGGTTGCGACTACCTGAGCATGCCCTTGATAGAGAAGGGTGAGAGCCCGTCGTGCGGAGCAGGTATTGATCGCCTGCCACAATCTGTTGAGTACAAGCACTGGTTGATCGAGTAGAGTATCCATGATCTTGTGTTTGGTAATTTGAGATCATGGAAGTCAGCAATCCTTGCTGTCAATGCCTCAGGTGCGACATTTTCGTGACATGAAGGAGGCACGATAGGCACTGAATCCTTTTTCTGAAAAAAGGTAGGTTTGCTCTCCTCGCGTGAAACAGGTAGTTTCATCGACCCGTTCTGTACTGTTATGAATCGATTACTTTTCTGCATCTTTCTCCTTCTCTGTGGTGTGAAGGTGATGATGGCCGCGGACTCTTCCGAACAGTTTCTCAACGCCTATCAGGCCTGTCAGCAGGGTGAGAAACTGGAGCGGGACGGGAGTACTTCCGAATCTTTGAAAAAGTACAGGTTTGCTCAGAGTCTTTTGATTGAAATCGAGAAGAACGATCCCTCCTGGCAGAAATCCGTTGTCGAGTATCGCCTCAAGAAGACACAGGAGGGGATTGAACGTCTTCAGGGAGGAGGAAACTCCTATGATGGTTCCGTGAACCAATCTTCTGCACAGCCTGAGGGGGACTCCCGTGAATCAACATTGGGAGTACCGAGTATCTCGATCGTCCCTCCAGGAGCTAAATCCTCAAGCAATGAGGCACGCCCAGCTTCAGGAGAATCGTCAGACGAAGTCCGTCGTCTCAAGCGCATGCTCGAAACAGTCAGGGGAGAGCTCAAGGAAGCCAAGGAGGCTATGTCCTCTGAAAAAAACCGAGCCAAGGATCTGGATAATATCAAGTGGGTTGAGGAGCGCTCCAAGTTGGAGAATGAACTACAGATTACAAAAAATCAGGTGGGTGTACTCAATGAGAAGCTGCAAAAGCGCGATTCCTGGGAAAATGACCTGAAGTCCCTTCAAAAGAAGCTGGACGATACGCTCGCCGACAAAGTTGCCTTCGAAGAAGAGTACCAGGCCAGGGAAAAAAAGGGGGGTGAGGCAAACTCACTGCTCGTGAAGCAACTCGACGAGGCGCGCCAGAAAATCGTTCTGACTTCTGCTGCCGAGCAAAAGTCCAGGCAGCTCAGCGCCGACTTGGAAAAAGCAAGACTGGAAGTGACGGGAATGAAGGAGCAGCTCTGCCATGCTGAAGAGGTCACGAAGGACTACGAGGCGAAGAACGAGGGGCTTCGCAAGGAAATGGATTCCACCAAAGAGAAGTTGAACGTCGCTTTGAAGCAGGCAGATGAACTTGCTCCGCTGCGTGGAAAGATTCAAAAACTTCAGACCGATTCAGTCAAAGCCGAGGCAGATGCCAGGAATTCCAAGGAGAAGGTATCGGCTCTCGAAAACGACACTCTCAAGCTGCAAAAAGATTCCAAGAACCGAGAGGCGTCTTTGAGGGCTGATTTCCAGGCTCTTGAGGAAGAGCGGAACACGCTCTCCGGAAAAGTTGCCCAATTAACGGAAGCAACCCGTGATGCGGGTAAGGTCAAGGGCTTGGAGTCTGAAGCGGAATCGTTAAAAAAAGCAGTGCTCGAGCTTCAGGAGAAAGCACTTCTTGCAGGACAGAAAATCACAAAGGCTCGCGCGGATGCCGATGCTTCTGCCAAGGAAGCCAAGGTAGCCGAAGAGAAACTAGCCACAAATATAGCAATCGCATCAGCGGACCGGGCAGTTCTCGAGGAGGAAAGGCAGAGACTCACAGCTAAGCTCGAAGATTCCGTTCGTAAAAACGAAGAGCTTGGAAAGGTAGCCGCAACAGCTGCACCGCTCACCAAGGAAATCGAGGATCTCAATACGAAACTCGCCTCGAACAATGAGGCTCTCACGGCGACAAAAAACAAGCTGGCCCGAACGGAAAAGAATGCAGAGCAGTCCAAAAAGGAAGCTGACTCATCGTTGAAGGATCTCACAGCGGGCAGAGAAGCCTCTGCGAAGAGTGCCGCTGTTGCCGAAGCTGACAAGGCCGCTCTCGAGGAGGAGAGGCAGAGACTCGCGGCCAAGCTCGAAGATGCTTCGAAAAGGAATGAGGAGTTGAAGAAGGTGGCTGACTCTTCAGGCCCACTTGCCAAGGAGATCGAGAGTCTCAAGTTACGCTTGGTCGAGAACAGCAAAGCCTCAGATCAAGCCAAATCAAAAAATGATCAGGCATTGCAAGCCGCTAGCGATTCTAAATCGGAACTTCAGAGAAGGCTTGATGCCTCGACGGGACTCAAGCGGATGCTTGAAAAACAGAACCTTTCACTTCAGGAACAGCTGAAGGGCGCCCTGGGACAGATGGCCTCACTTGTCGATCACGGACAAGATACTGGCGGACTGCGTGAGCAGATCAAGAAGTTGCAGCAGCAGATGGATTCAAGCGCTGCCGACTATGCCAAATCGCAGGAGCAATTTGCCGAGCTTTCAAAAGCCAGTCCCGAACAAGAAAAGATTGTTCATCAGAAAGAGCAGGAGTTAACAACCTCCAAGCAAGAGGCTGAAAAGCTCCGAAATGAACTTGAGCAAGCCAACCGGAAAAACATTGATATTCAGCGCCATGCCGACGAAGGCGGTGATAATCTTAAGAAGCTCCAGGATCAGTTGGCCTCTCTTTCCAAGACATTGCCCGGAAAGGACAAACAACTTTCGGATGCAAGGGACGAAGCGGAAAAGTTACAATCCGAACTCTCTGACGTAAAGTCGAAGCTTTCTTCCCTTCAGAAAAAGAGTGGAGCCGGCGACGATCAACTCAAGGAACTTAAGGACCATCTTGAGGAGAAGGAAGCGCAACTTACCCGCTATAAGAAAAAGAGGAGCAAGTCGGGAAGTGATGCAAATCTCGTGGAAGAAAACGACCTCCTGCGTGGAGTTATCATGAGGCAGATTAAGGAAGAGGCGAGACGCGCGCAGGCGCGACGTCTGCTTGAGGATGAAATGAAACGTCTGAACGTACAGTCCCAGTCACTAAGCGATCAGGCTGTTTTACTTTCCACTCCTTCAGCCGAACTAACCCCGCAGGAGCGATCCCTTTTCAAGGAAGGACAACTTGTCATAGTAGAATCTGGTGATGGAAAACTTCAGGTTTCCATATCTGCGAAGATGATCAGGGAAGATGGAAGTACCAAGGAGGTGACAAATCAGTCCCAAAAACCGTCCCTGAACAAATCCCTGGAAAATGCTCCAGAAAAAGACCAAGCCAAGACGCCTGAGAGCAGTTCATCCCAGTCGACAGGCGAGATATCTTCCAACACGAGCAAAAACACAAATTCGACTACTCAGGAGAATCCCTGGGATGGAAAGCTCAAGGAGTGCCTAGCCAAGGCCAAGGATGAATTCGATAGGCAGGATTATCTCCAATCCGAAAACACTTTTCAGGAAGCGTTGAAGATTTCTCCCGATGATTATTTTGCGCTCTCCAATATCGGTGTTGTGGAGTTCCAACTTGGCAAAATGACTGAGGCCGAGGGGTTTCTCAAGAGGGCCGCAGCCAAGTCAGTCGACAGTTCTTTTGCGCTAACCACCCTTGGCATTGTGCATTATCGTCAGCAGAAGTTTGATGATGCTGAAAAAGTCCTCAAGAAAGCTATTACGATCAATCCACAAGATTTCACGGCGCACAATTACCTGGGAATCGTTCTTGCAGCGTCAGGCAAAGGAAAGGCCGGTGAAGAGGAGATCATGATGTCTATCGAGATCAATCCGCAGTACGCCGATGCTCATTTCAACTTGGCTGTCATCTACGCAACCGGCAAACCTCCGGCCAAGATGATGGCCAAGAAGCATTATGCCAAGGCGATCGAACTTGGGGCACCCCCCGATCCTACACTGGAACGGCTAGTCCAGTAGCCCCGCAGGTCTTTATTTAGAGAGCCTCATGGATAACCCGGTGGATCTCCGTAAGGTCGATAAAGCCGTGCAGTTTTTCGGATCCCGGACCGCTTCCCAAGGAAAGAACGTCTCCTGCCGTTCCTAAAGAAGAGAGAAGCCTGAATGCAGGGGGTTGAGCCAGGATTCCTACCGAGGGGCCATTCGTTTTGCCTCCACGCGATTCCGAGGAGGCTTTCTCGAGCGCAAAGCCTGGGCCTGTGGACCAGCAGATGGAGGGGTAGCCCTCGTTATTCAGGGCCAAGACAGAAATGCCCTTGTCCCGAAGAAAAGGGTATCCGTTGAGGGACATGCCGCCGATGTTCTCGCGTCCTGTAACAATCACAAGAGCCTTGTCCCCGGCATACCGTCGCGCTGTGGCGATAGCCCGATCGAAAGAAAGCATGTGCCCGAACATTGACTGGGCATCGTTGGATAGAGCTGCGGCTCCTATCATGGGGTCGTCGATGACAAGAAGGTATCCTTTGCTGTTAGATTGAAGATTCCTGATGGCGATGCGCACGAGGTCAGAGAGGGAAGGGGATTCGGGATTGCCTTCTCCGAATCGATTCTGGGAGAGCGCCGCGATCGGGAGAACTCCTAGGGTTGGAATCTTTTTCCAGAAAGGCTGCTTTTCCAGATCTGTAACCGATTGGATGATGCTGAATAACCCGGCCCCGGATTTCGTGAGATCCGGATCCTTCACATCCTTCCGGGAAGCATGAGCATTCAGTGCAGTCAGCATCTCATCACTTCCGCATCCCACGACGAAGTCAAAGGGTTGATGCGTTGAGAATTGGGTCAGGAGAGCATTGGTGTCACCGGCATTCAGCGTTTTGGAGTAATAAACGGCGGTGGTTGGCCCTATGAGAGTCCCAGTGCTGACCAGTCCTGTCGCACGACCTTGGGCCGCTGCTTCTTCCAGCAGGCTGGGAAGTGATGCCCCCATTGCATCCATGCAAAGGGCACCCCTGTTGACTCTCTTTCCCCCTGCAATGGCGGTGGAGGTGGAGGCAGCATCCGGCACGGAATAGTCATTTGCCGCATTGCGGGATATCGCCGTGTTAGGGAAATCCTCTATCTGAAGTCTGGCATCACCCCCACCGGAAAAAAGTCTGACGGCTGCCAGGTTGGAGGGGGATATGTTGTCCGCAACAAAAAGGATGATGGCAAAAGGCTTGCGATTCGTTGTTGTCAGGAAGAGGGCCGCTCCGATGGAGAGGAAAAAAATCAGGCAAACCACTGCGATCAGCCTGTTACGAAGTTTCATACTCATAGTGTCTTCCTACGAATGAACAAGAGAGGAAGCCTCTTGAGAAGGCTATTTGACTTTGACGTCATCTATCGTCTGCCAAAAGTCCAGTATTTCTCGTTGCCGTGCGAAGTCGCCGAAGATTAAATAGTACGCGATTGCCCTGTGGTGTAACGGTAACACAGTGCCCTTTGGAGGCATTATTCATGGTTCAAATCCATGCGGGGCAGCTTCTTAAAAAACTCTGTAGAGGCAGATAAACAGATGCTCAAGAGTCGAGATGACGAAAAAGCGACGTGCAACTAGATGCCCTTGAAACGCGGCAAAACGCCAAAAAAAGAGCAACTAAAAAGCAACCGACTCTCTGTAGCCTCGGCTTATTAATCGAGTTTGGACTCCATTCCCCTTCATCCTGACGGGACTCGGGAAGTTGGACCACATGAGAGTTAGTCTTTGAGGGATAATTTGGTTTCTAGTGGGTTGTTGTTGGTTTGTCCATCTCCGCCGTAGGGAGGCCGTAGGCCGACCGGAGACGGAGATGGTGCGCTCTTCCTGGCAGCGAAGCGGTCCGGGCTGAGATAGCCCAGTTTGCTATGAGGCCTGAAGGTGTTGTATTCCCTGCGGTAG
>CAIOJL010000219.1 GCA_903858595.1 uncultured Spartobacteria bacterium | reverse complement strand
TCCCCAGACTCCTTTCCGACCCGGTAAACGCGGCTCAAGCAGCTCCCATACTCGATCAGTTATATCATGTCGTCGATAGGCTGTTGCTTCTCCCATCCACTACTTACACACAGAATCTCATATCGTGGCTACACGATCTAAGGTATCGGGGTATGTTTTTTCCGAAGTTCATAGCTCTTCAGAGAAACAGCAACAATCAACCCATCAAAAGCACCATGACCCTGAAACAACTCCAAAAAAACACCCCGACCTTCGATGCACCTATGGCGATCCGGTTTTTAGGCGATCTGTTTGGGCTCCCTTCTTTGAGAACCTCCTTGAGGGCAAAGTCATCTACAGAGAGAAATTCATCTGCCTAGCTCGTATTGATGATCTAGAGATCGACGAATACGGAGTGCGCGGAATCGTGGTCCCCCTTCAGTTCCTCTTTCAATACCCTCACCTCATCACTCCCTCTCGTCCTTGGCGCTTCGGGGGTTTCTAGGAGCATATGTGGCAGGAAGACCATACTTTGGGCCAGCCCTACGCGGGATGGAATATCTGGCCACAGCCAACAATGATCCGCGCCGTCGAAAAGCTGCTGGCCAAGGACGATGTTGTAGGAGTCCTGAAGCTGATTAAGACGGACTAAGAAAAACCAACGGCCTTTACCCCGATCACAACTACTAACCCGACCACAACCACCGCTTACCCAACAACCAATATGACTAAATCTGAAAACAACTTCTTCGCCGTCATCAGTGATATCCATGTCAACATCGACGCCCTCGAAGCCGCTTTGGAAGACATCAAGGACTTTCCCGTCCGGGGAGTCTTCTGCTTGGGAGATATCGTTGGATATGGGCCCGAGCCCGGTGCCTGTTTAAGGAGAGTGATCGAGACCTGTTCTGCCAGCGTTCTCGGTATCCATGAGGCGATGCTTCTGCTGGTGGACAAGATCCTAGAGGAGGATTGGGAGGCATCCGTGGGTCAACCGCTCAAGCTCGCCAAGGCTCAGGTCTCACAAAAAGACCTAGCATGGCTCAAGGATCTTCCGATCACGGTCGACCTCGATCTGATTACACTGAGTCATGCCTTACTGAACGAGCCGACAGAGCTCAACTATCTCTACGAGACCAAGGAGGCAAAAGCCCATTTTGCTGCCCAGACCACCTTCATTAGCTTCAACGGCCACACACATGTTCCCAGTATCTGGGAAGAGAATCCCAAAACCTTCGGAGTCCGCTGCCTGACCCCTAGTGACAAGCCCGTACGCCTAAATCCCTCCAAACGCAACACCGTGAATGTCGGCTCTGTTGGACAACCCCGTGACGGCGATCCTCGCGCCTCCTACGTCCTCTACGACTGTGAACAGCACCTCCTGCTCATGCGCCGTGTGGACTATGACATTAAGAAGGCGCAGGCCCGATTCAAGAAGGCCGAGCTGCCCTCCCACAATGCTGCCCGACTCGCGAAAGCGGAGTAATTACGAATCTCAACAAATCACAAACCTAGGACACTCCAAGACCTACCTGCTCTGGTAAAATATCATCCCTGAAAACAAACCTCATCATCATCTCCGCTCTGATCATCGCCCCCATCATGAAAACTCAAATCCCTCCTTCCGTAGATCCATCACAAGTGATCTCCGGCACCACTGCATCGGGTCAGTATGATTACCAACTCAAGGATTGCAGCGAGGCCCACGGCGTCATCTTCACAATCCTGGACAATGGTCCTTCCACCACCACGCTGGTACACCCAGACCTCTCGGTCACGTACTGAGTGGAGTCATGGATAGTAAACCCATTATATTTCCTTGCAATTCAATTCTATAGTATTTAAGGCATCGGCATTACATAGTAATATTACTACCTTGAGACCCATTCTACCCAATGCCGATGCAGCAAAAACCCTTTCTTTTGGGGATATTGCTACTGAAATCCGCAACTTTTTGGATTGGCATAATAAAAAGGTTTTACTAAATCACAGAAGAAACTGAGAAATCAGCTAAATCAGCAGTACCAAATCAGCTACAACAAATGGTTGCCTCATAAAAAAGTTTGGCTGGCTTGGCACTACAAAAAAGACTCTGCTGCAGATTAGGCAATAAAATGCCTAAGGAACCGCTGATTAAAGCGCCTTTTTCAAAGTCTGGCTAATTTTGATGAGGAGGAAGGGATTGG
>CAIOJL010000218.1 GCA_903858595.1 uncultured Spartobacteria bacterium | reverse complement strand
ATGCTGGAGGCGCCAGAATCTGGATCTCTTTCATTTTGGAGTTGAACTGAGGCAACCTGATGGCGCTTGATGCCGCCTTCTCCAAGTTGGCCCTAAAACTCCCCATAAAGGCAGATGCGTTTCCGCCAACCAAAGAATTCGTCGTTACAAGAGATGATGGACGATTCTTCTCCCGACCATGGAGGGGCGTGAAACAAGCCTTTGTCAACGCCACTCCCATAGCCATGAAGGGAACCGTCAGCAAAACAATCAGAATCACCACCAACAACCCTATCCAGATCCAGGCCTTGGAACGACCGGAGGATTCATCGTTGTCGCTCATCTCACAGAACCCTGCGATCCGCGGATTCAGGAATCAAGTTCAAAGAAAGAAGCTATCTTGAAAAATCGCACAGTGATCCTTCCTGAATCTTCCAAGAACATTGACCCTGTTCCCCCGGTGCACGATATTTACCGACTGCCCATGTCTGTTCAGCATATCCGCAACTTCTGCATCATCGCCCATATTGATCACGGGAAGACCACCCTTTCTGACCGTCTTCTGGAGGTCACCAACACGATCGCCAACCGTGACAAGCAGGAGCAAGTTCTGGACTCTATGGATCTGGAGCGCGAGCGCGGCATCACGATCAAGTCTCACCCGGTCTCCATGCAGTACCTGGCCAAGAATGGTCAGGAGTACACTCTCAACCTCATGGACACTCCCGGCCATGTGGATTTCGCCTACGAGGTCTCCCGCAGCCTCGCCGCCTGCGAGGGTGCCATCCTTGTTGTGGACGCGGCTCAGGGAGTAGAGGCCCAGACCATGGCCAATATCCATCTGGCCCATAAACAGGGCCTGACGATTATCCCGGTCATTAATAAAATCGACTTGCCTAATGCGGATCTTCCAGCAGTCAAAAAACAGCTGGAGGACCTCCTGGCCATCCCCGCCGAGGAGGCGATTCCCGCTAGTGCCAAGGCAGGCATCGGAATCGTCGAGATCTTGGAGGCCGTGGTTCAGCGCGTCCCCCCACCCCCTGAGGGAGATGGCACCCTGAGAGCCCTTGTCTTTGATTCCCTCTTCGATACCTACCGGGGAGTTGTCAGCTATATCCGTGTTTTTTCGGGAAATCTCAAGGCTGGAACCCAGGTGAAGCTCATGTCGACCAACCAGTCCTATGAAGTCAAGGAGGTAGGCATCTTCACTCCGAAGATGACGGCCACGGGAGCGATGGCCCCTGGTGATGTCGGCTACTTCATTGGGAATATAAAGAGCACGGCCGAAATCAAGATCGGCGACACACTGACCGATTCCAAGAAACCGGCCTCAGAACCCCTCCCCGGATTCAAGAAAGTCCAGCCGATGGTCTTCAGCGGCATCTACCCGATCAACACGGCCGACTTTGAGCCACTCAAGACGGCCATGGGTAAGCTTCAGATCAACGATGCAGCCTTCAACTACATGCCCGAGAGTTCCGTCGCTCTGGGCTTTGGCTTCCGCTGCGGCTTCCTAGGACTCCTTCACATGGAGATCATCGTCGAGCGACTGCGTCGTGAGTACGACATGGATATCATCGCGACCTATCCGAGCGTCGTCTACGAGGTGATCAAGACCAATGGGGATCTCCTCATGGTCGACAACCCCGCCAACCTTCCCGACATGAGTGTCGTCGAGGAGATCCGCGAACCGGTCGTGAAGTGCTTCGTCATGATCCCGAATGAAAACATCGGCGACATCATGCAGATCATGATGGAGAAGCGTGGCATCGTGGAGAGCACCGACTCGATCGACACCCGGCGCGTCATGATCACCGCCGTCCTACCGCTCAACGAGATCCTGGTCGACTTCCACGACAAGATCAAATCCGTCACCCGCGGCTACGGTTCCCTTGACTACGAGCCTGCAGGCTACAGACCAGACCGCATGGTCAAGCTCGAGATGCTCGTGAATGGAGAGCCCGTGGATGCCTTCTCCAGCATCGTACATCGGGACAAGGCCGAAGCCCGCGGCCGTTCACTTGCTGCAAAGCTCAAGGATGTCATTCCCGTTCAGATGTATCAGGTCGCCATCCAGGCCGCCGTCGGCGGCAAGATCGTGGCCAGGGAAAGTATCGGTGCCATGCGCAAGAACGTGACCGCCAAGTGCTATGGAGGCGACATCACCCGCAAGCGCAAGCTCCTCGAGAAGCAGAAAGAAGGTAAGAAACGCATGAAGGCCATTGGACAAGTGAATATTCCCCAAGAAGCCTTCATCGAGGTTTTGAAAACCAACTAAAGCTTATCTACCCTTCTGGGGCTGTCGCAGGCTTTTCGTCACCACGCCATATTCTGTAACGCACTTGCACCCCTTCTGGCACGGTGATCACCAGCGGGCGGCGGCCAGGATCATCGAATCCCAGAGCGAAAGTTGCCAACGGGCCTGCTCGGCAAGACCTGCCTGCATCAGAGATAGTGTGTTCTCCACAACCGGCCAAATGGAATAGTCGCGCACGATCTGGTGGATCTTCTAGCGACACCCCGGCGCTCCAAATTCACATGAAGCTCCTGAAGAGCACCTAACGGCGTGCATGGATCTCGTCGCGGGAAATCCCTTTGTTACCGAGGTGAAGTCCCTGCCTCAACCTGCCCAGAGGGGCATCGTGTGATGCGCTTGCACTCGTTCCCAGAACATGATCAAGCCCTGCAATCACAAGCTCCTTGAGTGTGGAATGCTGCCGGGCCGCCAACACCTTTGCCCTGTGTAGCATCTCCTCCGGAAGATCAATGGTCGTTTTCATACCTCAAATATACATAAATACTGCTCAGATTTCACACAAAGCCTCGTGCTCACCCTCGAGAGAGGGGGGACGTTATTTTGGGATTCGCTTTCCGGCCCTAAACCGCCAGATTTTCGGATAAGATTTTAACCCGCTGCTTTTTTCCGGCGCGGGGTTTTATTCATTGGAGCTACAAGTGGCGCAGTGAGCTTCTCGTAGAGGGCGAAGAGGAACTCTACTCGCTCACGATCGCTCGCGAATGGCTCCTTGCGGTAGCATTTCTCGACGGCTCGATCTAGCTCGGCATGGGCCTTGGCAAGGGCTGGAGGCATGGCAACAGGATCGTAGAGATCAGCGGGGGTGCTCTTTCCTGCAGGAGGCAGGAAGAGACTTCGTGCATCAAGGACAGCCTGAGCCCCCCGTTCCACTGAAGCTTTTTGCTCTGGGGTTGCCTCAGGCCATGGGTAGTTGTTATACACCAGAGAGCTTGAGTAACTGTAATCGCTCTTCAACCGCCCGCACACTTGCCTCATCCATGCCATGTGCATCTCGGATGTGAGAACCCCGAAGGTGTAGAGGTTCGCATCGTCGATGAAGAATATCTTGTCCCCTGGAATAACCTTGTTGGGCAGGTACCCAATGGGGATGTATCTCCTCCTTTCCGACGATACCTTTGGGATGGCCAGGTAGTTTGGTGCCGTTGCATGTCGAATTTCTCCGAAGAGAGTTGGAGTAGCTGCAAGGGCCCTAGTCGCCACCTTTTTACTGCCCTTCCTCATTTCTCTGACCCTTTGAACCCGATCTGAGACTAAGGACAGCTTACGAAGTTTTTCAGGCGGGCAGTCCTTCAACCACAGGCACCACCTTGGAATATTGTTGATGAAATCCTCACCCATCAGAAAGGGACGAATCCAAGGCTCAGCCTCTGGTTCAGCTTTAATTAACTTCTCTTTCTCCGCATTATCGAGCAACAGGTTTCCACCCTCAGTGGGCTTACCTCCGTTCTTCAGCTCTGGTGCTTCACATATTGGAGATGAGCGAGTGACTACAACCGAGTCACATCCACCGACCAAGTAAGGGCTAATGTTGGAGACTGTTAGAGCAACAGGGTTTTTATGATCAGCCTCGTAATCATAGATCAACTTATTGTCAGTGTCGTAGTTGGCGAAGCCAACGATGATGCAATGAACATGAGCTTTGCCTCGCGCTTCGCTCTGCCATACGAATGTTCTATGGGCAAAGTGGATCTTGACCTTGAAGGTATTGATCAGAGCCGACCAGAGAATAGAGACCTGTTCCCCTTGGCAGATTGAGTTCGTGGAAACGAACCCCACTTGGATTTTTGTCCCTTGGATATACTGAGCGGCGAGGTAATGCCAGCAAGTGACAAAGTCCAGATTCCCTGATGACTTGAGCCCATTGAATACATGATCCATGTCCTTCTTCTGTTCGTCGCTTTGGTAGTGTTTACCCACGAACGGAGGATTTCCGAGGATGTAGGAACAGTCCCCCGGTGTGATAACGGTTTTCCAATCGAGTTGCAGTGCGTTGCCGTGAATGATGTGCGCGGCCTTGGTGAGTGGCAGCCGTGTGAAGGACTGCCCGAAGGCATAGCCCAGCTCGATGTTGGCGATGTGATCCATGAGTCTCATAGCGACCCGGGCGATCTGCACCGGAAACTCCTCGATCTCAATCCCGTAAAATTGATCAACGTTCACCTTGTTAAGATGCGCGATGTCCAGCACTGCTTGGCCTGAAGGGTGGAGCGCCTTGAGCAGCTCGGTTTCTAGCTTCCGGAGCTCCCGGTAGGTGATGATCAGGAAGTTGCCGCAACCGCAGGCCGGGTCAAAGAACTTGAAACGGGCCAGCTTGTTGTGAAACTCCTCAAGCTTCTGAGATCGTCCCCGTTCCGGGCCGCTCTTGATTGCCGCCAACTCCGCGCGCAGAGTATCAAGGAAGAGGGGGCGGATGAGTTTTAGGATGTTTTCCTCACTGGTGTAGTGAGCGCCGAGGGATCTGCGCTCCGCAGCCTCCATGACTCCTTGGAAGAGGGAACCAAAGATAGCGGGACTGATCTTGGACCAGTCAAAGTCGCAGCACTCAAGGAGTGCCGTTCTCATCCTGGAATCCGTGGCGGCAAGGGCAAGCCGCCCCGTGAAGAGCTCACCGTTCACGTATGGCAGTGCCGCGAGAGCCTCATCGAGCGCTGTCTGACGCCGTTCATTCGGGGTGTCGAGGGTCTCGAAGATCTGGGCGAGCTTGATTCCGAGATCGCTCCCGTCTTCGGAGGTGCGGCTCTGGATGATGCCCGTGAATGATTCCTGCTCAAAGACTCCCGTATCCTCGGCAAAGAGACAGAAGAGAACGCGCACGAGGAATCTCTGGAGATCGCGGTCGGGGTATCCCCCCGATTTCATGGAGTCGTAGAGAGCGCCCAGCTTCTCGACCGCGGCGATGTTAACCGGTGCCTCGAGGGAGGGGCGCTTTGGCTCGTACCCGCCGAGAAATCCCAGATGGGAGGCATGGTCGGAAAGAGCCTCCAGCGTGAATGTATCTTCCTGTCCGTTGTGGAGGTCAAAAATCTCGAAGCGCCCGAAGTCACAGGTCACCAGATAGCGAGGCCGCTCCGTGGGCTTGAGGCGCTCCATGTAGTCCTCCGCCTGCTTCTTGGCTTGGCCCAGATTTTTGCCCCTGCTCTTGTGCTCGACGATGACTTTTCCCTTCCAGATGACGTCTATGTAACCCCAGTTCCCGTCCAGTTTCTTGATCGGATACTCAAAACGGGCCACCTGCCTGCGGTTTGTCCCGTAGCACTCAAAAAGGGCATCCCAGAAAGACTTTGCCTCGGCATCCTCATCACAGGCGTCTTTCCAGCGTTCCGAGAAGGCGGCAAGCCTTGCTCGGATTTCATTCATTGAAAGGGTCGTGCTCATGGGAGGAACAAACAGTGTCTAACGGATAATGCTCAGAGAGTCATGTGGCGAGTAGGGAATTCGCGTTTACAGAACCGATCAGAGCCTCTTGTTGGGCTACGATGATTGCATGCTACTGATCGCGAGCATTTTCCACCTTATTATCCCCTCTCCAGATTCTATAGCGTACTTCCACATCGTTCGGCACGTAAACCACCAGCGGCATGCGGCTGTTGTAGCGGAGGAGTTCGGGCTCACCCCCGAGGGTGATGAAGCGGTCGACCTTTGGCTCGTTCGGGTCCACCGCCATGAGGGTTCCGGCCATCGGGCCGATGGTTTTCAGGATATAGCGCTCATAGCCCCAGCCCGTGATCGTTTCGGTCTCAAGCTTCCCTCCGAAGAAGTAGCGGTTCTGGGGATCTAGCTTCACGGTCTTGCCAACAAGAAGTTGGACTTTTAGGAATTCCTCGTCCTTCCGGGGTGGAAGCATGATCACGAAGCGGCTCATCCCCTCCCCTGCGGGTGGGAAGGCTTTGAGTTCCTTGGCGGCAGCGGGACCGACGTCTCCCTCTCCCGCTATCAGTGCTGAAAGGTTGAATGCCAAAAAAAACAGGAATCGCACACTGGCACAGGATACGAAGGAAGCAATTCCTGAGGTCGCACCTAATTTCTTGAGTTCCATATTTTTTACTTGGGGGATGGTGCCGGAGATGACGATGGAGCAGGCGTGATCGTATCCATCCTAGCGATCCATGCCAGAAGAATCCCCCGTTGCGAGGATGTGGTGAAGTGAAGTAGTCCCCAACGCAAAAGTGATGCTCCGTGGGTGGGATCTCCCTGCTTCTCGAAGCATCGAGCACCCTGAAGCAGTAAGCGGAACTGGACAGGATTTTCCTTGGCCAGCTTATAAGCTAAGGCAAAGCTGGCCTCCGCCGCCGGAAGAACCCCAGCATCCATCTGGGCGGCTCCCAGAGCCTCAAGGTAAAGGCTCTGCCCACCCTGTTGGGCCCGGGCGACAAGATCCCCGGCCGACTGAAGCACATCCCCGTTATGGGCAAGAATGATCCTACGATAATCGGTCCAGACGCTCTTGGTGGGAGAGGTGCTGTCGGCCTGAGCAAAGTAGGCATAGGGACGGTAGAGGGGATCACCCACCAGGATGCTCATCCAGGAGAGTACGGGCTGGGCAGCATAGTAACTGTCGGCCATATTGGATCCGGAAAGCAGGCAGGAACTCAGGATGCCGAAGTCGGTGGTGAAAGCCAGGTAAGGCTCATAGACATTCCCCACGGAGGCGCTGGCCCCATGTTGGATTAGCGGGCCGGTCCATCCCTTGAGCGGATCATGCAGGGTGGTGGCGCTGAAGGAATGCAAATGCGCGGCCACAGCTCCCGGCACGAACCGGAAGAAAGCATCAGCGAATGGGCCGTCGATATTCTCGGAGTACCAGCCGTAATAAGCGGCGGCATCAGTGACCGGGAATCCTGATTGATAAGTATCGGGCAGGTCATCCGTGATCACCGGGATGCCGTAACGCCTCATGGCCGCGCCGGCGGCCCTGATCCAGCTGTCCCCCTGCACATATCCGGCAGAGGTGATGGAACGAAGATCGATATATCCCCACCCCCAAAGGCCCTCTTTCTCTGCCCGGATACTGTTTAGAACCATGGATCTGACGGCCTCTACGCTCGGAGCGTCGAGTCGCGCCACGAAGAGCTGGGCCGGAGGCACCTGGGGGTTGAAGATGGATTGTGAGGCGTTATTGCAGATGGGGTTCTTGAGCACACCCGAGATCTGCGGTGAAAAGAGTCCCAGTATAGAGAGCTCCGAGTCGACAGATGCGGCATTGACAGTGCCGACTGGAGCAGGCTGGATCTGTGAATCACCGGGATAGTCGGCGCATTCCTTGATCTTCAACGGGATACCGCGGATCACGGCAGCATACCTAATGCTCGAGGCGATCACGATAGGACGGTTCATCATGTCCCTAGTGACGCTCCAATACCCTCGCCTCACTAGTTCCTGCCTGAGCGGAGTGGCGATGGAGGCGTCGTAATCGTTGCGGGTGATCTCCTCCGCATTTGTTGTCGAAAGGGGGATCTCATGCGAGGGATCAATCGCTCGTGCTGAACAGTAGAAGTCGGCCAACCCCTTGGAGTCGGGATCGTTCGCATTATAGATCACCATGGTGGCGGCCGCATCCTCCTGGGGAGTTGCTGCACACAGCCGGGTGCAATTCAGAAAGAGTGCAAGCAGGAGGAATCCAGGCAATAGGAGAAAGATCCGTTTCATAATCATGGCTGCCTTGATTCACCCAACTTCACGCGAAGGCCATCATAGGCAATATGGAATCCCTGAGGCAGTTCCCGATCCTTCGCAGCATGGGAAACCTCATGACATAAATGGATGAACAAGGAGCTTGCTGGCCCGACTGATCTAGCTGCAACAATGGCCTGATCGAAATTCATGTGTGTAGGATGAGGTCTATCTCTTAGGGCGTCCAGCACGAGTAGCTCGGCGCCCCGGGCGGCCTCGACAGCCGCAGTCGGCAGTTCTGAACAATCGGTGAAGTAGGCTAGCAACTTCCGACCATTCCTATGAAAAACATAGCCTGTGGTGGTGAATTTCCCGTGCGGCAGGTCGACGGGGACAACGGTCGTCTCGCCCAGTTGAAAAGGACCCCGGATCAGATTTGGGGCAAGGCGGAGATAATTTTTCCAAGTCTGAGGTTCATCAAAGGCATAACGGAAGGTATTTCTGAGCCCCTCCATCGTCTCTGCGGAGGCATAAATAGGCATTTCCTTATCATCCATTTCGCAGAAGCGTCTCATGTCGTCGAATCCCATGATGTGATCCGTATGGGCATGAGTGATCAGGGCCGCATCCAGTCTGGCAATCCCCTCCCGAAGGCACTGCATCCGGAACTCGGGGGCGGTATCGATCACGAAATGGAAGTCAGGAGCTTTCACCAAGAGAGAAGTGCGACCGCGTTGATCCCTAGGATCAGAAGAACAACAGACGGGGCAGTCGCAGCCAATGATGGGAACACCTTGGGAGGTACCTGTGCCAAGAAAGGTGATTTCCAACGAATCCATGGGACTTTATCCCGCAGAGGCGCAGAGACGCTGAGTATAATCCTTTAATTCCATGGATGCAGACGGCAATCCGGTTTTTGAGAAGCACTCTGTTTTCGTGAACTGAGTGATGAGAGATTCAAACAATTGAATGCGAAACACATTACGTTTCATTCATTTATTCTCTGCGCCTCTGTGCCTCTGCGCGAGTCTGTTTTCTTTCGGGGCACCAATTGAGCGCTTCAACTTCCCTCCCCCCGGTGGCATAGTAGCCGCCATGTCGGCCATGCTCCGATCTCTCCGAATCCGCAATCTAGCCCTTGTTGAGGAGCTGGAATGGGATCTTCCTGCCGGTTTCACATCCGTGACCGGCGAGACCGGCGCCGGAAAATCGATTATCCTCGGAGCGCTCAAATTCCTGCTAGGCGAAAGGGCGGACCGAGGGGTAGTCAGAGCCGGCGCATCGTCTGCGGGAATCGAGGCGCTCTTCTCACTGGAGGAGACTCGTGAGATCGATTCACTACTAGAGGAATCCGGCATCGATCCCTGTCAGGAGGGAGAACTGATTCTGAAAAGAACCATCGCTGCTGAGGGGAGCAACACCACGGGAAGGCAGTTCATCAACGGCAGTCCCTGCAATCTCTCTGTCCTCAAGGAACTCGGCACTCATCTCGTCGATCTGCACGGCCCCCATGATCACCAATCCCTGTTCTCACGACGTGAGCAGACCCTGCTGCTGGACCGGTACTGCGGGGCACTACCGCTGAGAGAAGTCTATCTGGAACGGCGCGCTGATGTGGCCACAACCAAACGTCATCTGGATGAACTCGAGGCCTCGGCTGGTGGTGGGGATCGCATCGAACAACTACGCCTCGAAGTCGAGGAGATCAACTCCGCCAATCTGCTCGAAGAGGAAGAAGAGACGCTGAACGCCCGATACAAAGCCGCCTCGAATAGTCGCCGCCTGATCGATCTCTCAGCCTCCTCGATCGCGCGTCTCGATGACGAGGAGCGGGGAGCAAGTCTGGCGCTCTCGGAGTCAGCCCGACTTCTCAGGGAACTCGGTCGGTTGGATGACCGCTCCGCCCTGCATCTGGAGACACTGGAGAGGATCACGGGCGATCTCGATTCCATGATCTCGGATCTTCGTGATTATGCGGATACCATCGAGGTTGATGCAGGTGAACTCCATCAGCTCGAGGAGCGTCTGAACCTAATCTCCATGTTGCGCCGAAAGTACGGCCCGGCGCTTTCCGACGTGATTGCCAGGGGTGAGGCCTCAGCCGCCCTACTCGATAAACTCTCGGGGTACGCGGAACTGAAATCTGCCGCCGAACAGCATCTCTCCGAAGCACACAGTAAGCTTCAATCAGCAGCCGAAAAGCTTGGAGCGAAACGCGCACAGGGAGCTGGCAAGCTTGCCAAGCTCGTGGCTAGGGAACTGGCCGACCTAGGGTTCAAGCAGGCTGGATTTGAAATCCCTCTTGAGAAGCAGGCAGAGTACGGCCTTGAGGGAGGTGAGGTTGCAGAGTTCCTCTTTGCTCCGAATCCGGGTGAGCCTGTTCAGAACCTCCGATCCATCGCCTCCAGCGGAGAAATCTCCCGCGTGATGCTGGCGCTCAAGTCGGCACTTGCCGCGCAGGACAAGATTCCGCTTCTGGTCTTCGACGAGATCGATGCCAATGTCGGAGGCGAGATCGCCACAAAGGTGGCGGCCAAGATGAGGGAACTTGGGGCCGGTCACCAGGTCCTCTGCATCACTCACCTTCCTCAGGTCGCAGCGGCTGCAGCAACGCAGTTCATGGTGATAAAATCCGTCCAAGAGGGAAGGACGGAAACAACCCTCTCTTCGGTAGAGGGATCTGATCGCATCTCCGAGATCGCCAGAATGCTTGGAGGGGTGAGCGAATCCGCAAAGGCTCACGCTGAGGCACTGATTCGAGCATCCAGTGCCTAACGTTGATTTCAGCGGATAGCACTGAGTAACGTACCGGTCATGGCACTTTATTATCTCAAGGAATCAGATGACGGGGGGACGCCTGTGGCTCCCACTGCATTAGTCAAACCCAAGGACATCAGCTCCCCTATCCTGAGCATCGCCTTTGGCTCGATCATTCTGCTCGCCACATTTGTTCAACTGCTCGGGCTTACGTGGCTGTTCGAGGAACATCTTTTCCTTTCTCTCCCTCCATCAATACTGCCAAATTATCCCCCAACACCCGCCATCAGACCGCTTGAACTTCCGGCCACTAACGGGACCTTGGCATCCCTCGACGTCGCCATGGCTCTGCGTGGTTTGGGCAAACTCCATCCGGCACGGATCCTGATCGCAGGGAAAGTGACCTCGGATAAGGAATCGGAGCAACTCCTCCTGGGAGTTCTCAATACGATCCGCGCCGAGGGGATTGACATTATCCAAGCCCAGGAGTCTTCGCCTGCAGCAGAGTATCATTCTGTCGCCCTGTGCCGCTACGATCTCCCCTACTGGATCAGTGCTCCCTTAAGGTTGGAAAGCGTGCCCGGAAAGATATCAAATAAGGGACAGTATTGCTTCCTGCCAGCTTCAGCAGATCCCTCGGGTGCTCTCCAACTCTTTGCCGAAACGAACCATGGCGAAATCGTCGGATCCATCTGGTGGGAGATTTTCCGGGAAATCTCCCGGTTGGGATCCATGAAACCTTCCCCGGACATTTCTCCTGTCTGGCTTCTTGGAGGAAGGCTTCTTGTATTTCCGGAACGATCTCCGGTTTTCCTGACAGATCGTGGATCACTCCCCCTCAAGGAGAGCAGATCCGACAAGGTCAAATCCCCTACCCCTAGACTTGAGAACTTCCTTCTCGGTATTGAGCAGAAAGAGCGTGGGGAGAAATCGGCGCCTTTCGACATGCAGTGGAATGACGGCCTCGTGGTCCTGTGTCAAGAAAGTGACCTATCTTCCCTTGAAACTCTTCAGCAACTGGAGTCGCAACGTGCTTGGAGGCATCTTTCCTGGATTACCCAGATCGTTATCGGCGTGGGATGCATCATACTGCTCCTCATCGGTGTACGGTCACGCAGGACGCCGTCACTGATCCTGGCGGTGCTAGTGACTGTTACAACGCTTGCCGCCACAATGCTCGCCTTACGTCACGGTATACTCATTCCGTGGCTGGCACCTGCCTTCGTCACACTGGGACTGCTGGTCCGAGAAGCGCTTCCCAGATTTCCTAGATCTCCTAGATAAAGGGTAAGAGAGGGTACTTTTTCCCAAGGACCATTTCGCTCGGCGCTCCGAGCCATTTCTCAAGAGCCGTGGCATAGACGGAACGAAAGTCCGTGCCGAACTTGAGATCGCCGTCGTGAAGATCGGTCAGGCTTGGATAGTTACCGTAAAGACCAGGCTTCACTCCCCCTCCCATGACGAAGAGTGGTGCTGCGGCTCCGTGATCCGTACCGCCACTGGCGTTCTCGGAAACACGGCGACCGAACTCGCTGAAGGAAATCATCAGAACGCGGTTGAAATTCCCCTGAGCCTTCAGATCCTGCGCAAAGGCGGATGTTGCCATGCTCAGATCGTTCATAAGACGCTCATGGGAGGGCAACTGGTTCGCATGCGTGTCAAATCCTCCCTGAGAAACGTAATAGACGCGTGTTGGCAATCCTCCGGCAATCAGGCGACCGACCAGATTGAGGTTGTTCCCGAGCTGTGACTGCGGGTAGTTGACTGAGCTCTTGGTCTTCCGAGTGATCGCAAGGATCTTGTCACTGCTCATCTGCGCACCAAGAGCTGTCCTCTGGAGGAACTCGACGGTACTCCCTTCGTCGTCCGCCGGTCCGGAGATCATCCCGATCGAACCTCCTGAATTCTCACTCAGGGAACTGTGTCCCGCATCGGAAGGTTGGTTCATCTGCCTCATGAACATATCGGCCGAGGCAGGGTCGCTGGCAGCGTCGCTCATGTAGCGGAACTGCTCGGGATTACTGAATGCCACTCCCTTGGGTATCGATGAGGCAAAAGCTTGGGGAGTCTGCCCGCCGATCGCTACCCCTACCGTGGAAGGGTCAGTTCCCTGGCAGCAGTTATCAAAATATTTTCCAATCCATCCCTGCGACTCGTTCTTGTCTGCATCACTTCCTGTCTGCCATATCTCGGTCGATCGGAAATGTGAGCGATTAGGATTGGGATAACCGACGCCTTGCACCATGCCTAGGCAGCCCTGAGCGTAGAGATCATGGAGGCCGGTCAGCTTCGGATGGAGACCTGCATAGTCGCTGATTCTGAGGACCTCCGTCTTTGGAATAGCTATCTTTGGGCGAGCCTTGTAGTAGGCGTCATCCCCGTAGGGAATGAGCGTATTCATCCCGTCGTTGCCGCCGGCCAATTGGAGCACCACCAGAATGGTACCATACTTACCCGTCGTGATCTGTCCGGGAGTGGCGGCGGCCATGGTGTCGAGGCAGAGAAAGGTCTTCTCCAGAAAGAGAGGAACCGTATAGGCAAGGGCACCTCCTAGAACCGATGTCCTGAGAAAGTCTCGGCGAGTATGGAGGGGTTGATCTTTGGGGGATTTCATGGGAAGGAGGGATGAAAGGTGAAACCTGAAACCTGAAGAATATGAAGGTAGTTACTGGATCAGATGAAATCGATATATCAACTTGGCACGAAATATTTGAGAATCTGATAAAAACTTACTTGATATCATAAGGCCGCACTTTATTTCAGCTTTCAAGTTTCAGCTCTCATCCTTTTCACTTATGTCAGTTGGTAGTCGGGCGTGCTCATCATGAGCTGCATGAGATCGCGGACGACATTATCGGAATAAGGCGTTGTGTGTTTTTCCAGATAGGTCAGATAGGTGGCGCGATCCTTGATAGGAAGCGGGTAGTTGAACACACGGAAGGCCAGCTCATCCAGAAGCTGGTCGGAGCTGCCCCGGAGGCTTAACGGGGCGATTATTTCCAGAGGAATCACCGCGGTCTTTGTATTACCGCCACCCAGGATGCGAGCCTTCCCGCTGAGAAGATAGGCTGCCAGGTTGTAACGATAGAGTAGACTGGAGGCGCTGATCCATGAACGCTCTCCGTCCCAGCCCTTGACGTTCGGCGGAGCGAAAACAACCTGACCTAGCACGGAGAGAGAGTTTTCCAGCACTCGCTCATCCGGAAGAGGGATCTCCAGCATCTTGGTTGTCTGCATGATCCATTGCACTGGACTCTTGATCTGGTGATGGACGACCTTAGGCGAATAGAAGACAGAGCTGCTGAAGATCTTTTGGAGGGTTGCCCCGATATCATAACCGTTGGAGAGCAGGAGTTCTGCCACGGCGCTGAGGGTTGCTTCAGGAGGATTCTCAGCCACAAAAAAAACCCAGAGTTTTTTGCCAATGAACCGGGCGCACTGGGGTTGAGCCACGATCGCATCGATGATGTCATCACCTGTTAAGTTTCCAGTTTTGTCTAAAAACGTCTTCGTGCCGGGATCAAAATCCCTTTCTTGAAAGTGAAACTGGCCGGTTTCGTTATTGATACGGTATCCGGTGAAGGCACGGGCTGATTCCCGGATATCCCTCTCTGTGTAATTACCCTCACCCAAGGAGAAGAGTTCCATGATCTCACGGGCAAAGTTCTCGTTAGGATGGTCCTTGCGACTCTGACCGAGATCGAGCCACCGGATCATGGCCGGATCGCGGGACATGGCCTTGAGCATATCGGGAAACTTCCCGAGGGCGTAACGGCGAAGCGTATCGTTCTGCTGCCACATCAGGTAGGGATCGTTCACCTTCTGATTGCTAGTGGCGAAGTGACCATGCCAAAAGAGGGTGGTCTTCTCCTGCAGAGGGGCGGCTGTGTAGCGCATCCTATTTAGCCACCAGAGGCGGAGATTGAGCATCGATGCAGCCTCGGCCTTATTAAGATCCTTCCTGACCGCCTGGCGGTCTTCCTCCGTCAGGGCAGCTTTTTCACGCCGCTTGTACTCGAACCGTTGATCCGGCATGAGTAACTCGGGTCTGGTAAACAGATCACTGTCATCGTCAGCCTGAATAAAGGAAGCCACGGACTTTACCGGACCCATTCTGACTAGTGCATCTATCTCCGAAGGAGTGCCTCCAAAGCCGGCCCTATCAAGCAGATGGGCAGCCATCTTGCGATCCCATAGCTTTTCGGGAAACGGGGAGAACATCATTTACTAGAACACCATGTCCTATGGAAAGTTGCAGCATGATTTCAGGGTTTTTAGATTCCCCTGTTCTCATGACTAAGGAGGTCCGAGTCGAAATTGCCCTCGCGGGTTCTGATAACGTTCTCATAGACTTCACGTTCATGCGTTTTACTAATCTGACGAGGAGTGCCGGGATCGGTTCCAACTGTTATCGCCTCGACCTTCCGGAGGGTCCCGTGATCCTCGACTGCGGCATGGATCCCGAGCAGGTCGGCCATGACGCGACTCCAATGCTGGAGGAGTTGGAGAATGGATCGATCCGCTCCACGATCCTCACCCATGCCCATCAGGACCATGTCGGTTGTCTTCCCCTACTCCAGTCCCGCCAGCCTGGAATGCCCGTCCTCATGACCCTGGGAACCGCCAGGATCGCCGATGTCATGCTGCACAACTCGGTCAACGTCATGAATCGTCAGCAGGAGGAACTGAAACTTGTCGACTATCCTCTCTTCAGTCACCGCGCCATTGAAATGGCTTCGCGCATGTGGCGACACTGCGCGCTCGAGCGCCCTCTTTCGCTGGATGGTGATCGCGTTGCGGGAGAGACTGACTCGACAACAGTCACCTTCCATGACGCGGGACATATACTAGGCTCTACCGGCGTGATGATCCGCTCGGAGGGTAAGAAGTTCTTCTATACGGGTGACGTGAACTTCGAGGACCAGACCATCCAGACCGGAGCGCGCTTCTCCGAGGAACCGGTAGATGTCCTGCTCATGGAGACGACCCGGGGAAATGCCCCTTTACCCGACGGGTTCACCAGAGCTAAGGAAGAAATCCGATTTGCATCAGCCGTCGCTGCGGCTCTCGAGGAAGGGGCCAGCATAACAATTCCGGTCTTCGCTCTAGGAAAGACCCAGGAAGTTATGGCGCTGCTCTGGCAAATGCAGAGAGACCGCGTCATCCCTCCCACACCTCTCTATGTCGGGGGACTCAGCAGCAAGATCACCGCCGTCTACGACACAATGGCTGCTCAAGTGCCGAGACGCCTCCCCCATCTCCGCCTTATGAATGACGTCGCCCCGTATGTGGCCGGGGGGGCTGAGATTCAATCGCTCAACCCCCGAAAGCGTGCCATCTATGCACTCAGCAGCGGCATGATGACCGAGAACACTCTCTCCAATGTCTTTGCCCGAAAGGTACTCCCCGATCCCTCTCAGTACCTCTTCTTTGTCGGCTATGCAGATCCCAACTCACCCGCGGGACATGTCAGGAATGCTGAACCGGGAGGCGTCGTGCAACTTACCTCAGCGGGGGCGCCCGTTCCCTTTCACTGCCACAGGGAGGTCTTCACCTTCAGTGCCCATGCTCAGAGGGATGATCTTCTCTCCTATGCGATCAAGGTCAGGCCCAAGACCATCCTTCTGGTCCATGGAGACGAACCGGCAGTCGAATGGTTCAAGCGGGAACTCTACTCAGCGCTACCTGACACCAAGGTTATCGCCCCTCCCCCGGGACAGACGATCGAGCTGTAGAAGATCGTAAAGATTACATACCCAGCAAGGACGCTTTCAGATCGGCGGCCACGGGATTTGACCCGAACCAGAGGCTGAGAAAGGATTTCTGGAAGTCGCGACCGGGGATGGTCCCCTTCAGGCTTCCTTGATCGAACACGACGGTGTTCGTGCCGATTAACTGGACCTGCTCCACACCCATGTTTTTCAAGGGACCGAGCATGGCAATGAAAGCATCACGATCCCGTGCATAGCCGGGATAGGTATAGCTGACACTCTGGGCAAACTGGGAGGTCCAAGCCTTGACTACATCAGATTGACCAACGGCCCGCAGGAAGGTGAAGTCGAACTGCATGGGGCCCTGTGAAGACATCATGGATGTCGCCGTCCTGATCGCCGCAGGAGTGTAGACCGAGGCAACGTAGATCTTGATCGGGATCATCAGCAAGGCGAAGGTACGCAATCCCGCACCATTGAGCTGCAGTTTCTGACCATTAACCTGAGCTGTTGGAGGAACGCTCATCCCCTGAATCTCAAGGGCTTTCAGAGGCAACGCGCTCAGAAGCAGAGAAAAAATAGGAAGTGCGAATCCTCTCTTCATTGCTAAGCGCCGTAGCTCTTGGTGAACTTCTTCTTACCCTCGTCTTCCTCGACAGGAGTTGACTCGGCTTTTGGGATCTCGGACTGGATTGTCGGCTCAGTAGCATCACCATGATCATGAGTGCAATTCTCATCATGGACATGTCCGGTGGCTCCGGATTCGGCTCCAGCAACTGAACCTGAGGCCACCTGAACGAAGGCCAACTGGAGTTCCGAGAGGACGCTGGTCAGGATCTTTTCTTCATCCTGGTTGAGGTTGCCTCGGGTCTTCTCCTTGATGATCTCCAGGTGGTCAATGAACATCTTGGCAGCCTCGAGATTAACCTCAGCTTTGCCAGTGGAGGGATTGGCCATCTGTCCGAGACAGAGTGCTGCTTGCTGGGCGTTCATCATGACGAGTTCGATGAAGCGCTGGGTGAGATCGGCGGAGTTGGTTGCTTGTTGGATTTCGGCCATGGGATTTTAGGGTATGGGGTTTAGGTTATGGGTAATGGATAATGGGTATGGGAAGAAATGAGCTAGGGAGTCATGGTGGGGTTGTGAAGCGGTTCGGCAACCTTGGATACTGGAGGACCTACGACAACTTCTACGCTCTTGGCATCGCGGAAATATTTGTTGGCCACTCGCTTGGTATCCTCAAGGGTCACCTTTTCAATCTCGGCCTTACGGACCTT
>CAIOJL010000217.1 GCA_903858595.1 uncultured Spartobacteria bacterium | reverse complement strand
GATCTCGGGGGATTCAACTGCCGTCTGGAAATGTACCGGAAGGTCGAAGCTGGAAAATTGGTGAAATCTTTTAAAAATTCTTCCAAGAGTCAGCCCGGAAAAAAACACCAAGAGAAGTCAAAGGCACAGTCCAAGTCAAAGGCCGAGGAAAAGACACCCGCTCCCGCGCCTGCCTGGTGGAGTAAAGGGGGGCACGCCAATAGCCGTGAGGCCCGGCGCCGCGCACGGAACTGAGCCGCCGGATCGTCGCCATCACAACAGAAATGGAAAAGTCCTTTGAGGAGCTCGATTACTGCGAGACGCCGCTGGGTGAGCTGATTCTGCGGAGGCGTAAGATCCCGATGCTGGATAACGAGGTGGTCCACGAGATCATCCTCAACGGGGAGTTCCTGATGAGTAGTCTCTTCCATGTGGTCGAGGAGGCATTGGCCGATCTGGGGCTGGCGGCCGTGGAGGCTCCCGAGGGAGAGTTGCTGGATGTGGTCGTGAGTGGACTGGGGCTCGGGTACACGGCCTTGGCCGCGCTGAAAAACCCGAAGGTGGGATCTCTCAGCGTCATTGATTATCTGGAGCCGGTGATCCGGTGGCATCAGAGCGGGATGGTGCCGCTCGGCGCCGGGCTCTCCGCCGATCCCAGGACACGGTATGTGGAGGGGGATTTCTTCGCCCTCGCGGCGAATCCGCAGATTGGATTTCATGCGGAAGCCCCGGGAGCGAGATTCCATGCTATCCTTCTGGACATCGATCACACTCCCCAGCATTGGCTCAATCCACGCCACGCCGCTTTCTACACCGTGGAGGGACTCATGACGCTGAGACAGCATCTATATCCGGGTGGGGTCTTTGCCTTGTGGTCGGACGAGTCGCCGGACGAAGAGTTCTGCTCTAGGCTCCGGGAGGTCTTCGCGCGGGTGGAGGCGACGGTGGTGAGCTTTCCAAACCCAATCCGCGGCGGGGAATCCACTGGAACCGTCTATGTTGCGGTGAGCGGACGCTGAGGCATCCTCTAGTTCATCAGCCAGTTTCTGGCACGATCATTTGGGCGTCGATAAATACAAGGACTCGCGCAGCCGTAACGGATGCAAAGCAACGGCCGGGCCAGCAAGCGCAAAGACGCAGAGAAAAAACAAAGCATTAGGAAATGCGCAGATGGTAACCATAACTCAACCCAAGGGAGCCTAAAGATCCTTACCTAAGAGGCTTAAAACTCTGCGTCTCTGCGCCTCAGCGGGAGAATTATTTTGCGACTTATTTTTTATGCAGTTCAACAAAAGCCGCCAAGGTCTCATTGACCGTGATGTCGGCAACGGTCCGGGAAGGCTTCTGGAGCGCGATGTAGGGTACACCCCAAGGATGCCACTCCGGCACAAAGCTGGTGCCGAAGAAGCAGACAATCGGTTTATTCAAGGCTGCAGCGATATGCATCGCGCCGCCATCGCTACAGATCATTTGGTCGGCGAGGGAAAGCGAGGCGATCAGTTGTTTGATTTCTGCAGTGGGGCAGGGAAAGGCCGG
>CAIOJL010000216.1 GCA_903858595.1 uncultured Spartobacteria bacterium | reverse complement strand
GGTAGAGCGGTTTATTGCACCGGTCGTGAACACCGGAGAGGTGTTACAGCCTCCGTGGGTTCGACTCCCACCCCCTCCGCCATGCCTCTCGATCGACCGCCAACCCTTATAAATACAGGGCTTGCCATTTTGAGAGGCGCCCTAAAAAGGGTCTTTTTGGGCCAAGTGTCCCTAAAAGTGTCCCTCCTCGGATCGCGGAGGCACTACCCGAACCAAGGATGCCACAAAGCGAGCACTACTCGCATGTTGCTCCCAACCGGGAGCAAAAGGGGGAGTTTTTTCGGTCATGGTCTGCATATCCCGGATACTCCACATGCAGGCAAGATACCGTCTCTACCGCAGATCAAACCGCTCCCATGGCACCTACTACGCCCAGGATTGCACCACGGGCGCTAGGGAGAGCCTAGGCACCAAGAGCAAGGCTGAGGCCGAAAAACTCCTCCAGGCCAAGAACGAGTCGAACGCACAGCCTGTCCTCAGCCGCGAGCTGGCGAAGGTCTACATGCACGCGCAGGACCCGCAGTTCGCCGAGCGCACCTGGAGCGATGTCGCCCGCCTCATCGACTTCGCCTACGAGGGCAATACCAAGACACGCTTCCAGAAATTCATGAAGAGCCAGCCCGTCCGTCACCTCATGAACCGGAAGCTCCTGGCCACCACATCCTCTGACTTCATGGAAGTCTTCTCTCACCCGAGGGCCGGAGTCTCCACCAACGTCCAGCTCCGCATCGTCCACAACCGAGCACTCGACCTCGAGTGGATCCTCCGCCCCATTCTCTCCAAGCGCGCCTGGCCAAAGATCAAATATGCCAACCGCCACGGCATCACCCGTGAGCAGCACGAGGCCGTCCTGCGGGTCACACCGAACAAAGAATACCGCCTCTACTTCGAGCTCCTCTGGCATACCGGAGGGAGTCAGACCGACATCGCCAGCCTCCAGGCCGAGGATATCAACTGGGGCACCCGGAGACTCTACTACGAGCGCCAGAAACTCCGCTCCAAAGGACAGGGCAACGCCTGCCTCGTCATCGGCAAGGCCCTCGAAGCACTCCTCCTCCAGCTCCCCAAGGAAGGCCCCCTCTTTCCCCACCTCGGGACGCTCAAGGAAAGCAAACGCAGCAACTACTTTTGGACCAAGCGCGTCAAGGCCGGCCTCCCCAGGGGAATCGTCCTCCACTCCTACCGCTACGGCTGGGCGGAGCGGGCCCAGTCAGCAGGTATGCCGGAGCGCGAAGCCATGGCCCACCTAGGACATGGCAGCAAGGCCGTCCACCGTGCCTACGCCAAGGCTGCCGACCGGGTCACCATGCCCCTCGAATATTACGAAGAACAGGCCTCCAAAAAGCTCATCGACCTCAGCGTCGAACTCGCCAAGCAGACCCATGCCGTCGCCTGAAATTTCAGCCAACGAAAACATCACCCGACACCCCGTTTTTCCACCCATGAAATCCATCTCCGTCACCCCATCCCGCAGCGGCTATTTCACCCCGCTCATGGGCTGGAGTTGCTATGGCATCGGGGGCTTGTGTCGTGCCCCGCTCCTGCCTGCATCCCCCATCCCATCAGCTCACCATGCTCGGAGCGCAGTGACGCCCCTCTGGAGCCCTTTTCTGGACGTTCGGAGGTCATGCCCTCACTCCGTCCAGCAAACGACTCCTAGACCCCTTCCTGAACCGCAGATCCCACCACCTCGGAGACACCCTCCATCGGCCAGAAAAGACCGTATTTTTCCGGGGTCAAATGTAACGGAGCATAGTGATTTCCCCCGGGGAGAAATCACAGCTGCGCTTTTGCTGCGCAAAAAACATCTTCCTGCGCGTGTCAGGCACGCTACGGAATCCACCCGGCACCACCACAAAAACCACCATGCCTAGAACACAAAAACCAGGAACCTACCGCGTAGAATTCAGCCTCCCACCCGAGGGCATTCGGCGACTCGATTTGCTCAAGAAATCAATGGGATTCCATAACCGAGACGAGGTGCTCGAGGCCCTGCTTTACCAAGGAGCAGTCGATCACAAGATCGATCCCTACTTGGACCATCGGTTGGAGCAAAAAATCGACTACCTCATCGAGAAAATCGAAATGATGACGTGAGGATTTTGTGACCTTTTGTGATTACTTTGAGGTGAAAAACAACTCGCAGTAGCAATAGTGCAATGGAACAAAATGGCTCGACTGATTTTACCATGGCTTCTAGGAAACGTTCAAAAATGACGCGCTCAGATGATCCATGGTTATTTCAGGATGATGTTCGAAAAAACATCGAGACCTATAATTTTATGAATTCCAAATGGATTACCATCTACGAGGATCTGGATCTACCCTTCGAGCATCACTATTCGGTGATTATACCGATTCCTCATTCGAAAATGGCCAAGAGTTTGGCCGATTACACATGGTCTTCAGAGTTCGATTGGTCTCGCGGCAATATTCATGCCCACCAAAAAGTACATTTCTTGTCTCGATGTTTTCTAAACAGGATCGACCTCAAATGTTTGGGGAATACCTACATCGATATAACGGGTGCAACGTCGGCTCAGCTCACAACATCTGGACTTGGAATTGGCAGAATTCGAAAGATTAAGATCAAAACCAATTTGGTAAGGGAGTTCCTTGAATCCATGAATCAGTCAGCTGTTCGCCTTCAACGCACTCAGCGATACACGGAAAGAGATTTGGCTGAATTTGGGGAACAAAAGATCCGCGATCTGAACCTTCGCTCAGCTAGCTACAACTACGTGTATGAGCAGGATGCCCTCAATAATGGGGTTGTTATGGGGAGAGAACGGTTCAAGACCTTCACAATGACTCTCGGAAAGACGGTTGTATTTGCACGGAATTAGAAGGGACCTAGGACACTCTAGGTCTCGTCCGTTTGGTAGGGTGTGATGGATTTGAACCATGAATACGAATCCATTCCCTCCTCGTCATCTGCCCCTCTGAGCGTTATCTGTCAGACACCATTCCCCCTTTTTTCATGGATCAAGCCACTCACAATAAGATCGTCTCCTTCATCTGGGGTATTGCGGATGATGTGCTCCGCGACCTCTTCAGACGGGGAAAGTATCCCGATGTTATCCTTCCCATGTGTGTCATTCGGCGGATGGATGCGGTTCTCGAGCCGACGAAGAAAGCAGTCCTGGAGACCAAGCTCATGCTCGATCAAGCAGGGATCACAGAGCAGACGGCGGCCCTGCGCGAGGCGGCGGGTCAGGCCTTCTACAACACCTCCAAGTTCACCCTCCGCGACCTGAAGTCGCGCGGCACCCAGCAGCAGCTCCTTGCCGACTTCGAGGATTACCTGAATGGCTTCTCCACGAACGTCCAGGACATC
>CAIOJL010000215.1 GCA_903858595.1 uncultured Spartobacteria bacterium | reverse complement strand
CGTCACGCTTTTCCAGAGCCTTGAGGATGGAAGCACGCGTAGCGTCATCAACGGGCGCGGCACTCTCGATTGTGGCATGATGCTTACCCAGTTCGAGTCGGATCAAGCGGGTGTACTCCTTGAGAATCTGAAGGGTATGACGGGGAGCGGATTTGACCAGCAGATCGGCGATCCGGAGCGACTTGACGGCATCGGGGCGCCCCGTTTCATCAAGCGCGGCTTCAAAGAATTCGCGTGCGTTGCGGCGTGCTTCCTTGGGGATCTGCATGGTGTTCGTGTGGGGCTGGAATCAGGCGGCAAGATCCTTGGCGGCCTCTTCACTGAGGCGCCTCTGGTCTTCGGGAGTAAGCACCCTGCCCGCGACTTTTGCAGTGGTTTTGATCACTAGGGAAACCATCTCGCGCTTCACCTCGTCAACCATGCGGTTGCGCTCGGAAGCGATCTCATGACGGGCACGCTCCACGATGGCCGCGGATTCCTTCACCGCCTTCTCCATCTCACGTTGAGAGAAGGCCTCGGTGTTCTTGCGAGACTCCTCCAGCAGGACCTGTGCATCGTCATTCGCCTTGCGAAGGACTTCCTGATAGCGGAGTTCCGCTTCGGCCAACTGCTTCTTGATCTTCTCGGCGTTGAGTTGCCCCTCCTCGATGCGCTTGCGACGCTCCTCGAGGATCTTCATGATCGGGCCGAATGCGTACCGGCTCAAAACGAAGTAGGCGATGAGGAAGAGGAAGAGCTGAGCGATGAACTTGGGCCAGGTGACCCCGAAGCTGCTTCCGATCTGATCGAGAATTTGTTGAATCATGTGTCTTGCGGTTCCCTTGTTTTAGGAAAGAGAGGAGTGCTCACAGGTCATCCGCTAGGGATGACCCATGAGCATGGAGTGTTTTACTTGCCTGCGAACAGACCGAAGATCAGGCCGAAGATACCCATGGCCTCGGATAGTGCGATCGTCAGGAGACCGAAGACGAGCACCTTGGGCAGGGTGGCGGGATTGCGGCCGATCGCCTCGACCATGCGGGCTCCGATAAGACCGATACCGATGGCGGCTCCACCGCCGGCAAGACCGAAGGTAAGATTGCCGGTGACTGGAATGGCTTCAGCGATGAGTGCGTGTAGCATGTTATTGTGGTGTTTTGGTGTTGGTGTTGTTTTCCGTCTCCCGTCCGCGTCCTGCACGGTCCCGAAAGACAAAATTGTTTTTAATGCGATCCGTCCTCGTGAACCGTTGAGAGCTGGATGTAGACGATCATCAGTACGGTAAAAATCATCGCCTGAAGAAAGCCAACAAGGATTTCCAGAAAGTAGAAGGGGATCGGAACAATGACACTCAGGATATTGGAGAGCCACTGCGGGGTGTGAAGCAGATTCCCGATATTGATCATCGTGGACATCAGGTTTTCACCGGCCGAAACATTGCCGTAAAGACGGAAGGAAAGGGAAATGGGGCGAACCAAGATGGAGACGACCTCCAGTACGCCGATAAAAAGAAAGAGGGGCACAAGAAACAGCAGGATAGGACCGGTCATGCCCCCCTTCACGCCAAAGAGTTCCTTGATAAATGCCACGGGACCGGTCACCTGCATGGTCCAGTAGAACCAGAGCGTCATGGAGACGGCCGTGAGGGCGAGGGTCATGTTGAGATCGGCGGTGGTGCCACGGAGAAGCGGGGTAAACTCCGTCTCCCCGTTATGGGTATGGAACCAACCGATTGAACCGACTCCGGGAAAAAGCCCGGACCAATCGGCCATGCAGATGAAGAGGAAAAGACTGGCTAGTAGAGGGAAGGCCTTGACTGTCATCTTGTGACCGAGAATTGACTCCACGGAACCGTAGAACCCCTCGACAATAGCCTCCAAAAAATTCTGCCCGCGACCCGGAATGACCTGCATGTTGCGGGTACAGGAACGTACAACCCAGACAATGACTCCAAGCACGATCGCCGTGACCAGAATCGAGTTAGTGAACCATCCCAGGAAAGAGTCCCTGAGAAACCCCGGCGACTCCGCCGCAAGTTCGGCATTGGCTAAGAAATTAAGTGGAAAAACCATGTTTTAGGAGTCTTAAAACAAAAATTGAACAATCATTCAAAAGCAACCGATGAGGATGTGGCAAGCATCATTTTAATAGTTTGTGAAATTTTTCACAAAGCCGGCTGACACCCTGCAAGTTTCGTAGTATATGAGGTTTCGTCTTTGCTGAGCACCGATGCCGCAGTTATAGATTCAGGATCAACCGCCCCCACAATCACGGGGAAAAAACCAACCCATCACACCCTCTCCATCATGAGTTTCATTCCCAAAGTATTCGTCGCCGACCCCGTTTCGCAAACCGGTGTTGAAGCCCTTGCCGAAGGCGGCGGCGTCGAGGTCGTTGTGAAAACAGGCCTCAAGGAAGAGGAACTCATCAAGATCATTCCCGAGTTTCACGGACTCGTGGTTCGTAGTCAGACGAAGGTGACACCCGCGGTCTTTGCCGCAGCCAAGAACCTCAAGGTCGTGGG
>CAIOJL010000214.1 GCA_903858595.1 uncultured Spartobacteria bacterium | reverse complement strand
TCGCCAGCCTAGCCGGGACGACGATCGAGTTCTTTGATTTCTACATCTATGCAACTGCGGCAGTCCTCGTCTTTCCGAAGCTCTTCTTCCCGTCCAGCGACGCGACTGCCGCAACGCTGGAATCCCTTGCCACGTTTGCCCTGGCTTTCTTCGCCCGACCGGTCGGCGCCGCTCTCTTCGGCCACTTCGGGGACCGTATAGGAAGAAAAGCCACCTTGATCGCGGCCCTTCTGACCATGGGGATCTCGACGGTTCTGATCGGCTTTTTGCCGACTTACGCATCAATCGGGGCCACAGCTCCCATCCTGCTTGCGCTCTGCCGGCTCGGGCAGGGTCTGGGCCTCGGAGGCGAGTGGGGCGGCGCCATCCTGCTTGCGACGGAGAATGCACCTCCCGGCAAACTGGCATGGTACGGCATGTTCCCCCAGTTGGGCGCCCCGCTCGGTTTCCTCTGCTCGGGCGGCCTATTCCTTCTGCTTTCACTCTGCCTGAGCAATGATCAGTTCATCTCGTTCGGTTGGCGTTTGCCGTTCGTTGCCAGCAGCGCGCTGATTCTCGTCGGACTCTATGTGCGCCTGAAGATCACAGAGACGCCGGCCTTCCTGGAATCAATGATTAGAAATGAACGTGTTGCCATTCCGATGCTCTCCATCTTCCGGGAACACTCCAAGGCCCTGATTCTAGGAACGCTGATCGCGATCGCCACCTTTGTGCTCTTTTACCTGCTCACCGTCTTTAGTCTCTCTTGGGGAACGACCCATCTTGGCTATAGCCGGAACGAATTCTTGGTGATTCAACTGATAGGTGTTCTCTTCTTTGGGGCGACCGTCCCGTTCTCCGCATCCCTGGCGGACCGTTATGGGCGTCGGATCACGCTGATATTGATCTCCGGGGCCATCCTCGTTTTCGGACTGATTCTCGGCCCGCTCTTCAGTTCCGGCGTCTGGGGTGTCATCGCTACAATGATCATCGGCTTCTCCCTCATGGGCATGACCTACGGACCTCTCGGCACCCTCCTTTCCGAGCTCTATCCCACCGCGGTGCGATACACGGGCTCTTCCGTCAGTTTCAGCATGGCGGGAATCCTGGGTGCCTCCCTCGCCCCCTACATTGCCACATCGCTCGCCTTGAAACATGGACTCGGCGCCGTGGGTTACTATCTGGGTGCTGCCGCCCTACTCAGTCTGACTGCAGTCTGGCTTTCATCAGAAGGGACTGAGTAAATCACAATGAGGATCGCTGCTAAACCCTGTAAATACATCAAAACCGAATTGCCAGATGTCCATGAGGTTCTTGTTGTCCTTACTGATCCTTTCTGTTTTTTAAGACCCGCATGATCGAAACCATCAAAAAACTTTCCCTGGGAGTGATTCTCATCGCGGTGGCCGGGGGTATTTTATTAAATGCCGACAGGGGCTCTCGCCGGCACGGTGGAAAAAAAGAGCCTAGGCAAAGCCTTCGGGTTGCCTTCGTACAGCATGCCTCGATTCCCGCCCTTGATGAGGGTGCGGAGGGTGTGGTCAGGGCGCTGGCTGACCGCGGTTACTCTGATGGGGGCAAAATCAACATTAAGCACTATAATTCCGAGGCAGACATCGGCACGGCCAACTCCATTGCGAAGGAGGTCACCGGCGGGGAAAACGACCTCATTATCAGCATCAGCACGGTCTCCCTTCAGACGGTGGCCAATGCCAATCGAAACGGCACTCGGACTCTGCATGTCTTCGGCATCGTGACCGATCCCTACGCCGCGGGTGTGGGGATCGATCCCACCAACCACGCCCTCCACCCCCCCTACATGACCGGCTACGGATCGATGCAGCCCGTTGAGGGAGTCTTTAAAATGGCCCGCACCATGCGTCCCGAGCTCAAGAGCGTCGGACTCGTCTGGAATGCGGCCGAGGCCAACTCCCTGGCCCAGACCAAAGCTGCACGGAAAGTCTGCTCAGACCTTGGCATTACCCTCGTGGAAGCCAATGCGGAGAACAGCAGCGCCGCCCTGGAGGCGCTCAACTCCCTGCTCTCGCGAGGCGTCGAGGCTGTCTGGCTGAGTGGTGACATCACTGTCAGCCTTGCTTCCGAGTCCATCATCAACACATGCAAAAAAGCCGGCATCCCAACGTTCTCCTCCATCCCCCCGAAAATCTCAAAGGGTGCCCTCTTTGATCTTGGGGCCAATTATCCCGAGATCGGAATAGCTGTGGGGAAGCTTGCGGCAGATGTCCTGGATGGGAAGAGCCCGGAGGATATCCCCGTCGAGAATCTCATCCCGAAGGTCTTTTACTTTAATGATACCATCCTTCCTTCGCTGAAACAAAAGTGGGTCATTCCGGATGATATCCGCAAGAGTGCGGATGGATGGATCACCGCTGGGGAGACGAACCTTCCCTCACACCTTCCTCCGGCTCCTAAACTCCTGAAGCCTGAGCCCGGCCGTCAGTACAAGATAGGCCTCTCCTATTTCGCCCCGGAGGCCGGCTGGGAGTCCTGCATGAAGGGGATTGTTGACGGGTTGCACGACCTCGGATTCGTGGAGGGAAAAAACCTTGAGATTCGCGCTGCCCATGCCCAGTCGGAAATCGCGAACATCCCGCTCCTCCTTCAGAACTTCGACTCCTCGGATGTCGATCTGATTCTTCCAATGTCCACCCCCGTCATCAGCGCCGCCTGCGGCATGACCAAGAAGAAGCCGGTTGTCTTCACCTACTGCAGTGATCCCGTGGCGGCGGGAGCCGGGAAATCCTTCACCGACCATCTTCCCAACGTGACGGGAATAGGATCCTTCCCTCCTGTCGCGGAGATGGTGGAGTTCATTCACAAGGTGATGCCCAAGACAACGACGATCGGAACCATCTACAACGCCTCGGAGGCCAACTCGGTCAAGGTCATCGAGGTGGCCCGGGGACTCTTTGCAAAGGCCGGGATAAAACTCGACGAGATCTCCGTGTCCACTTCCGCAGATGTGCTGCAGGCGGCACAGGCGCTGGCCGGACGCCGTGTCGATGCTCTTTACATCCAGGGTGACAACACCGTTCTTCAGGGGTTCGAGGCCGTGGTGAAAGCGGCAAGAGACGCTCACATCCCGATCTTCGTGGACGATCCAGATGTGGCCAAGCGTGGCGCCGTCGCCTGTGTCGGGCTGGGATACTACAAACCAGGATATGCAGCAGCCAGGCCGCTTGCCCGGGTTCTGCTGGGGGAAAGCCCAGCCAAGATCCCTATGGAAAATGTCGCGGAGAAGGTACTCTGGCTCAACCTTGCCGAGGCCGAGAAGATAGGGATCACCTTTCCCAAGGAGATCCTCGATGAAGCCGCAGGAGGGTCTCAGCCCTCCCCGGCAAAAAACTAACGTTCTAACTTCTGAAACAAGACGACGATGGAGATCACCCAACACCCCAACGAACAGCATCTGGAACTCAGGCTCAACGGACGCTTTGATGCCAATTGGTCGGATCATGTCGGCAGTGCCATCAATACGGCTGTCCGTTCTGGGCAGCACCACATCGTCCTGAATTTTTCGGGGGTCAATTACATCAGCTCTGCCGGCATCCGCGTTCTGTTGTCCCATTACAAGCAACTCAACTCGGTCAAGGGTTCCTTCCGCGTTACGGAACCGATCGAGAGTATCCTCAAGGTGTTCAAGATGGCGGGACTTTCCCAATTGATCGTCTCGGTGGAGCAAGATACTGAACCCGAACCCCTTAAGACTCCATCAATCTCCTGGGAACGCGGCGGAGTCGTTTTTGAAACCCATGGAGAGGCTACCAAAGCCTCCTTAGAGTCCGAGTTGCATGGAAACCCCGTGAAATTCTCCGGAGGTGAACTTTCGCGAGATGATGTCACCAAGGTGCGTTGTGATACTGATTTTCTGGGTATCGGGGTGGGAGCCTTTGACGATGGGCAGTCGGTGGGGATAGGCCGTTTCGGGGAGTTTCTTGCCGTTGCCGGATCAGCCGTCGTCCTTCCCACGGACGGCAGCAGCGTGCCTGATTACCAGACCACGGAGGGAGATTATCGCCCCGAAGCAGAACTTCTCTACGGGATCACAGCCCATGGAAAATTCCCCTCTCTCACACGATTCGAGGCTGCGGGCAGCACGGAGGGGGTGATCGGCCTGAGTCATCTGGTGGATGCCGCCATGGAGAGTTCCAAGGCCGCTTCCGTAGCCATCGTTATCGTTGCGGAGAGCGCCGGAGTGGTGGGGGCTTCCTTGCGCCGCTCACCCGACAATGGCAAGGAGGTCTCTCCATTTTCCTTTCCTGAGGTGAGAGACTGGCTTTCCTTTACCACCGAGAGCGACAAGGAACGCGCACTCGTTCTGATCGTCGGCTTTGCCGAACGTGCTCCCTCCGCGGAAAGCGACCCGTTTCTCCGCCCGATCGGGCCTGGCACCTCTGCGATGGGTCACTTCCATGCGGTAACGTTCCCATACCGTCCCCTCCCCAAGGGAAAGATCAACCTTGAGGAAACAGTTTCTTCACTGCTCGCTTCGGGATCACTTCGGACGGTGATGCACCTCATGGCTGACGAACGAAAGTTTGAGGGAGTTGGGGAGACCGATCTAATGCGTGGCGCCTGCTGGGCGGGACCTATCCAGAAAAAGTAATCTCACACCCCTCACATCCCTTTCTATGAATCTTCTCATTGGTGCCACCACCATCGGACTCATCCTTGCCCTGCTGGCTTTCGGGGTCTATCTCAGCTTCCGAATTTTCAGTTTTCCCGACATCACTGCCGATGGATCGATTACCCTGGGGGCTGCCGTCACGGCAGCATTGCTCATCCATCATTTTGCCCCTTGGGAGGCCACGCTAGCGGGGTTTATTGCCGGCATGATTGCCGGATCGATCACTGGAATCCTCCATACTAAGTTTAAGATTAACGAACTTCTTAGCGGTATCCTGGTTATGACGGCACTCTATTCCGTCAATCTGCACGTCATGGGAAAAAGCAATGTCCCGCTGATGAACGAAGCCACGCTGACGAGTCAATCCGAGTCCCTTTTTGCGATCCTCTTCGGGGGGAAAGATGATATCGACATCTTCGGATGGTCGGTGAGCATCCGCGATGCCTCAACCTTACTTGGAATTGCGGCGATCGTCTCATTGGTGGGAACGCTCCTTTTTCTCTTTTTCCGCACCAATCTGGGTACCGCCATGAGGGCGACAGGTGACAATGCCCAGATGATCCGCGCCCTCGGGGTGAGCGTTGACTTCATCCTGATTCTCGGTCTCGCCATCTCCAACGGCCTCATAGCCCTGGCCGGCTCCTTGCTGGCGCAGTATCAGGGATTCGCCGATGTGCAGATGGGCATCGGCATGGTCGTCTGGGGACTGGCCAGCGTCATCATCGGAGAGGCACTGGTCGGGGGAGGCAGTATCGGATTTGTCATCATAGGGGCGGTGATGGGCTCCGTCCTCTTCCGCCTTCTGGTGGCGATAGCCCTGCGATGGGGCCTGAATCCCAACGATCTCAAGCTGATCACGGCCCTCTTTGTCTTCATCGCCCTGATCGCCCCCTCGATGCTCCGAAAGCTCAAATCATCCACGGCATCAAAAGCTTCCAGTCATGCTTGAAATCTCGCACATCCGAAAGACCTTTCATCCAGGCACCCCCAATGAGGTACGCGCCCTCCGCAATGTCAGCCTCAGCCTGGAAAGGGGAACTTTCCTGATCATCATCGGCACCAACGGATCGGGAAAATCGACCCTGCTTAACGCCGTGGCCGGCACGTTTTTAGTGGATGAAGGGACAGTCTCCCTTGGCAGTCACACCATCACGCGCTGGGCCGAGCACCAGCGGGCCAAGTTGATCGGGAGGGTCTTCCAGAATCCCTTCAGCGGAACGGCCCCCACCATGACGATCGCCGAGAATCTCGCCCTAGCCACGCGGCGTGGCCAACGGCGCGGTCTTGGATGGGCGTTGAACCGCGGCATGATGGGTGAACTCCGTGACCGCATCCGCACCCTCAACATGGGCCTGGAGCAGCGCCTCGAAAATCCCATCGGCAGCCTCTCCGGAGGCCAGAGGCAGGCACTCACCCTAATAATGGCTTCCTGGCTCAAGCCTGAACTTCTTCTCCTGGATGAACACACAGCCGCACTCGATCCCAAGAGCGCCGATCAGGTGATCCGACTCACCCACGAAATCATCGAGCGGGACAAGTTGACCACACTCATGGTCACCCACTCCATGCAGCAGGCCGTCAACCTTGGCAACCGGATCGTCATGATGCACCGCGGCGAGGTGCTACACGATCTGTACGGGCCGGAACGTGAACGCGTTCGACCGGAGGATCTCCTTCAACGATTTGACGAGGTGCGGTGCCGTGAACGGCTCGACTCTGCGGTAGCCGAGATGCTACGGAAGAATTACATCTGAGCTTTTTGCCGGTATCTGGCCCGAAAAAGGCTTAATTAGTTTCTCATGGAAAAGCGCGCAGAGCGCGAGAATGAGGGAGGCACACTGCCATCCACCAAACCTGAATGCTCACCCCTCGAAGCACTGCTTCAGGATGTGCTCGGACAATACAGGAGAGTGCATGACGGTGAAGTGGCATCCTATATCCCGGAACTTGGCAAGACTAACCCTGATCATTTCGGTGTCTGCATCGCCACCGTGGACGGCGAGATCTACGAAGCCGGGGATTGCGATGTGGAGTTCACCATCCAATGCACCTCGAAGGCTTTAGTTTACGCAGCAGCTCTCTCCTCACACGGACGGGAGGAGATATCGACGCGGGTCGGAATCGAACCGAGCGGGGATGCCTTCAACTCCATCCAACTCGACAAACTCAACCGTGCTTTCAACCCCATGGTGAACGCAGGTGCCATCAGCAACACGGGATTCATCTCAGGCGCTTCGCTTGAAGAGCGGAGGGCGAAGCTCCTGAAACTGCTGAGCGATGCGGCGGGTAGGGAGTTGAGTATTGATGATCAGGTCTACAGGTCCGTGAGCCAGACGGGACACCGCAACCGCGCCCATGCCTGGTTGCTGACGAATTTCGACAAGATGGATCCTGCCACCAATATGGAGACCCTGGAACTCTACTTCATGCAGTGCTGGATCCTAGTGACCGCACGTGATCTCGCAGTCATGGGAGCAACTCTTGCCAACACCGGCACACCCCCCCCTCACCGGAGAAAATGTTTTTGATGTCGATTGCACTCAGGACGCACTCTCAATGATGTTCACTTGCGGCATGTACGACTACGCAGGCGAATGGGCCTTCCACGTCGGCATTCCGGCCAAAAGCGGAGTGAGTGGAGGGATCATGGGGGTGGTCAACCGTCAACTAGGGATCGGAACTTTTTTCCCAGAATCGATAACCGCGTCGACAGCATCCGCGGAATCAGGGCCTTCAGTCACCTCTCCAATGAACTCGGACTCCATGTCTTCAATTTCATGAACCATGGTTCCAACTTCCTGAAGGGAATGATCTGACTATCCATTCCGTGTTTTTCACCCGTCATTTTCCATCATCGACTTCACCCTTTCCAAGCTACCGTAAACTGATGATAATTTCTTTTTGGTTTAAAAATTCTACCCGGAAAAACCGTAGGCCTCAACATGCTGACCATTCAAGAATTGAAGTTTGAAACCACGACTATGCTGGTACTGAACGGCAGGCTTGATGGACAGACAGGCCCCTCATTGGATGAGGTGATTCCGGACGCGGGTTTGGTAGTACTTGATTTATCCGAATTAAGCTATGTCAGCAGCGCAGGTCTCCGCTCGATCCTGCAGGCGCTCAAAAAAACCAAATCGGCAGGAGGGAGCCTCCGACTCTGTAGCATCCAACCGACGGTTCTGAAGTTACTCGAACTCTCCGGGTTCCTTTCGCTTGTCTCCACCTACCCGGATCGTGAAGGCGCGCTGAATGCCTGATGTGTTCTCCGCTCCAACATGGAGCGTTTGTATTCGCAATCTGGATGCTGTCGGCCGTTAATATTGCCCCTGTCGGATTACCAATAACTGAAAAACCGTGTCCCTACTCGCCCTTAGCCTCCTCGCATCGGGGGAATCCATTCCCTTGTCTGACATCCAATGGGAGAGCGGTGGAACCATCTTCCTAAGACTGATGGTCGTTTTCGGCCTTATTCTTCTTACCTCCTTCTTCGTCGCCGCGGAATTCGCCATCATCAAGATTCGGACCAGCACGTTGGATAACCTCATCGAAAAGGGGGATGCCCGGGCCGGGGTGGCACGCCAGATCACAAGGGAACTGGAGGCCTATCTCTCGGCAACCCAGTTTGGCATCACCCTGACAAGCCTTGGACTTGGCTGGGTGGGAGAACCGTTCCTGGCCAGACTGATCGTCCCCTTCTTCCATTTGGCAGGCATCAACTCGGCGGCGCTTGTTCACACCATTAGTTTCGTGATCGCATTCTCGTTGATCACGTACTTTGAAATTCTGCTGGGCGAACTGGTTCCGAAGTCTCTCGCCATCCGCAAGCCCGTTCTTATGGCGCTCTGGCTCAGCCCTCCCTTGAGAACTTTTTACCTTATCTTCCGGCCCTTCATTAATTTTCTGAATTATTCCGCAAACCTCGTTCTCCTCCACGTGTTCCGGGTCGAACCTCCCAAGGAGTCCGAGCAGGCGCTTTCCGACGAGGAACTCCGTCATGTCCTGTTGGAAAGCCGACAGGCGGCGGCCGTCACGGAACTTGGACGAAAACTCGCCGTGAATGCACTCGATCTCCAGCGTCGGGTTGTGCGCAACATCATGACTCCTCGCACGGATGTGGTTTTTCTCGATCTAGAGAAGCCGTTTCCCGAGGAACTCAGGAAGGCGATCGTCTCACGCCACTCCCGTTTTCCCCTCTGCATCGGATCACTCGACGAGTCTATTGGCCTTGTTCACACCAAGGATCTACTGGAACTCATGGAAAGCGGCAAAAATGATCTGAATGAGATCAGTCGACCCATCAGGAATGTCTCTGAAACAATGCCCCTGGAGGATCTGCTCGATTTGTTTCTGGAAAACCAGGGAAAAATGGCAGTGGCCGTGAATGAGTACGGCGGGGCCGTCGGAACCATCACACTTAATAACGTCCTAGAGGAACTTGTCGGGTCCATTCAGGACGAATTTGACAGCCGACGGGAACCATTGACCGAATTTGGGAAGGATGATTTCGATGTCGACGGGACACTGCCGCTCCATGACCTGACCGAACAGTCCGGGATGAAATTCGAACCATCCAGCGCCAGTACGATCGGCGGCTATGTGACCCAACTCCTGAGGCATCTGCCTGCACGTGGAGAGAGTCTCAGGATCGGGGAATTTACGGTCACCGTTGCCGAAACCGATGGTCGCCGCATCCTTGTCCTAAACTTCAAGAAACATGGTATACCTGCCGAGTAGCAGGATTCCCTAAAACCTTTTCAGGCAGGCGGCAGGATCGCCGCAAGAGCTTCCTCACGCATCACACAAACCGGATAAGCGGAGTGGAACTGGGCTATTTCAAAAATGCGTTTTACGACGGGTTGGAGCGAATAAACAGCCAACTTGCCTCCTGCCCGTGCCAGTTCATGGCCTAGATAGAAAAATTCACGAAATCCGGAACTGCTCACGTAGTCCAGTTCGCTGAGGTCAAAGACAAAATATTTGGCCTCACCCGATTTAATTTTCAGATCTACCGCATCCCTCATCACATTCTGATGGGTTGCGTCGAGTCGGCCCTTGAGAGTGACCACGAGTATCGTCTCGGCTTTTTCAAAAGTAATTTCCATGAGGGGTAAATAAGAGGCCATCTCTCATCTCAGTCAACCCCTCCTTGCCCGCTATCCATAAAAGACCTGAAGTCAGCTACCATCTTTCTCAAAAAAAGAATTCAGGATGTCTTTTGAATGCGCTTCAGTTCCGATCAAGCAGCGTCAGACGACTCCCGCTCACCACGGAGAGTTAGTCCCAGTTGGCGCATGAGCCAGACGGCGCGTTCAAAGAGGGTGGTAGCGTAGAAAAGCGTGGATTGATCCTCCGGGCTCATGGCATTCCCATCCGCCCTGAAATTCTGACGGAGTTTCTCCATCATCCCGCTCCGGTCGTCGGTGAGTTGGAGCAGGAACCCCAGTTCCTCTGGATCCGCATTCGTCCATGCCTCGAGAGCTGTGAGCATGATCAGGCTCATCGACTCAAGCAGTCCCGCCATCACAAGTTGACGTTCGCTCCCCGACGTACTGTCAAGAGTCCCACGGACGAGTCCGTCCACACACTCCTCAAGAGGCCCAAGGATCTCCTGGCGGCGCTTCAGATTCAGGACCTCGTGCATCGTCTGGGAATCAAGGGGTCTGGAGATCAACTCTTCCGAATATTCCGTAATCTCCTTGTTCAGTCCCCTTGCACCCCCGTGATAGACTGCGGCGTTCTCCGACATACCCGCGGCACCCTCCTCCCGGGCCGTATCGAGCAG
>CAIOJL010000213.1 GCA_903858595.1 uncultured Spartobacteria bacterium | reverse complement strand
TCCTTCCACATAGACGCGGCTACTGGCTGGGAGTGCGTCGGTGCTCGATAGATCTGCGTAGCTGGGTTCGATGGGGTCTTTTGGGGCGATCATTGGGAGAGGTGGATAGGCTGAAGACTGAAGGCTGAAGGATAAAAAAGGAAGGGCCACGCGTGGGGTGCACGGCGTGGCCTGAGTCTTCTCCCTGACCTGTGTCAGGTTCAAAGGGTCGTCCGTTCTGTCCCGGACCTCTCAGCCAGCTGGCTCCCCCGCATGTGGAATATCAATTCAGAATAAGCGACTCCCGTCCCGGGTCAACGCCCAACAATGAGGGAAAGCCGATCATCCTCAGCCAAAAGAGCGTTGCTATGCTGAAGGCGTTAATTATTAATCTCCGAATCGGTATGAACCTAGCCCACTTTGCCGATTTCTGCGCCGCTTGGAGAAGCAGTATCCACGAGGGACTCTCTGCCAACCGCTTATTCCGCGATACCATCGCCGGGATCGTTGTCGGCGCGATCTCGCTTCCGCTTTCGATGGCATTTGCCATCTCCTCGGGCATGTCGCCGCAGTCGGGACTTTACACGGCAATTGTGGGCGGCCTTGTGGCTGGAATTTTTGGGGGTTCAAAATACCAGATCTCGGGTCCGACCGCCGCCTTCATTGTCATCCTGATTCCGATCGTGAGGGATTTTGGACCTGCCGGACTGATGATCACGACCGCCTTCGCGGGCTTGATTCTGCTTCTCTTGGGTCTCTTGAAGCTTGGGAAGCTGATTGATTTTATCTCCTTCCCCGTCATTGCGGGCTTCACCCTTGGGATCGCAATCTCGGTGATCATCCTTCAACTCCGGAATTTTTCCGGCGTTATTGCGCCTCCCACCAATTCGATCGTCAGCGAGTTCAACACCGTTTTGAGCCACTGGCACTCTTGCAACGTCGCCGATATGGTTCTGGGGACGTTCACGCTCGTCGCGCTCTTTGGTTGGTCCTATTTTTTCAAGAATATCCCTGCGGCACTGGTCGTTCTGCCCATTTCCTGCGTGCTCGGAGTGATTCTTCCGACCTGGGAGCCCTCCCTTCATTTTGATACGATTGAAAACCATTTTTCCATCGTGGCTAACGGGAAGATTTTCCACGGAATCCCGCCGATTCCGCCACAATTTGAGCTTCCCTGGATGCTTCATGACGGAATGCATCTCCTGGACTCCTTTGCCGGATTCATGAGCCTTTTCAAGGGAGCCTTCGCTATCGCCGTGCTCAGCGCAATCGAGACTCTTGTTACCGCCGTCTGCGGTGACAGGTTGACGTCGACACGAAACAATCCCAACGGCGAATTGATCGGCCACGGTCTCGCGAACATGATATCGCCGTTTTTTGGGGGCTTCAGCGTCTCCGGTGCCATTCCGAGGACGGCTGCCAATATCCAGGCCGGAGGAACCAGCCCCTGGGCTTCGGTGATGCATTCCGTTTTTCTTCTGGCCTCGATCCTTCTATTCTCACGTTATCTCGGCTATCTGCCGCTTTCAGCCATGGCTGCGTTGTTGATCTATGTTGCCTATTTCATGAGTGATCTAAGAGGTTGCGTCGATATCGTGCGCACGGCCGAAAGGGAGGAATGGTTGACCCTTCTCCTTTGCGCGGTACTGACCATCCTCTTTGACATGGTCACCGCCATCGCAGTTGGGGTCATTGTCACCTCCATTCTCTTCATGTACCGCATGTCAGAGATATCCGCGACTAAGGAAGGGGTTGATGAACCTATCAATGATCAGGAAGCCGAAAAGAATACCGCTCCGATTACGGTGCCCGATGGGATTCTCTACTTTAAGGTCAACGGCGCCTTGTTTTTCGGTTCAGCGAGCCGGTTGACTTCCGAAATTCATCCGGAGGAGGGAGGTAAGTATGCAGTTATCGACCTCTCCGATGTGCCACTGATCGATTCCACCGGCATCTACCAACTCGTGATGACCGTGAAGCAGTTGCTTGCCAGCGGATTGATTGTTTCCCTTACCGGCCTTCAACCGATCCCGAGATCGGCACTCCGGGCTGCGAAATTAGGCGTCGCGTTCCCTGAGGTTCGGATTTTCAGAACCAATGCGGAAGCCTTCAGGGTTCTCCTGACACCCGTTAGCAAAATTCTGCCGCTGGGACATATCTGAGGATTTCTGCTGTTCCTCCCATAAATAAAGCCCCGAGACTACCCGGAATAATGCACCCCCTTCATCGCCATGTCCTCAACCTAGCCGAGAGGCGTCACGTCATAGGTGGTCTGACGCTTCTCGGGTTATTCTATTTTGGCCCCTACCTGCCAACAGAGTTAATTGTGTTGGTTTTTCTTGCTGTCTCCTGCATGGCGGTGACAACCCATGCGGACACCATGAAGGTCGCCGTGGTGGCCTCGGGGAGTTTCCTCGTTTCCCTCATGGTTTTTTGGCTGAACGGATGGAAGTCGCTAGCAGGTGAAATACTCACATTCGGGCAGGCTACCGAGGAAGCCTCGGTGCTGATGGTGTTGGCCACGCTGATCTTCGGCACCATTTCGTGGATCAAGAGACTTCTGAACACCAAGAATGCCAAATTGGACAAGATCTTGGAGGCCTGCAACCTGTATGTCTGGATTGGGGGAACCTTTGCACTCCTCTACACCATTGTGTAGAGGATCAACATCCATGCATTCCGTCATTCGCAGTTCATGCCTGCGGGATCCGTTGTGCCCACGGTCTCTGAGTGGAGAAACGATGTTCAGCAGATGCTCTATTTCAGTTTTGTAACCCAGACCACTTTGGGCTTCGGCGATATCCTCCCTGCTACTCACATCGCACGCGTGCTGACAATCACCCAGGCGGTCATCGGTCAATTCTACGTCGCTTTAGTTCTGACCTATATCCTCAGCCTCTGGATTCATGACTTGGGAAGTCGTATGGACAAAAAGGGCTCCTCTTCCGACTCGCAGGAAGACCATCACAAACAAGGCTGATCTTTTATAACATCCGTTCCAGGAAGGAGGCCCTCTCAAAGAGAGCCATATCTCTGGCTTGTTCGCCTGTTCCGATGAAGCGGGGAGTGATGCCTGTCTCCCGGGCGATGGCGACGGCGACGCCTCCCTTCCCCGAACCATCTAGCTTGGTCAGGATGAGTCCCGTGAGCGGCGTGGCGGCG
>CAIOJL010000212.1 GCA_903858595.1 uncultured Spartobacteria bacterium | reverse complement strand
TCGCCCAGCACTTCAACCCCAGAAATTCTAAAACCACTTCTAACCAAAATCACCCTTCCTACCCCTTCAATACTTAATCAGCACTCAGTCTTTATGCCCCTGTGGGATGGCTGTGAAATCTTTTATTTCTTTTCTCTCTTCCTGAGTTCCATATTCATCACCTTATTCAGGCAGTGATCCCAGAGAGGCCCGCATCTTTTCTTAAGATGCTCTAGCAGAGGGAATCGAGAACTCCTCTCAAATACTCGGTCATCGAGTGGAGTGCGGCCGCATGGCGGTTTTCCTGCACTTTTTCCAGCTCGGCATCGGCATCGTCCACCAGGCTACGAGCGGCCTGCACGGCGGCAGGCAAGGCACCTTTTGAAGTAACCAGTTCGATAAGCCGTGAGGGTGAGATCCCTTCCTCGGAAAGGAGCATGGACTGAAGCTCGTCACGCTCCTTGGGGGAGGATTTCTGAAGCAGCAGCAGGACGGGCAGGGTGAACTTGCCGCAGGCAATGTCTGTTCCAAGCGTCTTGCCGATCCTCTCCTCGTCTCCCACCAGATCGATGCAGTCATCCAGCACCTGGTAGGCGATCCCGATTTTATTGCCGTAACTCTTGAGGGCACTGATCACCGCTGGAGAAGCACCACTCAGAAAAGCTCCAAGCTCGCAGGAGACTGCGAACAGTGCGCCAGTCTTCATCTGGACCATCCTGTAGTACTCGGAAAGCGGTATATTCAGGTCAAAGCGACGCTGTGTCTGAAGGATCTCGCCCGTGCAGACATCGGCGGCCGCATCGGCGATCCGTCGGGAAATATCGGAGTTTGAGAACTTCGTGGAAAGCCGGAGGGCATGAGCAAAAAGAACATCACCCACAAGAACAGTGAGGGAATTCCCCCACTTGGCATTGAGCGTCGGCCGGTCACGCCGACGGTCGGCACCATCCATGATATCGTCATGGACAAGACTCGCGATGTGGATCAGTTCCACGATCACTGCCAGATCGACATGATCGGAGACAATCCGTCCGGTGGCTCCTCCCGCAAGAAGAGCGAGGGCGGGACGCAAACGCTTACCACTCCCGCCGATGGCATATTCAAAATAGTGCTCGATACCAGCATCCACAGCTTTGGACTGCTCACGGATCCTCTCCTCGACCGAGTAGAGATCCGGACCGATCAGCTCGATCGCCTCCGCGAAGGAGGCATTGGATTGCGGATCAATTTCCTTGGTGGACCATCTTGTGAAGTTTTTCACAAGGAAACTTTCGCTGATTCAGAGTCCATCGTCAATGTCAGGGGATGCAGGGAGGAGCGGTCGTCTTGATATCCAATGCTCTAGCCTTTTGGCCTCTTCGGACCCACTCCCATACGAATGGCTGCTCTAATCAAGGGTAACGGCAGGAGACGGCTTCCGCGGACCAGCAATGCCAGCAGCGGATTCGGAATGACTCCGGGTTTATTCCGCACAATCCCCCGCAGAGCAGCACGAACAACCAGTTCAGCAGGAGTCGCCAGTGAAGGATGAGTGCGATCCATGGCCCGGATGGTCTCACCGTTGCGAGTGGCGACCTCGAAGAATTCCGTGGGCACAGGCCCGGGACAGAGTGTTGTGACAGTTATCCCTTCAGGGGCAAGCTCCATACGGAGACTCTCGCTGAAGCTTGTCACATAGGCCTTGGTCGCTGCATAGAGAGCCATCTCAGGAAGCGGATAGAATCCTGCCACGGAGCTGACATTCAGGATTCCCGAGGGAGTCTGTGCCACTTGAGCTCTTAGCATCGGCAGAAGAAGGTGGGTCAGATGGGTCAGCGCAATGACATTCACGTCCAGCACAGGGACAAGACGGTTCCAGTCGGCGCTCTCAAACGGGCCAAGCTCACCCAAGCCGGCATTATTGATCAGGAGGTTAAGCGGAATTTCCTCACGGATGATCCAAGCAGCCAGACGCTCCCGCTCCGTGGATTGAGAAAGATCCGCTTTGAAGGAATAGATTTTCAGATCGGAATGTAAAACCTTCAGCGACTCTGAAAGGGAGTAAAGACGCTCTTCGCGGCGCCCCACAAGGATCAGGCGCGAGGCGAAAGGGGCAAGCTGACGGGCAAACTCGGTTCCGAGTCCGGCCGTGGCTCCGGTAATAAGAACCTTACAGCCTCTGGTAGTGAATCGCTGTTTTTTCATTTTGCAGGATGATCTTTTTGGAAGATTTCACGAATCGGATGTTCATCCAAGACATTGGGTTCGATCCCGCCTAGGCGATTGCCATCGTACAATTGGATCCCTATATAGAAAAAAAGTGGGGAAACCGGCGCTTGATCGCTGACCAGAAATTCTTCCGCGCGGCGCATGATGGTAAATCTCTTTTCGGGATCCGTCTCAGCAGCAGCATCATGGATCATATGGTCATAGTCGGCATTCTTCCATCCGGTGCGGTTGTTGCCGCTCTCGGAGAGAAAAAGATCCAGGAAGGTATTCGGATCCGGATAATCCCCCACCCAGCTGGAGCGGGCGATTCCGAAATCCAGCGAAGCAAGCGAGTTGAGATAGACCTTCCACTCCTGTCTAGCGAGCTGGACGTTGACCCCAAGTCGCTCTTTCCACATCGACTGAAGCTCGATTGCCACCCCCTCGTTCAACTCCCCCTCGCTGTAGAGATAGGTCGTGAGGGGAAATCCTTTGCCGTCTGGATACCCGGCCTCGGCGAGTAAGCGACGTGCCATTTCCTCATTTTCGGGAAGGCCCTCAGGAGCCGTGTACCCGTTAATACCGGGAGGCACAAAGCTCAGGGCATCAGTCTCCCCCGCCCTCGTGATCTTGCTGGTGATGCGCTTGCGATCGATAGCCATGGCAAAGGCCTTGCGCACCCTCACGTCCGTGAAAGGTCCCTTGGCGCAATTGAATCTGAGGAAAAAGGTACCGAGGAAAGGAGCGGCATGAAAATCGGCCCGTGTCTTGAGCGCATCCAGCAACGAGGGCGGAGCCAGTCCCTTGTCCATGATCAGATCGGCCTGACCGGCGGCAAAAAAGTTATAGGCGACATTTGCCTGACTGATCGGCAGCACCTCCACAGTGCGCAGGCAGACGTTTACCACATCCCAGTAGAGTGGGTTCCTTGTCAGATGGATAACGTCATTGATCCTCCAATCCTCGAGAACGAAAGCCCCATTCCCGACAAGCTTCCCGGGCTTCACCCAGTCATCTCCGTACTTGGCAATCAGATCCGTCCGCATAGGATAGAGTGTCGGAAAGGCGCAGAGATCCAGGAAATAGGGGACCGGTTGTTTCAGCTCCACACGGAGCGTCGCGTCATCCAGGGCCCTTACGCCGACCGACTTGAAATCAGCTGTCTTGCCCACGGGAGTATTGGCATAATCCTCGGCCCCCTTAACCGAAAAGAGCTGATAACTGTAGGCGGATGCGGTTGCGGGATCGAGCGTCCTGCGCCATGAGTCGACAAAGTCGTGTGCCGTCACGCCCTTCCCGTCACTCCATCTTGCATCGGGGCGCAGGTGAAAGGTGTAAATACAATGATCTGGGGAAATCTCCCAAGTAGAAGCTACCCCGGGCCCTGCAACTCCCTTGCAGTCTAAGCGGAGTAATCCCTCGAAGAGCGCATTAATGATTCGCCCCTCGGGTTGTCCCGTGATCAACGCTGGGTCGAGTGTCTCGGGCTCAGCCCCATTGATGAAAATAAGATCAGGACGCTCGCGATGTCGGGAGCAACCGATCATCAAGAGAAGAGCGGCCGATATCAGAACGAACAAACACCCTTTCATAGCAAAGGCATCCTTCACTCGGGATCAGGGCGTCGGAGATACCTTCTGCTCGCGATTGGAGTCCCGAATGACGCTCTTATAATAGAAGGCGGCCGGCTTGAGCACCCTGTCGCGTGTCAAGGGATTCATCGAGGCCAGACCAAACTTCGGAACATAGCCGTAGTGCCACTCGTAGTTGTCGGCCAGCGACCAGACGAAATACCCTTTCACGTCGCATCCCTCGTCCATGGTCTTTCTGATCTGAGCGATGTGGTTTCGTAGGTAGGAGAGGCGCTGATGCTCGTTCTCGGTAGCGATGCCATTCTCCGTGATCATCATTGGCTTGTCATAGCGTTTGCCGACATAGCGGATCTGCTTGCCGAGGGCAGCGGGATCGATCCTCCATCCCATCATGGTGAAGTGATGGCCGTGGCGGTAAGACTCGGAAAGAAGGCTAAGCGGACCAGCCATCTGACTGTAGTAGTAGTTGAATCCGATGATGTCGCAGACATCGAACACCCGGTCGAGGTGGTCGAAGTTCGCGTGCTGCACGGTATTATAGATGAGACCGCCCGGATCGAGTGGGCCATGTTCCCACCAGGGAAGCGCCTCGACGCTGACAACCTTGGCCGAGGGCTTCACCTCCTTGATCCGCGCCGCCGCATCCCGGAACATCTCCGCGCTCGCGATTGTCGCAGCTTCGTAACCTTTGAAATCAAAGATATGGCAAGGAGGCCAGAGTCCAGCGATATAGGCGGTGAGTATCTGGCCATTGGGCTCGTTCTCCGGCGCATAGTAATTCACGTAGGGTGATGTTGCCTTCACCATCTTCGTCACATAGAGGTTCCACCTCTCACGGGCCAGCGGATGCAGCCAGTTGGTCTTCGAGCTATTCTTGGAGTCTGTGAGCCACGCAGGGAAGGTGAAATGCCAGAGCGTTACGACAGGCTCAATGCCAGCCTCCTTAAGCTTCCTGCACATTTCGGCATAACGCAGAATCGCTTTCTTATTGTAATGACCGGGTTGCGGCTCCACACGGGCCCACTCGATACTGAACCGGTAGTGGGTCACGCCGATCTTCTTCAGTGCGGCAAGGTCCTTGTCAAAGTCACTCCAGCTGTAGAGCGCATTGCCCACCACCGGAGCCTTCCCCTTCTTGACCAGCAGGTCCCAGTCGCGAAGGAAATACTCGGGATCTCCAGGCTTTTCGTCCCGGTTTTCGTACTGAAGGCTGCTGGTGGAGATTCCCCATGCGAAGGGTGCATATCCGGTGAGCTTTTCAGCCTCGTGGCGGGGAGCCTTGTCGAGGGGTCCCAGGGGATGAATGGCACAACCACTCAGGATGGCCGAGGAGAGGAATGTGGCGGTCAGTTGATGAATTTTCATTGCTGGGCGTTGGTGGGTTTTGGACTCTTCATAAAGGAGGGAATCAACAACTTAAGTTCCCCCATATGGTTACGGTAAAACCCGCGCAGATCAGGAAGCATTGTATTCCAATTCATGCGGGTGGAGGCGAGATACCGATCATTCGCCATGACGCGATCCATTCGTAGTCTTCCCGAGCGTGTATTCACCTCGTCGAAAGGCAGCGTCACTTTCCGATACTCCGCATCGGAGAGACGGGCCTTGTTGAGTCGGGCAGGGTCATAAATGGAAAGCCACCATCCGCCATAGGCTTCGGGTGCATCGGGAGGCGTTATTCGAAAAACAAAGCGTCCGACCTGGACCCGGCCCCCCTTTTCATCGAGGGAGTAAAGTGCACCCACCTCCTTTCGGTTGCTAAGAATTCCCGCCAGATAGGCACGGATGATCTTTTTGAACTGTGTGATCTTCTCCCCACGCTCATAAATACCATACTCCAGGCAGACGGGATGTTCCGAATCGCCGTAGACATTCATTTCGATGCGCTCATTGATCTTGAATGAGAGATAGGGAATATTCTTTAGGTATCCATTGTCGATGGTCGTGGCGGGGATCTGCTTGAAGGAGCGGATGCTATCGTCGGAGCGCAGATCCTGAACGATCATCCTCCAGGGCGGCAGCTTTCCGGGATCGACAATGTCGGCGAAATAGATTCCCGATTGCCCCTGATCGTCGATGCGGCGGATCGCACTCTTGGGAATCTCCACCTCTGTCATTCTCTCCTGGAGAATCACCTTTTCGGCGTTGTTTTTGATGATCAATCCGTGAACAACCCGTCCATCATTCATGACGACGGTATCGGGCATCAGGCGTTTTGCTCCCAGATCTATCTCTGCTCGCAGTGTCGAGAGGAGGATAAAAAGAAGAAGGCAGGGCGTTAAAGAATTCTTCATGGTTGAATGTCTTCCTTGTAGGTACAAGGGACTCTTTCATGCATCAAGCAACCATCCTCCGTCCGCTTCTGTTACCATCCCTGGTGCTGACCGCCCTGCTCCTGCAGGGATGCATCATGGCTCCGGGAAAATATTCCCCTCCCAAGGAATCCGTCGTCCTGAAGCCTCTGCCAAAGGAACCTTTCTGGTGGGGCACCTCCACAGCCCCTTTCCAGAACGAGGACAAAGGATACGCGCCGGGATCAAAATGGTATTTCAAGACCGACTGGGACCGCTTTGCCGAAGAAGGAAGAGCGCCGGCCCGCGGGGATTATGCTGTCTTCTCCTGGAGCCAGTTCGACAAGGATCTGGCCGCCGTCAGGTTTCTGGGGGTGAATCACTTCCGATTCGGGGTGGATTGGGCCCGCGTGGAGCCGCGCCGGGGTGAGATCAACGAGGCAGCACTACGTCAGTATGCCGAAATGGCTCACAAATGCCGGGAGGCAGGCATCGAGCCTATCGTGTCGCTCTGGCACTTCACCTTCCCCGACTGGCTCTATCCCACGGACAAATCGAAGGCCAACTTCCTCAATCCCGATATCAGTACTGCTTGGCAGGCCCATGTGCGCCGCGTTGTGAAGGCCACCATGGGGGATGTGCGCATTTATGTTCCGCAGAACGAGCCGAACGGAGCTCTCCAACTCGGATGGATCGGCGCACACTGGCCCCCCGGACTCCTTGTTCACCCAGGGTCTTATAAGAAGGCGATGCAAGTCTCCGCAGGGATGTTCCGTGATGCAGCATCCATCGTCCGCAAGGAACGCCCGGATGCGCTCATCATGGGCATCTACTCATTGCCCGAGTGGAAGAGGGCGAAGAACGCAGATCCCACAAGCTCCATTTATCACCTCATGCTGCATCAGAACCACGACCATCTCGATATGGTAGCCGACACCTGCGACCTGATCGGGGTGAACTACTACTACTCCCAACAGGCGAGCCTGATGCGTTTTCTCTTCCGTCCTGTCGGAGAACATAACTCACAATACACCCAACTTGGTTGGGAGATCGCCCCGACAGGCCTCTACCACGTGCTCAAGGAAATCAATGAGCGCTACCACAAACCGATTGTGATTTCTGAAAACGGAATCGGCACCCAAAGCGGGCAAAAGTCGATCCGCTATTTCCGCGAGCATGTCGCCCAGATGAGACGAGCCATGAACGACGGGGTCAATGTGCGCGGCTACTTCCCCTGGACCCTTGTCGACAACTACGAGTGGACTGAAGGGTGGACCCCAAAATTCGGCCTCTTCTCCTTTGACAAAACGACTCATGACCGTATCCCTTCGCCCTCCGCCTACTGGTACAAAAACTTCATCAAGGCGTATCCGGAACCGTGAGAAACTGGTTCTTAGGCTGAAGGCTGAAGGCTTTTAGGGAGAAAGAAACCGATGAGTGATTCAGATTCACAGGCGGAAATCACCAGGATCGTTGATGAGGTGATACGTGGTCGGAGATCTGTGCGGGGATTCCTATCTACCACTGTGCTGAAAAAAACCATCCTGGAGATTCTGGATATTGCAGCACGTGCTCCCTCTGGTACGAACACACAGCCCTGGCAGGTCATCGTCGTGACCGGGAAGAAGAAGGAGGCTCTTTCTCAGGAACTCATCGAGACTGCTCTCGATCCCGTACGCGATGCGGAGCATGTGCAGGAATACTACTACTACCCGGAGAAGTGGGTAGCTCCCTTCATCGATCGGCGTCGAAAGGTCGGTTACGACCTCTATGGATTACTCGGCATTACCACGGGAGAGCGTGAGCGCATGGGTCAACAGTTTGCCCGTAACTATGCCTTCTTTGACGCTCCGGTCGGTCTCTTCTTCACGATCGATCGGGTCATGGGACAGGGTAGCTGGCTCGACTACGGCATGTTCCTGCAGAACGTCATGCTGGCCGCGCGCGCCCGCGGACTCGATACCTGCCCGCAGGCGGCTTTCTGCAAATACCACCGTATCATCGCACAGCATCTGGAGATTCCCGAACAGCAGATGCTCGTCTGTGGCATGTCATTGGGTTACGAGGATCATTCTAAAATCGAGAACACGCTCCATACGGAGCGCGAATCCTCGGAATCCTTTTGCCGCTTTCTGGCGTAGAGGATCGGGTAGATCGACCCAACCCTTTCTCAAGGGAATCCCTATCCAAGCATTGAGAGACTGTCAGCGTGCTGGCGGTCCCAGCGGTTGGCCAGGCCTGCCCAGAATTTCGAGGACTCGTCGCGCGTCCGGCGCTCATAGCACTCGCGTGAGGCACGCAGATCTCCGAGCAGTTTTTCAGGATTCTTCTCCGCCTCATGCAGTGCTTCCTTGGTCTTCGAACCGGCGATCCCATCAGCGGGAAGCCCGAGGGCATCTTGCAGGATCATCGAGGCACCGGTTGGTCCCCGATTGAAGGCTGCATCGCGCAGGGCGAATTGAACGGCCGGCACATCCGAGAGCATCGCCACGGGATCTGTGTAGCGACGGATCTGATCGGCTGCTGCATCCTCAGCCTCATCATACTTCCCCTCGGAGATCAGTTTCTCGATCGCATCGAGTGCCTCCGGGTGATAACGGTCATTGATACCTGCGACCTCGCGCTCCCCTCCCCCGTCTCCGGAGGGAAGATGATAGACCTTCAGATGGCCATCCGCATCCGGACGGGCTTCATAGTCAACGATCCGACGCGCCTGTTCGTGGGGGGTCATGGGAGAAGAAGTATTTAGACTGAAGACTATTAGGTTAGCCAATCCTGCGCTTCAGAAATAATCGACCCTTACATCACCCGCACGGAGGCGATGACTGACAACCCCGGCACCAAGCGATCCTCGTAACCTCGCACCGAGTCCTTCTCGAACTCAATGCGGACAGGTAGACGCTGGACGATCTTGGTGAAGTTGCCGGTGGCATTATCAGCCGGCAACAACGCGAACTCACGCCCACTGGCGGGGGCCATGCTGACAACCCTACCCTTGAACTCATGGTCTGGAATCGCATCGACGGTGAGAGATACCTCCTGGCCCTTGTGGATGTGAGCCACCTGGGTTTCCTTGAAATTGGCTTCGATCCAAGGATTCCCCTCGACGATGGCTAGAAGATTGATCATTGGCATCACGGTGTTTCCAATCTCGACGCTACGGCCTCCGACCACTCCATCGACAGGGGAGACGATGGTGGTGTACTTGCGGTTGAGCTGGGCCGTGTGAAGCTGGGCAGCAGCGGAGTTGGCATCGTCCTTGGCATGGGCGAGATCCTGTGCGGAAACCACGCGCGTTCTGGCAAGCCCCTGCTCCCGCTGGTAGTCGCCCTGGGCTCTTTCGTTCTTGGCGATCGCGTCGGCAAGCTGGGCGTCGAAGGGTTCGGGATCGACCTGAAGAAGTAGATCTCCCGCCTTCACCCGGGTGTTGTTCTCAACAGCCACAGTCTGGACGACACCGGAGATCTGCGGGGCGATGTAGTGGATGTGACCGGTGATGTAGGCATTGTCCGTGGTCTCGTGGAAGAACCGATAGACTCCGTACTTGATGACAAAGAGAGAGGAGACAACGCCGAGGATAATCAGGATGATTTTTTTCTTCGGACTCATCGGAACGGACTTATCGGGAGCTGGGGTGGCAGGAGTGGCCGCAGCGATAAGTGGGGTCGAGGGAGTTTGAGATGATTTGTCGGGATTCATGGATGGAAGATTACAGGGTTGAAGGGTTGAAGCGGTGAAGAAGTGACGGGCCGGAGTTGAAAGTCAAAGGGAGGAAGTGGGGATTGGTTTTAGGACTCTTACTTTTTAACTCTTTAACCTTTTCACCTTTTAACTTTTCCCTTTCGGTCAGTGCGCATTCGCAGGCTTCACTCCTCCGCGACTCAGGAGAAGGATCAGGGGAAGCGTCAGCAGGAACATCCAGGAGAGTGCTTGGAAGATATCAATGGAAGCTAAGATGCTCGACTGAAGATTGATGATGTTGTCAAAGACCCCCAGGGTCCGGGTGGAGGCTATGTGAATATCGGGAGTCTGGGGGTTCAGGGCGAAATTCGCCATCAGGGAACGCTGGAGGAAGGGAATACGTAGGGGATTGATATTATTCACCAGCTCGCCTCGGTGCATGAGAGTGCCTTTCTCCAGCATCGTTGTCAGGACGGCAATGCCGATACTGCCTCCCATCTGACGTGTGAGACTGAAGAGTCCAGCAGCAGCCGGGATTTCATACCGGGGAATCCCACCCAGTGTGGCAATGGAGAGAGGCAGGAAGATCAAGGCTGTTCCCACGCCTCGGCCGATCAGTGGCCAGAAGAGGTCATCCTGCCCTGTGGTGGGACTCAGATTCCCGAGTGCCCACATGGAGACGCAGAGGATCATCGCCCCGGTGGTGATGAGAACTCGCTGATCGTAATTCTTCAGGAACTTTCCGAACATGATCATCACGACAGCGGAGGCAAGCGAACCCGGGAGGAGCATCAGGCCTGTCTTGGTAGCCGTGAAATGAAGCTGTGACTGGGCAAAAACGGGGATGATGAAGACCGCGCCGTAGAGGCCGAAGCCCAGAACGATCGAGTAGAGAGATCCAGCCATCAACGCCTTGTGACGCAGGACACGGAGATCCACGGCTGGATGGCGGGTGCTAAGTTCCTGACGTACGAAGAGGATGAGACTCGTGATACTGATGAAGGAAGCCCAGCGTATGAAAGAGGAGGAGAACCAGTCCTCCTGCTGTCCCTGCTCCAGGACCAACTGGAATCCGCCGAGGCCGAGCGTGAGCCAAAGCAACCCCCACCAGTCGACCGTGGCTCCTTTGCCATCAGCGCGATGGACCGATTTATCCTGCGGCAGGAAAGTGTGAATCATCCAGATGGCGGCAAGGCCGACCGGCACATTAACATAGAAGATCCATCGCCAATCCAACCCGTCAATAATGAGTCCTCCCAGCGTGGGACCGAGCGCTGGCCCAACAATGACTCCGAGACCGAAAATGGCGCTGGCCATCCCCTGCTCGGCAGGAGGAAAGGTCTCGAAGAGCAGCGACTGGGCCTTCGCGAGCAGACCGCCTCCCGCGAGTCCCTGCAACACCCGGGCTGCTATCAAAGTGCCGAGACTGTCGGCCATCCCGCAGAGAACGGAGGCCACGGTGAAAGAGATCAGCGAGAAGAGAAAATAGTTCTTTTTTCCGAATCTCACTCCGAGCCATGCGGTCAACGG
>CAIOJL010000211.1 GCA_903858595.1 uncultured Spartobacteria bacterium | reverse complement strand
GCGCTCGAAGCGCAAACTCTGTTCTCTGGCTCATTAGGTCTAGGTGTTGCCACGGCATAGCCTCTTACCCTGCCAGTAAGAGCCCCATGGTGTTACCTATGTCCTGAACCTAAAGCGTTACCCATGTCTTGAACCTGTACCAAAGGCGAAGGGCGAAGGCTGAACCAAGCTGCTGGGAAGCAGCGCGGAAGATCTCGCGCGAGCGAGACCCGGAGGGCGGCACCGCTTGCCGGGAGGCAAGTGCCGTCAATGCTGAGTACCCCTGCTCCAGAAAATCCCCTTTCGTGTTTTTTTTGATGAATTTCTGTTTCTTGGATTAGCCATTGAAGATGAGTTATAAAGAGCCTATGTTGAATCTTGTGCCAAGGATCTTGGATCAAATCGTTGAAGAAACCCGGCAATTGCCCCGAGGGCAGGTGGCGGAGTTGGTCGATGAGTTGACTCTCCGGCTGCATCAGGGTATTGATCCCGTCGTCGAGACTGCCTGGAAAAAGGAAACTTCCCGCCGAGTTGCTGAAATCCTTGAAGGGAAGGTGCAGAGCGTACCTATGGAGGAGGTCAGTGCGAGCATCCGTGCCATCGTGGGCCGTTGAAGCCGGTTGTTTACCATCCCGAGGCGCTCCTAGAATACCGGGAGGCAGCGGAGTATTACACCAACATTGAGAAAGAACTTGGTGGACGCTTCTTTGAGGAGGTGGAGGATTTGATTCAAGACATCCGCCATGCACCGGAACGCTATCGTCCTTTTGATCCCCTGGCCCGTCGTCATTTCTCGGATGTCTTCCCGTATGCCGTGATCTATCTGGAGCGTGAGGAATGCCTGTGGGTGGTGGCGCTCATGCACATGAAGAGGAAGCCAGGCTATTGGAAAGTACGGATGGGATAGGAGGTCCTTGGAGAGGCCGTCAACCAAGCCTCTGGGATGGGGAAAGGCTGAGGGGGCCCAACAGTCCAACAGTCCAACAGTCCCCTCACCCATTCAGGCCACGGCGTCCAGCCATGCCCTTGCCATGAGGCAATGACCCGCCGCGCTGGGATGAACGCCGTCGCTGGCCCAGTATTCGGCCGGGGCTTTCTTCACCGCCTCGTCGAAGAGACCCTGAAAGGGGACGAATGTCGCGGCATAGTCGGAGACCAATCTCCGGACCACTTCCCGGCGCAGATCCATCTCGGTGACCCAGTCATCGGTGACCACCCCGCAGCGCAGGACAAACGGTTCGCAGAGCACCAGGCGGATGTTCGGGAGCGCCTCGCGAACTTCGTTCAGATAGTCGCGGTAGATCCGTTCGAATTTGGGAATCGGGATGCCATTGTTGTTGAAGCCGTGCCACGTATCGTTCACCCCGATCAGCACCGAAAGCACGTCCGGCTTCAGATTGATCGTGTCCCGGAGGACGCGCGCGTAGAGATCGACGATCCGGTCGCCGGCGACACCACGGTTGTGGATGCGCAGACCATCCGAAGGGCGGTCGGCCAGAAGGCTCGCGGCTGCCATACAGACATAACCGCCGTTACCAAGAAAATGGAGTTCATTCGTGGAATCCTCCTCGCGGCTGCGGCCGCAGTCGGTGATGGAGTCGCCTTGAAACAGGACGACGGAATGAGGGGCAATCAGGGTACTCATGAGGGCGAAACAATTCCAGATTCCTGCTGCCCTGACAATCCCCATTCCGCAACTCCTAGGTTCAGGCCCTGATCACCACGTTCTTCTCGTCGAGAAGGATGACCGAGGGCTTGTGACGGGCGGCCTCTTCGCCGGAGAGCCACGCGTACGACATGACAGTGAGCCGGTCGCCGATCTTGCCAAGATGGGCGGTGGCGCCGTTCAACTCGATCACCCCGGAGCCATGAGGACCATAGATGACGTAGGTCTCGAAGCGCTCGCCGTTCCCCATGTTCCCAACCAGGATCTTCTCGTAGGGCAGGAGGCCGACGCGCTCGGCCAGATCGGAGGCGATGGTGAGGCTTCCCTCGTAATCAAGGGAGGCGCCGGTGACGGCGGCACGGTGGATCTTGGACTTGAGCAGACAGATGGTCATCGGACGGCTTTCTTAACTAAGCCGCGAAGGGCAGTCCCGCCAGTTTTTTCAGACTGCTGGATTAGACCGCTAATGGTTCGGCAGGAAATCCGGGCGCGAAGGGTTCTTCATTCACGACGATCGGTTGCGTGGCTCGGCAGGCGCCCAGTGTCTGGATGATCTCGCCGGAGGGGGAGAATTTGAGCAGCTTGAGCGTGCCATCGGTCTCCTCGACAAGCGCTGTGAGGCTCTCGACCCAGTCGCCGGTATTGTAGTATTCGAGATCCTTGACTCTGCGCATGGCGGCGGTGTGGATGTGACCGCAGATGATCCCTCCAGCCTCGGCGTCGGAGGCGAAATGTACCATCGACTCCTCGAAGCCGCCGATGAAGTTCACGACGTTTTTGACGCTGCTCTTCACGTAGGCACTGAGTGACCAGTGTCCTCGGCCGACGAGCTTTCTGAAAAAATTCACGGCGCCGTTGAGCCGCAGAAGCAAGGTGTAGCCGATGTCGCCGACGTGGGCGAGCCATCCCAGGTTCTGAACGACGGTGTCGAGCTCGTGGCCGTGGGCCACGAGAAGCTTCCTGCCATCGACCGTGGTGTGAAAGGCACCTGACTGGATGTGGACATTGGCATAATCACCCGTGAAATCGGCGATCCGCTCATCATGATTGCCGGGGATGTAGATGATCTTGGAGCCCTTGCGACCTTTGCGGAGGATCTTCTGAATGACATCGCTATGCTCCTGGGTCCAGTAGACGCCGCGCTTCATCGCCCAGATATCGATCAAGTCACCGACGAGATACAGCGTGCCACACTCAAATGTTCGGAGGAATCCCAGCAACGCCGTCGCCTGGGATCCGCGGGTGCCCAGATGGACATCGGAGATCCAAACGCTCCTGTAGTGGTGGAGTTCTTCTTCAGACACAAGATGTTGTGTAAAACCTCCGGTCGGATTCTCCAAGAATCACTATGTGACAATTTCGTCGCAATCGCGAAGGCTTTGCGGGGAGTCCTGATTCATGACAAATTCCCCCGGCATGCCGGCACAGGAACCATCCGAAACACCCTTCTCTCATGAGTTGCTCTGGTACTGCGTGAAAACTAGGCCCAAGCAGGAAGGTGTGGCGACGCGACTGCTCCGTTGGGAGCTGGGTGTTAAGGTCTTCTGTCCCAAGATCCGCTTCAAGAGGGCCCGATCCACGGGTGTGGCCTGGGTGAACGAGGCGATCTTTCCTGGGTATATCTTCGCCCGTTTTGTCTATCCGGTGCTGTATCGTCGCATCTCCGCGACCAGTGGTGTCGCGAAGACTCTCTCATTCGGCAACAGGCCCGCCATGCTGGACGACTCGATCATCACCGACCTGCGATGTCATGTGGCCGACAATGAGACCGTGGAGATCGCCTGCGAAATCAAGGAGGGAGAGGAGATCAGGGTGATCGAGGGCCCATTCCAGGGAGTCCGCGCCCTGGTCACTCGGATCCTGCCAGCGCGTGAACGCGTGGCGATCCTATTGAACATGCTCGGTCAGGAACGGGAGATCGAGGTCTCCACCACAGCCATCCTCCCCGATGTCCGTCATCCGCTGGCGGGCTAAGTGTCCTCTGATGAAATCGCACGACGGCGGTCGGGATGCCGCTGCCGGGATATCGGAAGAAAACCGAAGAAAAACTTGCCAACGGGAATATCAGAAATAGATTCCTCAAATGAGAAAAATCTACTCCCTCCTTGCCCTGCTGCTCCCCGTGCTGGGTGTTGCAACAGCGCAGCAAATGGGGGGGACATACAATCCCTCCATGAACCGACCCACCCCCACGGCAACTCCCGATCCGGCCAAAAGTGAGGATGTCCTGCGCATCCTGGGCGATTTGCAATCCACGTACCCAGAACTCACAGCGATAGAAGTCGTGCGGACCAGCAATGTGGATCTTCGCAAGATGTACGAGAATATGTATGCCAAACAGGATCCGAAATTGTCGTTTTTCGCCTGCAAGGAGAAAGCATCACACGTGATATTAAAAAGGTAGAATCCTGAAGTCCTTCCGAGAACCAGTCAAAAGATTCGGGGCTCTGGAGACTGTCTCTGGACAAGGGGATGGCAAGGGCTCCATTCTTTGCCGATGAAAATTCTCGTAATCGGATCGGGCGGGCGTGAGCATGCCCTGCTCTGGAAGCTGGCTCAGAGCCCACGGGTGACGAATCTTCTCTGCGCCCCGGGGAATGCCGGGACTGCGGAACTCGCCGCGAATCATCCGGTCGCCGCGGGTGATCTCCCCGGACTGCTTGCCCTGGCCAGATCAGAGCAGGTGGATCTGACGATTGTCGGTCCCGATGATTCGCTGGCTGCGGGGATTGTTGATCTTTTCCAAAAAGAGGGACTTCGGGTCTTCGGACCTGTCGCGGCTGCCGCACAGCTCGAATCCTCGAAGTCGTTTGCCAAGGAATTCATGGTGCGTCATGGGATACCGACAGCGGGTTCGGCCACCTTCTCCAACCCAGTGGCCGCTCTGGCTCATTGCTCGACCGCAAGCTATCCGCTGGTCGTGAAGGCTGACGGTCTGGCCCTCGGCAAGGGGGTGGTGATCGCGCAGAGCAGGCAGGAGGCCGAGGCAGCTATCCGTCAGATGATGATCGGAAAGATCTTTGGCGATGCCGGAAACACAGTCGTCATCGAGGAGTTCCTGACCGGACCCGAGTGCTCTCTCCATGCGCTGATCGACGGGAAAGACTATCTCCTCTTCCCCGATGCTAAGGATCACAAGCGAGCCCTCGAGGGAGATCATGGTCAGAATACGGGCGGCATGGGAACGATCAGCCCCTCCCGCGTGGTCGATCCACCGATGCAGGAGCGTCTCAAACAGGAAGTGATGGAACCCTTCGTAAAAGGGCTCGCGGCCGACAATCTTCCCTTCCAGGGAATGCTCTTCCCGGGACTGATGATGACTCCTTGCGGACCGAAGGTGCTGGAGTTCAACTGCCGATTCGGCGATCCGGAAACTCAGTCTCTGATGCGCCGGCTGAAAAGCGATCTGATCGATCTGATCGAGGCCACGATCGATGGAAAACTTGCCGGGTCGAACCCTATCTGGGACGAGCGCGCTGCGGTCTGCATCGTGCTGGCCTCAGGAGGCTATCCCGGGCCGATCGAGAAAGGAAAAGTCATTACCGGTATCGAGAAGGCCTCGGCCGATCCCGATGTTGTTGTCTTCCATGCCGGCACCATCTTGAACGATGGTCAGGTGGTTACAAGCGGAGGCCGCGTCCTCGGCGTCACGGCTCTCGGGTACACGCTGGAGGAGGCCCGCAGGAAAGCCTACGCGGCCGCCGATAAGATCGAGTTCGAAGGGAAGCAGCTCCGCCGCGACATCGGGGCCTGAGACCCGAATAATTCGCTGTTTCATTGCGGTATCCTCAGCCCAAAAACGAAAAAGGCTCCCGTAAGTATTCTTCGGAAGCCTTCTCTTGAAATGTTCTCCGCCGATTCTTCGGCGGTATGCTAGCCCGATCGGGCGCCTAGATGATACTAGGACTTGTAACGCAGGCGCTTTTTGTGGCGGTTCAGCTTCATGCGCTTGCGGCGCTTGTGCTTTGCGATCTTGGCTTTGCGTTTCTTTTTGATTGATCCCATCGGGCTGTGTTCGGTGCTGGACTACTTGCGTAGAATGGTAGGTCTAGATCTGAGCCGTCTTAGTAGACAACTTTGTTCAGAGGGTATTCGATGATGCCTTCGGCACCGAGTGACTTCAGTTGCGGTATGATCTCCCGGACGATTTTTTCGTCGATGACAGTCTCCACAGCCACCCAGTCGTTTTGGGCCAGAGGCGAAACTGTAGGATTGCGGAGAGCGGGTAATGCGTCGAGGAGATTCTGCAACTTTATGCGAGGCAGGTTCATCTTGAGACCGACCTTGTCGCGTGCCGTGAGAGCGCCGACTAGAAGCAGTGCGATCTTCTCCATTTTCTCCCTCTTCCATTTGTCCTTGAATGCAGCCTTCCCTGACACGAAGACGGGATAGGACTCGATGATGGTCTCGAGAATCCGGAGATTGTTCGCGCGAAGCGAGGAGCCGGTCTCGGTGATGTCAACGATCGCGTCGACGAGATCGGGAACCTTCACCTCGGTGGCACCCCAGGAAAATTCCAACTCCGCCTTCACCCCGTGGCTCTCGAAGTAGCGGCGGGTGAGGCCGACCGCCTCGGTAGCGATACGCTTGCCCTCGAGATCCTTGACCGACTTGTAGGGAGAGTCCTCGGGAACCGCGATGACCCAGCGGGTGGGATTGGCTGTGGCCTTGCTGTAGGGCAACTCGGCAAGCACTTCGACGTCGGAGCCGTTCTCCTCGACCCAGTCGCGTCCGGTGATGCCGCAATCCAGAAAGCCTCCCTCAACATAGCGGCTGATCTCCTGAGCGCGAAGCATGCGGAGACGCAGTTCGGGATCGTCCACCAGCGGGCGGTACGAGCGGCTCGTTCCGGAAATGGAAAAGCCCGCCCGCTTGAAGAGCGAGAGAGTCGCCTCCATGAGGCTGCCGGAAGGAAGGCCAAAAGTGAGAATAGGATCCGTCATAAAGATTGAGATTGGGGGAAAGACTATAGTCAATTCCAGCAGGTCTTGGGAAGCGTCGAATCAGATGGTATCATCCATAGCCTGTTTTATGCTGTCTCCATTTCCCCTCAGCGCACCGCAGACATTCCCGTGGCAATAAGCTTTACCTCTTTCATGAACAGCATGGCCTTTCTGGTCCGCAGGCGACTTTCCGGAAGTGCCAGGGTGTTTTTCATTCTCGCCTTCTCGGTGACGATGCTGATCCGTCTGTCCTATTGCGCGCAGGCACCCGTCGATTCCTCCGATCTCTACAGGCACTTGGGATTCACTTCCCATTTCTGGGAGAACCCGTCGGCTTTCTACTGGCTAAGGCCGTGGCAGTTTCCCCATGAGTTCTGGTCTCAGTTCTGGACTGAGGTCGGATACATGTACCCTCCGCTGGCCCTGCTCTTCTTTTCGGCGTTCGGGGGCCTGGGCGCGGGTCTGTTCTGGGTGAAGCTTGCTCTGACGCTGTTCGACCTCGGCTCTTCTTTCCTGATCGCCAGGGCCACCTCCTGGTGGGCGGGTCTGCTGGTCTTCTCGGCGCCGGTGACAGTCTGGTACACCTCCCATGAGGGACAGTATGAAAGCATGGTGACCTTCTTCGTCATCCTCGCGGTTCTCTCTGCCCGGAACGGAAAATGGTTTTGGGCAGGAGCCTCTTTTATGCTGGCACTCCAGACCAAGCAACTGGCGCTACTGATCGCCCCCTATCTCCTCTACGAGATTTTTCTCCGCCGACATCTCCAGCCACGCAAGGCAGTGATGGGATTCCTCGGGGGCTTCCTAGGGGCGTTCTTTCCTTTCATTCCCTTTTATGTCTGGAGGCATGATCTCTGGCTCCTCCCTCTGCAAAACCAGGACAATCTGTTCAATCCCTTCTATTGGCCCTTTTTCTGGAAGAAGGCCGCACTCGATCACTTCCAGGATGTCTCACGCCTTCGTATGGTCTGGAACGAAGTGGTCACCACGGCTCCGTTGATCATTCTGGGGCTCTTTGTAGTGAGGGGATTCTTTCTGCGCAGGTTCCCTCAGGCCCTTCCAAGCATGGCCTTCTGGCTCATGATCAAGAGCATGGCCTGGGTGATGAACTGGTATGTGATCCTGATTCCGGGTCTCACCCTCGCCCTCTGGCGCCACCGTCGCTGGTTCCTTGTCCTAATGATCTTCTACTGGCTGCAGTGCGGTCAGCAGGTTGGCAGTTGGGTCGGCGATGATGATCGCGAAGAAAACGATACTGTCACCCATTTTCAAGAGTACATCTGGCACTGCGACTACCGGGCCGTGGAATCAATCGACTGGATCAAGCAGACGTCGAATTAACCATATCAGATGAAACCCTCTGTTGTTCTCGGAAAATGAAGAGACCTACAAGGCGCAGAGTTTTTAGGCTGGAGATAACGAATCTTCAGGCAAGTCCACGCAAGCAGGAGTTGTAAGGCAGAAAGGTTTCACGATAGGAGTGCTTCTCGGAATTGGGATGAAGAATGGCGACCATGCGCTCTGATCCGAATGCTTTTGTCTTTTAACCTCTGCGTCTCTGCGCCTCTGCGCGAGATTTCCTCTCTCTCATTGAATGCGTCAGAGTAAACAAAAAGCGCTCTGGTCTTAGAGCTGGGATCGGGACCAATCAGGGCTGCTCCCAAGCCTTGTCCCCGCTCTCCGATGCGGCTTCCTCCACCACTTTTTCGACTTCCTTTTCGGCTTCCATTTCGGATTGCTTTTGCGCTTTTTTAGCCTGCCTAAAACGCATGATAGCCAGCACCCCGAGGTAGGAGATCACCGAGATGGGGACCGCAATCACTGTTCCTCCAATCACCAGGGGAAGGCCAATATCGACAAAATTGTCCCATTGAAAGATTTCGGAAAGCTTGAAATCTCCCCGAGTGAGCTTTGGCGCGAAATGATGGGGATGACTCAGAAGCCAGAAGCCGATCTGGAACTGCCACCGGAGGATCAGCGGCCAGACGGGAAGGAGTAGATCATGCACGGAAACCCCGATCACCGAGGCGACCACGCTACAGCGGGTGACCAAAGAGACCCCCATGGCGCTGAGGGTCTTGAGTCCGAAGATGGGCAAGAATCCGAAGAAGACGCCGATCGCCGTTCCCCCAGCCACGGAATGAGGGGCGTCCTTGGCATCGAGAAGTTCATGAAACTTCCGGAGGGTCTCACGGATATAGCGCCAAAGTATCATCGCTGTGTTTCCGAGTCCCGACCTGCTGCTATCACCGCTTCTTGGCGGGAGCGGCCTTCTTGCCAAGGAGTCTTTCGGGATTCAAGGCCTGAAGCGCAGGTGGTACGAAGAGGCCGTCCTTGCGGATCAGCTTCCCATCGAACCAGACTTCGCCGCCGCCATAGTCCTTGCGCTGGATGCAGACCATGTCCCAATGCACGGCGCTCTTGTTGCCATTACCGGCGACATCGTAGGCCTGGCCGGGGGTGAAGTGGAACGATCCGGCAATCTTCTCGTCGAAGAGGATATCGCGCATCGGGTGAAGAATATGCGGATTGAACCCTAGCGAGAACTCTCCGATGAAGCGGGCTCCCGCATCCGTGTCGAGAATCTCGTTCAGCGCCTTGGTCTGGTTGGCTGTTGCCTTGGTGATCTTCCCCTTCGAGAACTCGAGGCGCACGTTGTCGAAGGCGATGCCCCGGTTCAGTGTCGGGGCGTTGAAGGCTACATGACCCTCCACGGAATCCTTCACCGGACAGGAGAAGACTTCTCCGTCGGGGATATTGTGCTCGCCACCGCAGATGACCGAGCCGATCCCCTTGATGCTGAAGCGCAGATCGGTGCCTAGACCCTTGATCTCGACACGCTCGGTCTTGTCCATGAGCGCCTTGAGGGCCTTCATGCCGGGGATCATCGCGGCGTAATCCAGTGTGCAGACCCGGAAGAAAAATTCGGCGAAGGCTTCCGTGCTCATCTGGGCCTGCTGGGCCATCGAGGGAGTCGGCCAGCGCAGGACGACCCAGCGCGTCTTGTTGATCCGATAGTCAAGGGCGGGGCGGAGCTTCGCGGAGAGCAGAGCCAGCTGGGACTGCGGCACATCGGCCATTTCCGAGATGTTCTGGGAACCGCGCACGGCGATATAGGCCTGCATCTTCTTCAGGCGAGCGAGATCGATCGAGGCCATGGTTTCAGCCTGAGGACCAGTAACACCCAGTGCCAGCTCGCGGCTGATGCGCCCGGAATGCATCACCACATGAGGTTCAGCCTTGGCTGCGCGGGCGGCGCGGATCAAGGCGATCACGAACTCCTCCGGCGTGTCGGCAACATCGATGAGGACACGCTCACCGGCCTTCAGCTTCGTGGAGTGCGTGGTGAGAACTCGGGCCAGAGAATCGTAACGGGAATCGGACATGGGTGGAAAAAGCTAAAGACTAAAAATGGAAGGCAGAAGATAAAATGAAGAGCTACTTCACAAAGGGCTTTGCTGATGAAGGAAGCTTGGCTAGGTACTTGGCTGGATCTTTTTTAAAGCGATCCACGCACATGTCACAGCAAAAGCGGACTTCGGTTCCCTGATCATTGATTACGACCGGCTTGCCCATTTCTCCCAGCTTTTCTCCGGAGACCACGCAGGTCGTCAAGGGATATGAGGAGGGGGCAGATGCGGCGGGCTCAGCCATGATTTGAGGGGGCATCTTGGGTGCTGGGCGCTCGCTGAATCCACTCAAAGCCGCACCGATGAAGCCAGCCCCGACAGTCGCAAGGGCGATCGGAATAATGGGGATTTTCATGTTTCGTAACATAATCGCAGTTTCCCTTGGTGGCTATAGGGAAGCGCTTATCAAATCCCATGATGGCCGCTATGCGATTTAATAAGGGCTTCCCTGAGATGTCTCGACAGAGATAAAGACGATGTTTTTAATTTCAGGCCATGATTTTCGCCCTTCCATCTTGCAATCGCATCGCATGCGCG
>CAIOJL010000210.1 GCA_903858595.1 uncultured Spartobacteria bacterium | reverse complement strand
GCGCTCGAAGCGCAAACTCTGTTCTCTGGCTCATTAGGTCTAGGTGTTGCCACGGCATAGCCTCTTACCCTGCCAGTAAGAGCCCCATGGTGTTACCTATGTCCTGAACCTAAAGCGTTACCCATGTCTTGAACCTGTACCGATGAAGGAGATGAAAGGGATGGGGGAACTTTCGTCTCATTACATTCTCTGCGCCTCAGCGCCTCTGCGCGAGAATTGATTCCTGCATCTCATTCCTGAGAAGGGCATTCCATCGGGAATCAATGCGTCGAGACCTTGGAAAAAAGATTCAGCACAATGGTCCCAATGATGATGAGGGAGATTCCAAGAATGGCGGGAAGATCAAGCTGCTGCTTGTAAACAAGCCATCCCACAACGGCGACAACGGCGGTGCCGACTCCGGACCAGATCGCGTAGGCGACTCCAAGAGGGAGGGTCTTCAGTGTCATCGAGAGGCAGGTAAAGGCGACTCCATATCCAACCACCACAAGGATCGACGGGGTCAGACGCGTGAAATTTGCACAGGCTTTCAATGCTGATGTGGCAACCACTTCGGCGGCTATCGCCAGCAAAAGGATGAGGTAAGTTTTCATGAGGCAGCCTTGTTTTCCTAATGGGATTTTCCGAACGTGGCATGGAGCCAGCTGTAAGGAAAGTGCTCCCCGGGGCAGTCGGTGGGCCTGGGGTTGATCTCCTTGTGGGCATAGACGATGGCTTTATGGCCCTGGGATTTGCCGACGCGATCCCTCAGATAAGCCACGAGCTCCTCTAGCGCCCCGATCTGGGCCTTTGTGGGTTGCTCTCTGTTGAAGTCGCCAACGAGGCAGATACCTAGGGCGATGTCATTGAGGTAGTCGCTTGCCACATGGCCGCCGTTGATTTGCTTGGTCCAGCGATTGCCGATCTCGATCTTTCCGTCGCCTGAGCCGTGCCCGTCGCCGATCACGAAATGATAAGCCAGGCCGTTCTTCATATGGCGGACGCGGAGGTGGTAGATGTCAAAGACCCGTGCGTTACCCTCGCGGGTGCCACTGTTGTGGACGACGATATATTTCCATCGACCGCGACGCACCGGGGCGCGGTCGATGGCAGTACGCGTCGAAGCGCTCAGGTAGTTGTAAGTGCGACGCGAACCGAACACCTTGCTCCAGAAACCTTCTTCTTTTTGTGGGGTAGGCGCGGGCTCCATTCCCTCTGAGGTTTCGACGCCTGATTTTTCGATCGTGATGGGGGCCGAAGGTGTTGAGCCATGAGGTAAAGGCAGAGCTGAGGGAGGTGTCAGCGGCTGAGAGGAGTATGGAAGGGCTACTGGAGCAGCATGCTCGGGTGAGGGCAGAACTGCGACTGCATGAGATGGCTGATCATGCTGAGGGGTGGGCGAAGGGCTTGGATGGTGATGTGCGGGCTTTTTCTTCCCCTTCTTATCGTAAGCAGGCTTGTGGGAAGAGCGATGCGGGGATGGAGAGGGCGACGGGTGCTTGTGCGAGTGGGGGTGCGAAGCTGGCTTGCCCGCCCCGGAGCCGGATTTCAGAAAAAGGGCCTTTTTCTCTTCCTCGGAAAGCTCACTCCTCAGTGTCGATGGGAGCGCCAGCAAAAACTGCACTGCAAGAAGCGGAATCAGCAGGGTCCTGGTGGATGTTACGATGGGAAGCACTGCCGTGAGGCTATCACTCCACAAGTCGTGATCAAGCCGTGCGAATCTTTCTCCGCGGATAGAGTGCTTTCACAAGATAGAGTCCGTGGGCTGGAGCCATCGCCGGAGTGGGCCATGGCTGCCCCTCGGCAAGACGTTTGAGAAAAACGTCCGGATTCTCTTTCTCCTGCGCGACCCGAACCATTCCACCGACGATCATCCGGACCATCCGGTAGAGAAAGCCATCTCCTTCGAGAGTGATCGAGATCGAGGAGCCACGCTCTTTCATAACGACCCGACTGATGGTCCGCACCGTGCTCTCAGGCAGTGATCCTGAGTCGGCGCAGAATCCCCGGAAGTCATGGGTTCCCTCGACGCTTCTCGCCAGATCCCTGATCACGGAGCGGTCAAGCGAACCGAAGAGATGCCAAGAGCGGTTGACGAGATGGGGCGGCAGCACGGGATCGTGCCAGATGTCGTACCTGTAGATCTTCCCTCGTGTGGAGAAGCGGGCATGAAAGTCCTTTGGGGCCCGCGAGGCCTTCAGGACACGGAGCTGCGGCGGAAGTGAGGAATTCAAAGCAGCTACCCAGCGATCAGGTTTTCCCATGCGACCGATCCTCGTCACCTGCTTAGGCGTCAGCTCGAAATGGACTGTCTGGCCGAGCGCGTGCACCCCCGCATCAGTTCTCCCAGAGGCATGCAGAATGACCCGTTCTCCAACAATAACCCCAATCACTTTTTCCAATATATCTTGGACCGTGCGACGGTGCTTCTGGCTCTGAAATCCCCTGAATGAGGTTCCGTCGTAGGCAACTAGGAGACGCAGTTTCATGTGTTAGATTGCTACCTGCGAATCGAGCCAGCTCTGCAGGATTTGGACGGCGGCCGCCTGGTCGATCACCTGACGCTGGGCCCTGCTGTCCATATCAGTCTCTTGCAGACTACGTGTGGCAGCGACAGTCGTGAGGCGCTCATCCCAGAGAATCACACGGGCTGATGAGAGCTGTTTCACGGCTTCTGCCAGGGCCTGGCTTTTCTCGGCGGCGGGGCCGTAGGTTCCGTTCATATTGCGGGGAAGACCGATCACGATGATGCCTGCTTCTTTGTCGCGGGCCGCGGCGGCGATCTCCGGCGCACCCGTGAGGCAGTCTCCTCCCTTTACCTTGATGGTGCAATAGGGATGGGCCATGAAGCCCATTTCGTCGCTCAGAGCCAGGCCGATGCGGACCGATCCGGGGTCAACGCCAAGTACGCGGGAAGTCGAAGTCACCTTCCTATGACATCGGAGTACAGCCATGGAGGCAAGCCATGGAAAATCCAGCAAATCGCCGCTACATTGGCGCCTTATCGTCTTTTTATTGCCGATTCCAGATTGCGAACAGTTAAGAAGAGGAGTAGTGATGCATGATATGTCACAGCTTTCCCTTAATAAATTTTCGGAGAATCTCCCCGTAAGCGGGACAATCGGACTCACCCAGGCCGTGGCCGGCCTCGGTCTCGGCCTTCTTATCGCGGACAAGTTGTCGGGTGACACCCGTCGCCGAGCCGGCAGCGTTCTGCTCGTAGCTGGGGCTCTGGCCCTGGCCCCGGTGATCGCCAGCGTCGTGACCCGTGTGAGGAATCGTCCCCACTCCACGCGCCGTGCCCAGCGTCACCTGGATTCGATCCGCGAGGATGTCGGATTTCACGACTCCGAACATCTCATTTAGTCAGATCGGTTCTGCGAATGCCTAAGAGGGGGCCGGTTCCGCGCCGCGTTGTGCTGGCCTCGGCATCGCCGCGGCGGCGCGATCTTCTGGAAGCCGCGGGATTCGAGGTCATCGTCCATCCTGCTGGTGTCGAGGAACTTCCGGAAGGGCTTGCTCCGCGCGCCTTGGTCATTGCCAATGCGGAGATGAAAGCCCTTGAGCTTGCGACCACGACTTCCGGTGATGTGGTGCTTGGAGCCGACACGGTGGTGGTCCTCGACGGAGAGATTCTTTGCAAGCCCCGTGATCTTGAAGATGCCACACGGATGCTCCGGCTGCTTGCCGGTAGAACCCATGAGGTCCTGACCGGCGTCTGCATGCTCCGTGGAGGGACGGTGGTGCGATGTAGCTTTGTCGAGTCCACCCTGGTTGCCTTTCGCCCTTTTGATGAGGCCATGATTGCTGACTATCTGAAGGATATTAATCCCCTCGATAAAGCTGGCTCCTATGCCGCCCAGGAAGATCGCGGTCGACTGATCGAGCGCATCGAGGGATCGATGGATAACGTGATCGGCCTCCCGGTAGCCCGCGTCATCGAGGCGCTGGAACAGCACTTTGCCGAACCGCAAGCTGGGTAGAACTTGGCAAAAAGAACGAAGCTCGCTGGTTGCCAGCAATGCCAGAGTCCAATCTAATTGATCCAATGTCAGAAACGCCTGCCCATGTTGGAGAGATCCTCGAGCACATCGCCCAGTTGCTCGAACTGAAAGGGGAGAATCCCTTCAAGATCCGTGCCTACACGAATGCCGCGCGTGCTCTCGAGTCACTGAGCGAGCCGATCGAGAAAATCGTCGAGGAAGGACGTCTTGGTGAGATCGAGGGGATCGGGAAGGCGATCACTGAAAAGGTCACGGAACTCGTGACCACGGGGAAGCTGGAGTACTACGAGGAGCTGAAGGGCTCCTTTCCCGAAGGGATCTTCGAGCTCTTCCAGTTGCAGGGGCTGGGAGCTAAGAAGATCAAGGCCCTCCATGACCAGCTTGGAGTCTCCTCGGTGGAGGATCTCGAGCGGGTCTGCAAGGAGGGTAAGGCGGCTGAGTTGGCCGGTTTTGGCGAAAAGACCCAGACGAAGCTGCTGAAAGCGATCGAGGATCACCGCAAGCATGCCGGGCGATTCCGAATCAACGTGGTGGCCGTATTGGCCGAGAGACTTCTCTCCGATCTCCGGGCTCACGAATCGGTCGGTCAGATCAGTGAGGGGGGGAGCTTCCGCCGCCGCAAGGAGACGATCGGCGATCTCGACATCTTGGTTTCCTCCAAGCATCCCGAGGAGGTTATGGAATTCTTTATTCATCATCCGCTGGTCGAGGAGGTGATCGTCAGCGGGCCGACTAAATCAAGTGTCCGCCTCAAGGATGGCGTCCAGTGCGACCTGCGTGTCGTGAAGCCGGAGGAGTTTCCCTTCGCGCTCGTCTATTTTACCGGAAGCAAGGAGCACAACATCCGCCTGCGCAGCCGCGCCCTGGATCGCGGGTGGTCGCTCAATGAATACCGCTTCACGGTGGCTGAGGGAGCCGAACAGCCACCCGAGATCCTTGATGAGAAGCGGCTCTACAAGGCGCTCGATCTGCATTTCATCCCGCCTGAACTCCGTGAGGACAAGGGGGAAATCGCCGCCGCCGAGGCGGGAGAGCTCCCTGACCTCATCGAGTGGAGCAATCTCCGGGGCACCTTCCACTGCCACACCACGGCGAGCGATGGGAAGAACTCTCTGCTTGAGATGGCCCGCGCCGCGATCGATTTGGGCCTCGAGTACCTCGGCATCGCCGACCACAGCAAGAGCTCCTTTCAGGCCCATGGACTCGATGCATCACGTCTAGCCAAGCAGGTGGCCGAGATCCGGGAACTGAATGCCTCCAAAGAATTCCAAGAGGCGGGCTTCCGGCTCTTTGCGGGAACGGAGTGCGACATCCTCAAGGAGGGCGATCTCGACTTTCCCGACGAGGTGCTCTCGACACTCGACTATGTCGTTGCTTCGGTTCACTCCGGCTTCACGGCCGATGAGAAGACGATGACCGAACGGATCATCCGCGCGATATGCAACCCCCATGTCACCATGATGGGGCATCTGACGGGCCGTCTCCTGCTCTCCCGCGAGGCCTATCCGTTGAATATCCCCGCTGTCATCGAGGCGGCGGCCGAGACCGGGACGATCATCGAGATCAATGCCAGCCCCTGGCGTCTCGACATGGACTGGCGCTGGTGGCCGCTTGCGAAAGAGAAGAGGGTGAAGTGCGCGATCAACCCCGACGCCCATACGACTTATGGTCTGCAGGATCTGATTTACGGAGTCGGCATCGCCCGCAAGGGGTGGCTGACGAAGGCTGATGTCGTGAACTGCCTCCCGCTTGGAAAAATCGAGAAAGTGCTCGCGGCAAAGAAAGCCCGATGAGTTTTCCCGCAGAGGCGCTGAGGCGCGGAGATTTTGAGAATGTGGAACTCAGGAACTCAAGAAGGGGAAAAGAATTCGGCCACAAAAGGCACAAGAACCACGGAAATGGGTGATAAGAAATATTCTGTCAACCGAGTCACACGCAGCATGGATCACTCTGTATAAGCATTATTTCTCTTTTTCCTGATTTCCTGAGTTCCATATTAATCCCCTTCAGCCTAACCCTCTGTCTCCCATGAAGCCTGTTCCCGAGTATTCCACCGTTCGATCCGGTCTTTTTCACTGGCAGGGGTATGAGCCTGCGGTGAAGTGTGACTGCTCCTCGACGGCGATCGTGACTCCGGCGGGATTGATCTTTATCGACCCAATCCCTCTGGCCGAGGAGGCGCTGAAAGATCTCGTGGTCGAGTCCTTCTCCGCACCCGCCGCCGTTGTGCTGACCAGCGGGAACCATCAGCGGGAGAGTCTGTTGCTTGCTAAGCGGTTCGGGATCCCGGTCTTTGCCCCTTTCGATGCCGGTGACGACATCATTGCGGATCAGCGCTTCCGCTCTGGCGAGCCAGTGGCCGGGATGGAGTCGGTTGCACTGCCGGGATTCGGACCCGGAGAGACGGTTTTCCTTCACGAGGGGGCGCTGATCTTCGGGGACGCCCTAATCAATCTCGAACCGGAGGGGTTGCGTCCGCTTCCTGAGAAGTATCGGGAGGACAAGAAGCAGTCGCTCCGCTCCCTGGATGTGCTCAAGGGACTCAAGCCTGAGGTCCTGCTCTTCGCCCATGGCCATCCGATTATCCATAATGCCGCTTCACGGCTGCTTGGATGCCTTGCTGAGGTTTCTTAGTATAGACCGAAGAATGGCGCGCAGAGGTGCTGAGGCGAAAACCCTCGAAGATAGGTCTGACTCGCGAAACTCCGTCTTGGTGGCGTATGCCCACCCAATCGCTATCTGATTTTCTTTGCGCCTCAGCGTCTCTGCGCGAGAATCATCGGTATAAATATACTGCGCGGAAGGCCGCAAAACGGCGCTACCACGCAGTAGCTGTCACCCTAGGCCCCCCGACCCAGGGATGAAAAATTAACAAAAATTACTTGGCTGGACTGCTACTTAACTGGGCTGGGAGCAGGGGTCGGGGAGGGGGACTCTTTCTTATCACCGCCGCAACCGCCGCAATTGGCTTGGGCCATCGGTGAGGTGAGAGTGAACAGGGCAATAAAGGCGATGAAGAGACTGGTGGAGGCAGAACGAGTTGTGACGACTTTCATGATTTTGGATTTATTGACTGTTTTTGGAGGATTTGGGTTGTTTTTGAAGCTACCTCGGAGCGAGGAGCTTGAGTTATATTTGACCAGAAAGAGCGTGTAGTGTTCAAAAAGAATTCAAAAAAAGTCATCCCGAGATCTGTGAGTCTGGCGTCGGGGCGCTGCCTCCAAGTCTGGCGGGTTGTGGTTGGGACTTACTTGTGGAAGGATGTTGGCCATGAAAAGGTATGCATGGATTCCGGTGGCCGTGGTTTTGTTGCTTCTGCAGGCCTGTGCCAGCGTTAGCTCCACGGCGGTTTTCTATCAACCGACCACGGCGAATTACTATCCGCCGAAGCCTTCGAACGCGGTCATTCCGATCCTGAATGCGCCTCCAGTCCACCCTTATTTCGAGATCGGTCGCTTCGCCTTCCAGACGACCCTCGGCTATCCCTTTGCGATCAATTCCGTGATCTACAATGCGCGTCGTGCCGGCGCTGACGCCGTGATTGTAAAGAACTGCCAGAACTGGTCGGTTCCTTACAGCTATGTAGTCCCACCCACTGTGGGATATGTTCCGGTCGGTGGATACAGTGGATATGGAGGATGGTATGGTGGTCGCTGCGGAGGGTGGGGCGGCGGATATTATGGGGGCGGTGTCGTACCTGTCGTCTATCCCGGTTACGCGGGCTATTCCTATCAGAATTTCACCGGGATCGATGCCCGGATGATTATGTACAAGTGATTCGAGGATGAGCGCTGCTTCCTTCCAACGTCCCGAACTCGAGCCTCCCGGTGGGGAGAAGCGTGTGATGCTGCACTCCTGCTGTGCTCCGTGTTCTGGCGAGGTGATCGAGGCGATGGTGGCTTCGGGGCTTGAGCTGGAGATTTTTTTCTACAATCCGAACATCCATCCGCGCGAGGAGTATGAATTGCGCAAGGTCGAGAATATACGCTTCGCCGAGGAGCATAGTATTCCCTTCACTGATGCTGATTATGACACGGACAATTGGTTCGCTCGGGTGAAGGGGTTGGAGTGGGCACCTGAGCGGAGGGAACGTTGTACGGCCTGCTTCGACATGAGGTTCGAGAGAACGGCCCTCCATGCCTTTGAGAAGGGGTTCCAGGTTATAACGAGCTGTCTTGGGATCTCCCGCTGGAAGGACATGAATCAGATCAATGGGGCAGGGGAGCGCGCCGCCGCTCGGTGGCCCGGAATGAGCTACTGGACCCATAATTGGCGGAAGGGGGGAGGCGCCGAACGGATGGTCGAGATCTCGAAACGGGAAGAATTCTACGCCCAGCAATACTGCGGCTGTGTCTATTCGCTGCGAGATACGAACAAGTGGCGTCTAGCCAATGGTCGGCCGAAGGTAGTGATCGGTCAGGATTATTATCGTCAGGAGGGTGCTCAGCCTGTGATCCAACGTGAAAATCCGGAGGAGCCTTCGTGAGGCACCTATATCTGTCGGCAATTGTTCTCCTTGCCCCTTTGTTACAGGAGGCGCGGTCGGAGCTTCCCTCTCCCCGTCCCGACACGGCTTCGGAGAAGTCGGTTGTTTGGTTTGCTCTCGACTCGCAGGCCATGGGTCCCTCGATGACGCCACGCCAGCCTCTTGTTTCTCGAATGGTGGCGGGACTGATCTGCGCGGTGACAGGGAAGAACACACCCGATGCCGCATGGCGCTCCCTTATCAAGCCTGGCGAAAAGGTTGGAATCAAGGTCTCCTCTCAGCCGGGAGCTATCGGCGGAACTCATCCCGCAGTGGCTCAGGCCGTCGTGGAGGGATTAATCGCTGCCGGCATCAAGGCTAGCGATATCATTGTCTGGGATCGGCGCCGCGAGGATCTCGTGCAGGCAGGCTATGAGAAAGTGCCTGGCCTCAACTTGCGTTGGATCGAGAAAGGTGAGGGGTATGACCCGAGAGCAATCATCACGACATCCGTAATTGGACAACTCGTCTACGGCGATCTTTCCTTTAAGGAGTCACGAAACTCTCTGGCCGACATCCTGGGGCCCAAGGCGCAACTCAGTGAGGAGAGTCATCTGCCGATCATTCTCTCCCGTGATGTGGACAAGGTGATCAACATTCCCTCCCTCTGCGACAGCTACTTTACCGGAGTGCATGGTGCCTTGGCTGGTATGACTGCAGGGATTCTCGATAACTGGAGGCGCTTCAGTAAGGGAGGCGGCTATGGCGATTCCGCGTTGGCTGATGCCTACTCGGATGAGCGAATCGGGAAGAAAGTGATCCTGACGATAATGGACGGAATCGTCCTGCAATATGCTGGGGGACCCTATCCAAGCCCCGGAAACTGTGTTGCCTACGGTATGCTGCTTGTCTCGAAGGACCCCGTGGCTATTGATGCTACGGCACTCCGTCTCCTGGATGAACAGCGTGCGGTGTCGCGGATGCCGAAGGCCTCGGAGGACGGCGATCATGTGGCGGAAGCGGCCGCGAAGGGGCTTGGCAACAACGAAGCGAAGATGATCCTGCTGAAGCGGGTGGGACTCGGAAGCAGGAGTGGCAATCCTACTGGTGCAGCCGTTGCTCCCGAAGCAGCATCCTTGCCTGCGGCCCATTCTTCCCGTCTCTGATTATGGAAGCTAGGGAGATTCGGCATCTCCTTCGCGCGCACGCACGCACCTTTGCGCTGACGCTGGCTATTTTACCCCGTTCCCTGCGCGAACCTCTCGGGGTCGTCTACCTGCTGGCACGTGCCTCGGATACGATTGCTGATGTCGGTAAGATCAGCCGCGATCGGAGGGTTGCTCTGCTTGAGCGGCTACTAGGGAACTTGGAGTCGGCTCTTTTGGGTGGCTCTCCTATGGGAAGATGGGGATGGGCGCCCGTGATGATGCCTGGGGAGTTGGATGAGTCGCAGGCAGAGCTCATTGCTGAGGTTCCCCGGCTGATCACTGCGCTCGAAATAAGTCCTGACTGTGATGAGTTGCTAAAGCTCTGGCGATTGATCCTGGAAGGGCAGCTTTTTGATCTGCGGCGGTTTCCTTCCGTCGAGCCGCTGAACCGTGAGGAGTTGGGGCGCTATTGTTTCCTGGTAGCAGGGAGTGTCGGCGAGTGTTGGACTCGCTTGATCTCGGGCCATGCTCCTGACCGGCTCATGCTTCCCATGGCGGAGATGATTCCTCTGGGCATCGCCTACGGGAAGGGGCTGCAACTGCTGAATATCCTACGTGACCGTGACGAGGATCGATCCTTCGGAAGAATCTACGCGTGCGATGAGGAGTTGCCCGGTTTATTTGCACTCGCGGACGAGTGGCTTGCGCTGGGAGAACGCTATCTTGCGCATCTCCGACCAGGTCGGGTTCTTTACGCCACGGAGCTTCCCTTGGATCTGGCATGGAGCACACTGGCAAAACTGAAGGATCCCGAGCTCCATCCGTCATTGAGGGGTCTTAAGCTGAACCGATGGGAGGTCTATGCCTTACTCCTGCGGGGCTTGAACTCCCTTTGCTTGCCGAGGCGAGGGAATCCTGCTTCATAAGCGCAATGGATTTTATTCACTGGTTCCAAGCAAACTTCATCCACCTCGACAAGAGCCTCGAAAACATCGTCCACGCCTATGGCGTCTGGGTCTACGCGATCCTCTTTGCCATCGTCTTCTGCGAGACGGGCCTTGTGATCACGCCATTCCTTCCCGGGGATGCTTTGCTCTTTGCCGTGGGCGCTTACTGCGTCTCTCATCCTGATGCGGGTCTCAAGTGGCCCGTCGCCATGGTGCTTCTAATGGTGGCTGCAATCCTGGGTAACTTGGTGAACTTTGCTATTGGCGGGACTCTGGGTGGTAAAATCTTCAAGGAGAATGCGCTTATCCTGAAAAAGCAGTATCTCGACAAGACGCACCTCTTTTTTGAAAAGCATGGCGCGAAGGCAATCATCATGGCCCGATTTCTGCCGATCTTTCGCACGCTCTCGCCCTTTGTGGCCGGAATGGCCTCGATGGATCGTCGCAAATTCACTCTCTACACCGTCGTGGGGAGCTTCCTCTGGGTCTTTCTCATGATGATTGCGGGGGTAATCTTTGGTCAGATTGATTGGGTAAAGAAACACTTTGAGGCCGTTGTGCTGGGCATCATCGTCATCTCCATGCTGCCCGTTGCTTTCGAGATCATCGCTCAGTTCCTTGATGCCCGAAAGAATCGGAAGTGAAAGAGTTTTACGCAGGTAGATAGAATGAGGCTCCGCAGTCGAGTCAGACAGAACAATACAGAATCACACGCCCGCCGAACCCTGTAAATAAGAGGTTGGCGGGCGTTTTCGTTGTGCAGAAGGAAGAATAACGGCGACGTGGAATGATGGTCGCAAAGATTTTTTTAAAAAAACTGAAAGAAGTCGTTGACTCTAGGATGATCTCGTATAATGTTCTCAATCCCGACGGTGACTTTGTTCACTCGAACGGGAATGTTCTTCGCCAGTCTGCCTCGAGTATTTGAACAAATACGAGGTGGTGTTGACGGCCCTAAAAAATTCTTCCGTTACTAAACGAAAGATCAAGGGTGCCTCACCGCTTCTGCAGCCACTGGTATCGATCTTTGATAGCGCAGGTCCGGTTTCGCACAAGCAACGGAAACCGGATGGATCATATACGAAACAGCAAGAACTGAATTGTGCGTTTTTCGTCGATTTTCTTAATCGAAGTTTAATACAGATCGTCCCTTGGTCACCACGGTGGCTAAGGAAAAAGATGATGCTGGAAATTTGCCTCCCGTTTAGCACGAGGAGGCGCAAACTTTCTACGGAGAGTTTGATTCTGGCTCAGAACGAACGCTGGCGGCGTGGATAAGACATGCAAGTCGAACGGGATTTCATTTGTAGTAATACCGATGAAATCT
>CAIOJL010000209.1 GCA_903858595.1 uncultured Spartobacteria bacterium | reverse complement strand
TGATGCCATTCCCCTGCTGGCTCTCGACGCTCGTCGCTCGGCCCTCGACTCAGTAAGCCTTCAGCTTCCTCTTACTCAGCTTTCAGGTTTCAAGTTTCATCCCTCCTCCCCTCCCCCCCCGATTACCCATTCCCGATTACCCATTCCCGATTACCTATCCCCTCCCGCTCGCGGGATCCCCCCATCTGGCCTGGCCCTCGTTTCTCGACCGTCGTCGCTCGACTCGCCCCCCTACCTCATCGTCATCCCCCACAGGATCAACCGATCGAGAAGACCAGCCTTCTTCCTCGGCGCGGAAAGCGCCGCTTCCACCGCTGCCTTCACACCCGAGGCGAATCGCTCCGGTCCCCAGTTGGCAATGATCTCCCGGCTCCTGGCCCCCATCTCCTGTCTCCGCTCCTCATCGGAGGAAATCCTCAGCATCAGATCCGCCATCTGCTCCTCATTGGCAGGATCAAAACTCAAGCCATTCTCCCCATCCCTCACCAGATCCCTGGCGCAACCGCAGCGATTGCTCACCAGCACGGGAAGGCCCGAGGCCATCGCCTCGTTCACGACGAGCCCCCACTGCTCCGTCGTGCTCGCATGGATGAAGGCGCCGGCTGCGGCGTAGTATTCCGGCAACTCCTCGTACTGCTTGAATCCAGGCATCTGAACGCAGTCCGCAAGCCCAAGCTCCGAGCGAAGTTGCTCTAGCTTGGCGCGCAGATCACCATCACCTAAAAGGATTAGATTCCATGGGGCGGGTTGTTCGTTGCCAATTGTTTGTTGCTGTGTCTGGCCCTCGACTCTCGACGCTCGTCCCTCGACCAGGCGAGCCGCGTCTCGTCGATACCTCGCATACGCCTTCAGTAATCGGAAGAGATTCTTCTTTTCGATAAATCGCGCCGACGCAAGGAAGTAAGGCTTTGAGAGAGCGAAACCTGAAGCCTGATACTTGAAACCTGAGTTTTGAACCTCATCAGTCTTTGTTTCAAAATAATCGTTATCGATAGCATCATATCCGAGAAGGATCCGATTCGAGGGCATCCCTAGCTCCTCCATGTAGTCGCGATGAGGAGTGCCGCCAACCAGCGCGGCAGAGAAGAGCTCGATGATCCGCCGCTTCACCCATTCCTTGATCGGATTGCGTTTCTCATCCCACGCTGTGGATTCAGACATACAGACTATTGGAATTTGCCTTCGGAATGCCCAATCCATAGCAGCCAATGCATCGGCCATACTCCATCCAGGAACTACCAATACAGAGGGTCTGATACGATCAAGCTCCTCGGCCATTTTGATGCGAAGTTCCTCCCTCCATTCCCTAGTTGGCTGGAATCTTTCCGTAAGAGTAATTCTAGTGAAGCTCTCTGCCCCCTCCACTTTATTCCAGGCGTACGTCTTCTCAATCCCGCATGCCTCTAACCCTGTTACTGTAAGCAAGCGCCCCGTAGCATTAAGCCGCGCATGGTGGTAAGGACCAAGCCTCCAAAATACGATGGCTACCTCGGTATCCAGTAGTTTCATAACATCACAACCCCTTTGAAGTTCTGTGATCTTGCAACCATTTCCTTTTGCCTGCCACCGTAACCTCTACATCATTCGAAATCTCAAACGGCATATTTTCTAGTTCCGACGAAACCTGCTTCAGTCTCGCTCTAATCCTCAACTCCACAGCCCGATTATACTCACTATTTGTGGCCAGCATAAGTTTCGGTCCTGAATCGTACAAATGGAGTTGTATATTTATTACGGAGGACTCTTGGTGAATACAATGGAGGAACGCCATACTATGAACACTACCTCCTCCATGAAGTTCCACCGTTTCATGTTGACGACCTTGCAGCTTGCCAAATGATTTGAGCGATCGATTTGAGAAAAACAAAGGTTCCGAAATAGAGTCCCCATTTCTATATTTTATCAATGGAGTGTACCTTTTGTACAAGGTCGTGACACCAAGGTCAAAGATCCCATCGCCGCCGGGGCGTGGATGGGCTTCGACAATATGGAAGTCTGAAAAGATCTGAAATGGTTGGTCCATCCCAACCTTAAAACCGACCTGACCAAAATCGACGCCGGCATATTCCTGGAGCACTGGGCACTTAAATGCATTTTCCATGAGTGAAAAGCTGTCCTCCCTCGGAGGAAGTTCACCTGCACTCTGCACAAACTTTATATTCAGCTTCGAGAATTCCTTATGATGATTCTCCGTGGAGCGCAGAAAATAGTCGATTGCAGAAGCATATCCAATAATCCCGTCAGGACGATATCGGATCAGATCACGAGCCATTTTCTGACAGATCTCCGGACTCAGTGAATAGGCATCATATCTTCGGTATCCTATAAGGCGATCCTTGGCTTTTCTGATGACATGGTTCACGTATCTTTTGACTCCCTTGCCGAGAAGATGTGCATGGCCCCATATCAGAAAGATTTTCGAATCCGGCGTGTATCCCGCCCTGCTCCAGAGCGACAACTTCAACCGACGAAGAATTTGATCCTCTTTTTTCCAAACTCCAAATCTGACAGGAGTGCCCGTAGACCCTCCCGTCATCCTCATCAAGTCTGGAGAACTTGATATCCTCACAAAATCATGGGGACGCTCCTGAAGTATATTACGGGTTAGTTCTGGAATCTTTTGGAAATCTTCCCAACTCAGAATCTGACTTGGAGCCATCTTGTTTTTCACAAGATCCCTATAATAAGGGACATCAACAACACAGTCCTTCCATACCTCTTGAAGCCTCTGAAGTTGGATCTCCTCGATTTCTTGATCACTCAGTCCATCTAGTTGGTCAATGTATTCCAAGCAGGCTTTGTAATCGCCCCAGAGCTTTTTTTTCCAAGGAGTAAGCATGTGATTGCTTATATCAAGAAATGGATAGCCGAACACATGCAAGATGATACGGCCCGAAGTTATCGAAGAGAATGGCAACGCGGAGCATGGAATGATTCCGTCGAGAGACTAGGGTCGAGTGACGACAGCTTGGGGAAAGGAAAGCCTCATGAGGTCAAAATATGCCCGACAGCGCACGCAGGCAAGCCTTCCACCCGCCCCCATGGGCTTGTCCCATAGAAAGGAAGTTTTGAGTCCAGCGTCACCTGTGACGATCAGGACTCCACCTCCAACGGGACAAGCCCATTGGGGAGTAAAAAACCAAGAACCTGCAACCAACAACCTCCTCCCCCGATCCCCATTTCCCTTCAGTCTTCAGCCTTTCCACCTTCTAAATCCAACTGAGTAAGCATGGAAGCTGGAATTGCCCGCATATGCCGATCCCGATGGATCAGAATTGCATCCGAGGAGCGTGCTGCGGCCGCGATCAGCGAATCTATCAGAGGCAGTCGTTCTGAACTCTTACAAAGGATCTCAAAGGCACCTCGGGCCACTGTCCCATCCACGGGAACCACCTCCTCCAAAACCAGAAGGTATTGATCCAAAACGTGCAGGGATTCTTGTTCGGACATCCCCAACTCCCTCAACCTTCGAGCAAACTCAGGCAGCGAAACGCTGGCAATAAGCACCTGTGCCTCCTTGGAATCAAACAAATCCTGCAACTTCTCCGCACCTTCCTCATCGCGGAAGTGCGCAATAAGAGCCGACGTATCGAGAAGGTACTTCATCCTTCCAATGCCCTTTCCTGAACCAACTCCTCGACAGCCTTTCTCTCGGGTGAATAGTTAAGACCACCTCCACGCAACTCCCTCGCCAGATCCCCCCGCTTTGGAATTACGCGAACACGGATCTCCTTCTTCTTTGCACCTGGTTCCCAATCCAGTTTGCAGCCTGGGGTAATATCAAAAAGGCGGGCAAGCTCCGCCGGCACGGAAATCATGTTTTTCCTGGTAACTGTAGTAATCACGGAATCAATCTAATCCGTGCTTATCATAAATCAAGGATTATCCTGCAGTTGGCTCCTAGTTACTAGTTACAGTTCCCCCGGCCCCATGGGCTTATCCCATGGGAAGGAAGTTTTGAGTCCAGCGTCACCTGTGACGATCAGGACTCCACCTCCAACGGGACAAGCCCATTGGGGAACAAAGAACCAAGAACCTGCAACCAACAACGCTTCCCCCGATCCCCCTCAGGAGCAAGGGCGGCGGTAAGATTCCCCGGTAGCCCACTCAGCATGACGAAGAGTCCTAAAAAAGCACGGCGTCAAGGATGGCCAACACATCATTGATCAGCTCCCGTGGAGCAGTCTCAATAAGCTTCATCCGGCGCGCTCGAAAATCCAGGGACTTTACCTGATCGCACATCACAAAACCGGTCAACGAGCATCGATTCGTCACCTTCACATGAAGCGGAATCTTCCGGTCTGTATTCGTAATCGGACAGCAAATTGCCATACCAGTGCTTCTATTAAATGCCTCTTTGCTGAGGACCAACGCCGGTCGCCTGCCTCTCTGCTCATGCCCGGACTGAGGGTCAAAGTCCGACATCACCAAATCTCCCTGCTTGGGGATATAAACAGCCATTTACCAGACCTCTCCTCCGATCGCATCGCCAAAGAATTCCTTTGCCTTGTAGTTTCGTGGCATCTTCGAGACCAGATCCTCGATTCGGTGCCTGCCTCGTGGTGAAACCGCATCTCCTGCCGGTTTCACGATAATGGCATCCTTTTTGGGGGAGAGATCCAGTTCGAGACGCATCCCTTTTTTCAGATGCAAAGCCGCGAGCAGAGCTTTAGGAATGCGTACACCTTGACTGTTTCCCCATGCCTGCAGAGTCGTTGTCATGGTCTCAGTGTATATCCACGGGATACACACGGCAAGGGGTTTCAAACCACC
>CAIOJL010000208.1 GCA_903858595.1 uncultured Spartobacteria bacterium | reverse complement strand
GCGGAGATAATAGAGCCGGAGGCTGTGTTGGCTTCGCGCTTACAGCCCGCATGAGGATGCGCGCCAAAACATCTATTGGGACGGTTGGCTTGTGCGGCCCATGGCGTACCCGGTCGTTGCTTCGCATCCGCTACGGCTTCCCGCAACGGCCTCTATGCGATTTATTCAGCGCTTCACTAGATCGCGAAGTCGCGGTATTCGGGGCGGGCGACCTCGGTGGGAGGCAAGAGCATTCCTGCGGCTACTGTGGCGTTGGTTCCGGGTTCAATGAGGATAAAGGATCCAGTAAGGCGGTTCATCGCGTAGCCGTCGTAGATCAGCGGTTTTGCGGTCTTCAGTCGGATCTCGCCGAGGTCGTTCATGGCGAGTTCTGTGATGCCATCTTCCTTCTCAAGAGTGGAGATATTGATTCGGTGTTCGATGGAGGTCACCGCAGCCTTCACTGTCTGGTTCGTGTGCTTTAGGAGGTACTGCTTGCCGGGCGTAAGTGGGCGCGGATTCATCCAGCAGATCTTGGCATGGAGATCCGAGGAAGCTCCGGGTAGATCCTCAGCATCCACGATCACATCGCCACGGCTGATATCGAGGTCATGCTCGAGAACTAGCGTCACAGACTGTGGGCTGAAGGCCTCCTCTTGAAGAGCATCCAGGGTCCAGATCTGCTTGATGGTGGAGCTGAAGCCGCTTGGTAGAATCATTACCTTCTGCCCGACCCGAACGATCCCTCCTGCGATCTGACCACTCAGACCGCGGAAATCATGCAGTGTCTGATCAGTGGGATTATTCGGGCGGTTTACCCACTGCACGGGGAAACGGAAGTTCGAGAGGTTCCAGTCGCTGGCAATGTGCACGGTCTCGAGATGACCCAGCAGCGTCGGTCCTGGATACCATGGGGTATGAGCAGAGAGGGTGACGATGTTGTCCCCCTGCAAAGCGCTTACCGGGATGAACTTCACATCCTTGATGTCGAGACGCGGAAGAAACTCCTCTAACTGATTTTTGATTTCGAGAAAGCGTTCCTCGCTCCAGTCAACCAGGTCCATCTTGTTGATGGCGACGACGAGGTGTGGGATGCGCAAAAGGGAAGCGATGATCGCATGACGACGGCTCTGCTCGATAACGCCCTGACGTGCGTCGATTAGGATGATCGAGAGGTTTGCTGTTGAGGCCCCGGTGACCATGTTGCGCGTGTACTGCACATGGCCCGGTGTATCGGCGATGATGAACTTGCGGTGCGGAGTCGCAAAGTAGCGGTAGGCGACATCGATGGTAATTCCCTGCTCACGCTCGGCGCGCAGACCATCGGTGAGGTTGGCGAGGTTGATTTGTCCTCCGCCTGTGATGTCGGCGGAGCGCTCGAGGGCCTCGATCTGGTCCTCCATGAGGGACTTGGAGTCGTAGAGAAGACGGCCGATCAAGGTCGACTTACCATCGTCAACAGATCCGCAGGTGTTGAATCTTAAGAGGTCTACTGGATGAGAGTTAGAAGACATAAGTGAAGAGTTAAAATGTTAGAGGGTTGAAGAGTGAAAAAAAGCGTGAGTGTCGTGAATATGTAGATCGGTCTTCGCTCTAACCTTTTAACTCATCACTTTTTTAACTTCTTAGAAATACCCAGCCTTCTTGCGGTCTTCCATGGCCGCCTCCGAGACGCGGTCATCGGCGCGGGATCCACGCTCGGTGACACGTGCTGCAGCGATCTCGGCGATGATGTCATCGTAGTTGGAGGCGGGGGATTCTACGCAACCGGTGCTGATGATGTCGCCTATGGTGCGGACACGAACGATCAGCTCCTTCACTTCTTCGTTTGCCTTTGCCGGCATCAGCTCTGTATCAGGAACCCATTGGCCTCCCCGACGGACGCAGCGGCGCTGGTGACTAAAGTAGATGGAGGGGACCTCCAGTTTCTCACGCTTGATGTATTCCCAGACGTCCATCTCGGTCCAGTTGGAGAGAGGAAACACACGCATGTTCTCACCCGGATTCAGGCGACCGTTGTAGAGGTTCCAGATCTCGGGTCGCTGGTTCTTGGGATCCCATTGGCCGAAGCTATCGCGGAAGCTGAAGAAGCGCTCCTTGGCGCGGGCTTTTTCCTCGTCGCGGCGGGCGCCGCCGATGCAGCAATCGAAGCGGAACTCCTCGATCGCCCCTAGGAGGACAGGAATCTGGAGCTGATTACGGCTGATCTGTCCGGGTGCCTGCACTGCAGTTCCCTTTTCCAGGGCCTCGTCCACGGTACGAACGATCAACTTGGCATTCAGTTCCCTGGCTCGCCGGTCGCGGAATTCCAGGAGCTCGGGGAACTCATGACCTGTCGCGACGTTCAGAAAGGGGAGGGGAATGTCGGAAGGGCGGAAGGCTTTCTCGGCGAGACGGAGGAGGCAGATTGAGTCCTTGCCTCCCGAGAAGAGGATGGCAGGGCGTTCAAACTCCGCCGCAACCTCACGCATGATGTGGATAGCCTCCGTTTCGAGGTAATCCAAGTGATCGAGATGATACGATTTCATCGTATGGGTAATAGGTGATTGGGGATGGGTAATGGGGATTAACTCCGTGAGCGGTGAGATCGCATGAGTCCGGAGATCAGTTTTCCAGTCTTGATGCAGAGTTGGAGAAGTTCGTTTTGTTCTGATACCAAAATGAATTTGTTATCTAGTAGCAGATAGCTCATCGATCGAACTTCACCGCAGGAGCGTCGTGCATAGTTGTAGGCTTGACGCTTTTCCGCGATGTGAAGGGTTTCCCATCCTTCAGCCAGATTATTCATTACGGATATAGCGGCGCGCTGCAGCTGATCGCAGAGGCCGAAGTCCTTTGAAAGGGGCGAGCGTCTGCATAGCGAATAAACCTGATTACTCAGCACTCGTGCGGACTTCCAGGCTTCCGAATTTTCAAAAGGTTCACTCATGTGGTTGCCCTATTACCCATTCCCTATTGCCGATTTTCCCCACCCCGCATGAAGTCCGCATTCACGTTTTTCATCAGCTTTTGCGGGATCAAAGTAGTCCCACTCGTTGGGGAGTTTGTGCTCCGCCAGGTAGTCCTCCATTTCCGTATCGGAGAGGTAAAAAACGGGACTGATCTTGAGCGATCCGAAGTTCGCGTCGGCCGAGACGATATCGAGTTCCGCGCGGTTCGGGTTCTGGAGCTTGCGTAGGGCCGTGATCCAAATCATCGGTGCGAGCTCTCGCATGCCCCGCTGGAACGGCTCGAGCTTCATCACAGCACTGAACTTCTTGAGACCTTCTTCATCCTCAGGGGTAGGAATCGTTCCATCGACAGCATCCCGGTGAGCTGGAGTGATTTTTGGAAGGTAGGCTTTCAGGTTCAAGCCAAGCAGATGCTTCAGCTGCTCGGCGTGCTTGTAGGTGGCTGGGCGATTATAGCCATGATCAACCCAAAGGACGGGTATGTCCGACTGCGCCTGCGTCGCTAAATAAAGCACCACTGCTTCGTAGGGACGGAAGTTCGTCGAGACGATGGCCTGGCCTTTAGACTCCTTGGCAAGGGCAATCGCCCATCGGGTAATTTCCAATGGGCTTTTGTCTCGGAGCTCGGAGTTCCAAGCAGCGATCTGATCATTGGAAACCTTCACTGATGCGGTCACTCTGATCAGGCAGCCAAGCTGTTCTTGGGCGTTCCGACGCTATGGAAGGTGGCATCCGCGGGAAGAATCTCCCTATCGCAGAAGTCGCCGAATCCCTCTCCGTTCACTCGCTCCATGGCAAAGCGCTTGATGATCGGGGTGAGCCGGGTCACGGCGTCATCGATCGTGATGCTCGGCGAGAAGAGGCGATTGAGTCGGGTGCCGTTGTACTTCGCTCCCAAGTAGAGTGCGTACTTACCGGGAGCCTTACCGACGAAACCGATCTCCGCTAGGTAGGGACGGCAGCAGCCATTGGGACATCCGGTGATACGTAGGCTGATCGCGTCGTCGCGCAGTCCTGCTTCATCGAGGACATTCTCGAATTTGCCCAGGATCGATGGGAGGTCACGCTCGCTCTCCGCGAGGGCGAGTCCGCATGTCGGAAGTGCAACGCAGGAAAGTGCGTTCAGACGGAGGCCGGAGCGGTCGTTCTCATGGGAGAGACCATGCTTCTCAAGGATTGCCTGGATTTCTATCTTCTTAGGCGCACTGACGCCGGAGATGGTGACGTTTTGCGACGGGGTGAGGCGGAAGTCTCCCTCGTGGATCTCGGCGATCTCGCGCAGGGCTGTCTTCATAGGCCAACCCGGAGTATCCTTGATGCGGCCACTCAGGATGTGGAGGCCGTAGAACCATGTGCCGTCAGAACACTCGTGCCAGCCAAAGGGATCCTCGATGGTGGTGAAGTGGAATGGGCGGGCAGCCTCAAGCTGGAAGCTAATGCGCTTCTGGACCTCCCCGCGGAACCACTCGATACCACGATCTTGAATCGTGTACTTGAGGCGCGCGTGCTTGCGGTTGGTACGGTCGCCAAAATCACGCTGGGTTGTGAGGACAGCAGAGCCGACCTCGTTCACCTTGTCTGCAGGAATGAAGCCGAGGAGATCTGCCAGGCGAGGGAAAGTCTCGGCATTGCCATGACTCATGCCGAGACCGCCTCCGACGGTCAAATTGTAACCGACGAGTTTTCCATTTTCGACGATCGCGATGTAGCCCAAGTCTTGGGAGAAGACATCGACGTCATTGGAAGGGGGAATTGCGAAGCCGGTCTTGAATTTGCGTGGGAGATAGGTGTCTCCATACATCGGCTCAATCTCGGGTTCGCCCCCAGCAACGAGTTCCTCGTCTAGATAGATCTCATGATAGGCACGGGTCTTGGGGAGGGCATAGTTGCTCCAGTTCGCCGCATCCTCATAGACTTGTTGGAGGATCTCCGAGCGTTCGGGATTTGGTGGCGCCATGACATTGCGGTTCACGTCGCCGCATGCAGCGATCGAGTCGAGTAGGACCTGGTTCATTCCTTTAATGAGTTTCTTCACGTTCCCCTTGAGGACGCCGTGGAACTGGAAGGTCTGGCGCGTCGTTAGTCGCAGTGAGGGGGAGGCAACGGCATCGGCCAGCTTATCGAGGACAATCCACTGTTTTGGCGTGGCCTTGCCGCCGGCAAGTCGGACGCGGAGCATGAAGGCGAAAGCCTTCTCCTTACCTTCTTTCTTGAGTGTGTTGCGAAGGTCGCGGTCATCCTGCATGTAGAGACCATGGAATTTTCCGAGCTGGTTGCTCTCCTCGCTGATATTCCCCGTAGAGGTATCGGCAAGGTCAGCGGCGATCTGCCCACGCAGATGGTGGGAGTTGATCTTCATCGTCTCGTTGACGGCGAGAGGCTTTGGGGTGGTTTCGGTGCTCATGGTCTCTTTAGGTGATAGGGAATTGGCAATTGGTGATAGGGAAACAAAACGATCGATAAGATCGTTATATATCAACGCTTAGCAGGGGTATTGAAGTGGTATCGAACGGAACTGCACGGGTTTTTTAAGAGTAAGGTATGTATTTTATACGAAAGCATTTATCAGACGAGAAAAATTATCATATCTCATAAGTAAAGACGACTTAACCGATGGTCTATTCAAGCGGCTCCCACGGCTAAGTATTTCCGTCCCCTATTCCCTAGATCCTATAACCCATCCCCGATTACCTATCTCCGCGCTACGCGCGGGGGTGAGCGGCGTCATAGGCCCGCTTGAGTCGCTCGGTGGTCACATGGGTGTAGATCTGCGTGGTCGTCAGGCTGGCATGGCCTAGGAGGGACTGCACGCTGCGCAGGTCGGCTCCGTTGTCGAGGAGATGGGTGGCGAAGGAGTGGCGTAGCTTATGGGGACTCAGAGAGGCGGGGAGGCCTGCCTCTCGGACATAGGTCTTGAGAAGGAGCCAGATCGAGCGATGGCCAAGGCGTTTGCGGCTCTTATTGAGGAAGAGAGGGCCAGTCTGAACATTTGCCTGATGGCGGTAGTGCGAGAGTGCCTCTAGGGCGAGGGCTCCCACGGGCACGATTCTCTCTCTGGAGCCCTTGCCCATGACGCGAACGGTCTCCCCGATCGGGTCGAGATCACGGACATCAAGATCTGCTAATTCTGCAAGACGCAGGCCGGAGGAGTAAAAGAGCTCTAGGATCGCCGCATCGCGGGCCGCCATCCACTCGGGGGCCTGCTTGGATTTCTTTCTGCTCGCAGGCTGATCCATCAAGGCACTCACCTGGGGCACGGTCAGGAACTGGGGGAGCTTTTTCTCCAGCTTTGGGAGAGAAACGAGTTTCAGGACATTGGAGGGAATCACGTTTCGATCCGTGAGGTAGTTGTAGAAGCTACGGAGCGCCGCGAAGGAGAGACGGATCGTGGAACGGGAGCGGTTCCGCTTCATCAGGTCGAAGAGGTAGGCTCGGAAATCATCGGCCGTTGCCTCGGTCCATGCCAGCGTGGGACGGAAGGCTCGGAACTGCCCGAGCGCCTGCTTGTAGGAGCGGAGCGTCTGGGGAGAGTAGTTCTTCCCATCACACAGATACTCGAGGAACTCCTGAGCGAGGGGGTCTGCCTCTTCCCGATCATGAAGAGATTTTTTATTTACGCTGAGAGGGCTCATCTCGGTAGTCATAGTATGTCATGGAATAGCGAGAAGAGTCCAAAATAGGTTATGGGGAATTGGTGATGGGTTATCGGAAAACAGCCTTTGGGAAAGGAGAGTTATCGTCACGAAGATGGACCCGTAGGGCGTACCTTGTGGGAATCAAGCGAGTACAAATTGGTAATAGGTTATAGGGAGGAGTTGATCAGGGCGGTTAGTTTGAGAATGATGCCTTTGTCTTCCCTATCCCCGATGCCCTATACCCAATGGCCGATTCCCAATTAACCATCGGTTTCCTGCGACGCGGATATTCCCCGACTGGTGGAGTTGAGGCTTATCTCAAGGGATTAGCCGAAGGATTGAGAGGGGAGGGGCATCGGGTCGTTCTGCTGGGAACCTCGGAATGGCCTAAGGCTGAATGGCCGGGTGGAGAGATCATTCGCTGCAAGGGAGGTAGCCTCTCCCAGTACAGTGCCGAGGTAACAAGGCAAAAGGCCTCTCCTGACAACCGGTTCGATTTGATTCTTTCCGTGGAGAAAGTGCCGGGTTGCGATCTCTACAGGACTGATGAGGGTCTTCATGCAGCATGGCTTGAACAGCGCTCCCGACACATCGGGCTCTGGGCCCGGTTCTTTCAAAAAATCAGTTCGAAGCACCGAGAGAAGCTGCGCCTTGAAAGGCAACTCTTCACTCCGGAGAAAACTAGGCGAGTGATCTCCCTATCTCACAAGATCAGCGGCGAGATCAGCGCTCTCTATGGTTATCCGGAGGAGCAAATCACCTTGATCCGGAACGGTGTGCCTAAGCGCTCGGCCACCACTTCCGAGGAACGGGCTCTTGCCCGTAAAGAATTAGGCATTCCTACGGAGGAGAAGGTCGCCCTCTTTGTCGGAACGGGATGGGAGCGGAAGGGACTTCGATTTTCCATCAGGACTGTGGAGGGACTGAATGATCCGAGGATGAAGCTCCTTGTTGCCGGCTCCGGATCGCAAAAGCGCTACGCCTCGCCCTCGGCACGCTTCCTCGGAGGGGTGCAAAAGATGACCACTGTTTACGACGCCGCCGATCTTATTCTCTTCCCGACGATCTTCGATCCCTTCCCTCTGGCTACGCTGGAGGCCATGAGCGCGGGTCTTCCGGTGATCACCACAGCTGCAAATGGAGTTTCAGAAATTATGACTCCGGGAGTGCATGGCGAGGTGATCAGCGAACCTTCCGACATTGCCGCGCTGGATGCAGCTCTTCGCAAATGGTTCGGTATCGTGAGTGACCCATCCAGATCTGGTCAGACCCGCTTGGACTGCTCAGCGCTCGCATCGGAGTTCACCTTGGAGAGAAATCTCCGCGAGACCTTGGCCGTGATCCGAGAGGTAATGGAGGAGAAAAAGCTTTAATCACATGAGGGTAAATTCCCCGCCCCTTGGGGCGACCCCACTAGTGTCCGGTTGAGAGGGTGATTGGTTTTTGTTGATACTTCAAGATGAGTGATTTGCGATCCAAAATGGATGCCACGCATTTGAACTTTGAACGGCGGTTTTTGAGGATACTCGGCCATGAACTCTGGCCGCTACATCCTCT
>CAIOJL010000207.1 GCA_903858595.1 uncultured Spartobacteria bacterium | reverse complement strand
CAGCGTTGCGGCAGTCGCGTCGCTGGACGGGAAGAAGAGCTTCGGAAAGACGAGGACTGCCGCAGTTGCATAGATGTAGAAATCAAAGAACTCGATCGTCGTCCCGGCTAGGCTGGCGATCAGGATTCTTGTCGCCGAATTAGCGGAGTGCGAATGGTTATTATCGGATGGTGCTTTCATCATATTATGACTTTCAATACGCGACCGGCCCTATCACCGCCCAAGCCCTTGCTTATAGAGGGGTTCCTGGGTGCTGCGGCAAAGTGAGCGGTAGACGACACTCATGTCGCGGATCCTGTTGCCGTTCCCACACTGCTGTCGTGACTACTTGAGTACGGCGGGGAGTTTGTCGGTGTGATGGCTGACCATTTTCCAAGCTCCGTCTTTCATACGGTAGACATTGGTCGCACGTATCGAGAGTTTCAGGCCCTTGTCCGTGGTGATATGCTCGACGTCCTGAACCACGGCGATCCCGCTTCCGGGCAGCATGAAATAACTGATATTGGAGGGAACTGCTTTTCCTCCAAGTTTCATGGAGGCCTGCTGGTTCCAGTCGGCCTTCACGCTTTTCCAGCCGGTCAGGAACCGGCCGTCGGGGCCGAGGTAGGCAACATCTTTGCCGTGCGACCACAGTGCGAGCATCGGATCGATCTTGCCGGTGAACATAGTGTTTAGTGCGCTGTAGAAGCCCTCGTTCGCAGCCTTGAGTGTGGGGCTAGGGACTTCTGATGCGTTTGCGGCAACAGTCAGGGCGATGGAGGCAAGGGCAAACATCATGGTGCGAGTGGCCTTGTGGAGTGGGAATCGGATCGTGGCGTGGATGTTCATGTGTTGATTGGGGTGAAGGTCAATGAAGGTATGGTTCCAACGATGCCCCCGCGATCATTTTATTACGAGCGGTCGGGATGCAGCCTGTTGCGGAGATGAAGACGGAGTGCTTCAAGGTGGTAAGTAACGATGACTGAGAGTAATGCATTTTTTTCCATTTCTTGCCAAGGGTGCTGATACCAGTCCGGTTGTTTCGGTGCCTGCAGAGACTTCTCGCAAGCTTCGCATTGCGGTCTTTGAGCGACCCCCCTACACCTTCAAGACGGAACAAGGGGTGTGGAACGGCATTGGAATCGAGCTTTGGGAAGAGATTGCCGAGGAACTGCACCTTCCTTACGAGTATGTCGAGGTGTCGCTTGGTGAAGTTTATGAGAAGCTTAACGCCGGTGCCTGTGATCTGACTCCCGCAGTGTCGATGGTCGCCAAGGGGGTTAGACTGGTGGACTACACGGCGCCATACTTCTTCAGTTACGCCGCAGTGCAGACAAAGAGCACGTCACTCTTTCAGCAATTGGGTTCATTTTATCAAAATCTGATCGATGGGGGCATTTTAACGATCCTGCTGATCGTTGGGGGTATCATCGTCGTGTTCAGCATCGTGATCGTCATCATCGAGAGACGGACCGAAGAGGGGCACTTCGCAGACAAGCCAGACGGCAAGTTTTTCCATGCACTTTGGTTCTCTGCGTTGAACCTGCTGTGCTTGGAGTATGACGTGGCCCTGCGGCTTTCGCCCCTCGGACGATTTCTCACGTATCTTCTGGCTGTTTTGGGCATCTGTTTTGTTGCCATCTTCACAGGGGCTGTTGCCTCAGCAATCACAGCGGCCAATACGAGTTCAAAGGTTTTTCAGATCGAGGATTTAGTTCATTACCGGACGGGTGCATTCAAGGGCTCATCTCTGGATCTTACTCTTCGTGAAAGGGGGCTTCCGGTCATGGAGTATTCCAGCCCAGAGGAGGGTTTAGCTGCCCTTGATAGGGGTGAAATCACGGCCTTCGGGGGTGATGCCACACCGCTGAGTTATATAGCCATGAACCAATTCCCCGGGCACTTTATGCTCTCCATTGTTCGCTCCAAAGTCCTCTTCTATGTCATGGCCACCAGGCCCGGCCTTCCTGAGTTTTCGGAAATCAACAAAAAGCTACTCGAGATCACACTCTCCCCTGATTG